>WQXY01000025.1 GCA_009781515.1 Oscillospiraceae bacterium
GTCAACCATTCGTGGTTTCCCGGCAAGTTTGTCCTTGAAGAAGTCGACCGTCCCGGCACATTCGGCAAAAGTGTCCTGATGGCAGGGCTTACATCAGGCTGGGCTGATGTAGCGGAATATGCCACGTCCAATCTCAATCAGCTCATGGATCAGGTAGCAAATGAGCTATGGCGACTGTTCGGCAGCCACTTAAAAGAGCAATAGGGAGTATATGATAACACTACAAAACATCAGTAAATCCTTTCGTGTAGCGAAACGTCAAACAGGTCTCGGCAATGCGGCCCGGGCCTTATTTTCGCGTGAGTACAAAAAAGTACAGGCACTTGATAATGTCAGCTTCACTATAAACGAGGGCGAAATGGTCGGTTATATCGGACCAAACGGGGCGGGCAAAAGCACAACTATTAAAGTTATGTGCGGTATCCTCACCCCCGACTCGGGCGAGTGCAAAATAAACGGACGCACCCCATGGAAAGAACGTAAATCTCATGTGCGTGATATCGGGGTTGTTTTCGGACAACGCAGTCAGCTTTGGTGGGATGTCCCCGTTATCGACAGCTTTGAGCTTATTCGGGATATTTACAAGGTAAATTCAAACGAATATCAAAAAACCCTTGATACTCTCACAGAACTTCTCGATTTGGGCGAAATAATCAAAACACCGACACGCAGCTTGAGCCTCGGACAGCGTATGCGATGCGAAATAGTGGCTTCACTCTTACATAATCCGAAAATCCTTTTCCTTGACGAGCCGACAATCGGACTTGATGCCGTTTCAAAAATAGCAGTTCGGCAGTTTATCAAAAACTTAAATGCCGAAATGAAAACAACCGTTATTCTCACCACCCATGATATGCAAGATATCGAGGCTCTTACAGAGCGGATACTTCTTATCGGCAAAGGTCGTATTTTGCTTGACGGAAGCCTGACGGAGCTTCAAAAGAGGTTTTCCTGCGAAAAAACACTTATTGTTGATTATAACGGGCAAATGCCCAAATTAAGCGATAATATGACGCCCGTTGAGTTGAAAGAAGGGCGTTTGACAGTAACTTTCGACCCAACAAAACTTTCTGTTTCAGATGCAATCGCCTATATATCAAATCAGGTTGAGGTTGCTGATATATCTGTCGTGAGTATCAGTGCCGAACAAATGGTTGCGGCACTTTATGAGGAGCATAAGATATGAGTGCATATCTTGCTTTATTTCGTATAAGGTTTTCTGCGGGATTGCAGTACCGTGCGGCGGCGCTTGGCGGCATTGCAACTCAATTTGCATGGGGTTTTATGCTAATATTGCAGTTTGCTGCTTTTTATCGCACAAATCCCGATGCTTTTCCTATGACGCCTTCACAAATTGCATCATATATTTGGATGCAGCAGGCACTTCTCGCACTTTTTATGACATGGTTCGTTGAACATGACATACTTTCATCAATTACAAGCGGTTCTATTGCATATGAGCTTGCACGACCGATGAACCTGTACAACCGTTGGTTTTGTCAGGCAACAGCCAACAGGGTTGTAAAAGCCACACTTCGCTTCGTGCCTATTTTGCTTATAGCTTTCCTGCTCCCCGAGCCGTTTAGAATGACTCTGCCCGAAAACCTCGAGCAGCTCTCATTTTTCCTCGTTTCAACAGTTCTTGCTTTATGTGTTGTTGTTGCTTTTTCCATGTTTATCTATACCACCGTTTTTTACACGCTTTCCTCAGCGGGGGTAAGGCTTGTCGCTTCTGTCCTTGCGGATTTTTTCGCAGGTGCAATCATTCCTCTGCCGTTTTTCCCCGACGGCGTACGGCAGGTTGTTGAACTATTACCGTTTGCCGCAATGCAAAACATGCCGCTGCGTATTTACAGCGGCAGCATCACAGGCTCAGATGTTCTATGGGGATTGGGATTACAGGCATTTTGGCTGATAACCTTAGTAATACTCGGCAAACTTGCCATGAGAAAAGCACTGACCAAAGTAATCGTACAGGGTGGTTAATACTATATGAAACTCTATGGAAAATTTTTCTCTATTCACTTAAGATGTCAAATGCAGTACAAGGCTTCATTTTTTATGACGTCACTTGGACAGTTTCTTGTGTCTTTCTCTTTGCTGTTGGGTATTTTCTTCATGTTTCTCAGGTTTAATACCGTTGAAGGCTTCACATTTGAGCAGGTTCTTTTATGCAGTGCTGTCATTTTGTTTACATATTCAATCGCCGAGTGCTTTGGCAGGGGTTTTGATGCTTTTCCCATGATGATTGGAAACGGTGAGTTTGACCGTGCATTAGTACGTCCGAGAAGTGAGGTTTTCTTGGTTCTTGCTTCAAAAATGGAATTTTCGCGCATAGGCCGCTTACTGCAGGCTATTGCACTTTTTTGTTATGCAATACCAACGAGTGGAATAGATTGGTCTGCCGATAAAGTGCTGACGCTTTTTCTGATGATTTCCTGCGGTGTGGTTATATTTTTTGGATTATTTGTTATATATGCTGCAATTTCGTTTTTTACTATTGAGGGCATTGAAGTTATGAATATTGTGACCGACGGGGGACGCGAGTTCGGAGCATATCCTTTTTCCATATACGGCAATGAGGTTCTCAAAATTCTGACATATGTCATTCCGCTTGCTTTGTTCCAGTATTATCCGCTTTTATACCTCATCGGTGTGCGCGATAATCCTTTATATATATTTACGCCACTAATCGGACTGTTATTTCTTATCCCATGCTATGGACTATGGCGGTTTGGACTTCGTAAATATAAATCGACAGGCTCTTAAGTGTATACATAAGCCGGGTATTTTGATATACTACTTATCAGCAGCTGCACTCATTGCATTATCAATGATTTGACCGTTTCGGTCAGTTCTAATTAGTGGAGGTTTTAATGAAAAAATACGGATTTAACATGCTTTGGATGTTTTACTACAGCGGTAAAAAACCCGCAAAACCGGATAAAAAGCAACTGGATTTTATCGCAAAAAAAGGATTTAACTATATAAGGGTTCCGCTCGATTACAGATTTTGGACAAAGGATTTTGATTATTTTAATCCCGACGAGAGTGTCTTTGATAACTTGGATGCATATTTAACAGCGTGCAGGGAGCGAGGCTTACACATGAGCCTTAATATGCACCGTGCTCCCGGCTACTGCATTAACAACAGAACTATAGAAAAGCACAACCTGTGGAAAGATAAGGAAGCACAGGATGCATTTGTATTTTTGTGGGAACACTTTACCAAAAGATATAAAGGTATTTCGTCCGATGTGCTGAGCTTTGATTTGCTCAATGAGCCGCCAAATGTCGGCGAGGACGGTTTTACACGTAAACGTCACGAAAAAGTCATGCGGCGTACCATAGGTGCAATACGCAAAGCAGACCCGCAGCGTCTGCTTATATTAAACGGCATCGGCGGCGGTGGCACAGCAATCCCGGAGCTTGCTGACACAGGCGTCATACACAGCGGCAGGGGTTATGCTCCGTATACTGTCAGCCACTATCAGGCGGGCTGGGCGCAAACAGATGACAGCTACGTCTGGAAGAAACCGGAGTACCCCGGTTTGTCCGACGGCGAAATGTGGGATAATGCCAAGCTTCGCGAGTATTACAAGCCGTGGCTTGAGGTTGAAAAAAGCGGCACGCAAATACATATCGGCGAGTTTGGCTGCTACAATAAAACCCCCAATGACGTTGCTCTAAGCTGGCTCTCTGATTTGCTCGGTCTTTTCCGTGAGTATAAGTGGGGCTACGCACTTTGGAACTTCAAGGGCACATTTGGAATTGTCGACCACGGCAGACCGGGAGCGAAATTCGAGGATATGGACGGCTTCAAGGTCGACCGCGACCTGCTCGAACTGCTGATTAACAATCGGGTTTAATGCTGTAAAAACCGAAGATTTGGATATGTTATGAAAAAAACTACATTGATTTGCTTTTTTATTTCTCTTTGCTTAATTCTTATTTCATGCAGCAATAATGCACATGATGGTGCAATAGATGATTTAACAGACAATCCCGGCAAACCGGAAAATAACAGTAAAGATAATTCATCTGAAAAAACTATTACATTGGGTGGTATGTATTTATCCGATAATTTATTGCGAGAAGTTAAAGCGTTTAACGAAAAAAGTGAAACGCTTAGAATTCAGGTTATCAATTACTTTGAAGAAGCAGAATATGATTGGGCTGCGGCAGAAATGCGTTTGCATACAGAGCTGATTGCCGGTAAGGGACCTGATATATTGGTAGATTTTGGTTCCCGCTACACAAACAACAAGCTGTTTGTAGACTTATATCCGTTTATTGATAACGATAATGAGCTTGAGCGGTCTGATTTTTTCCCGAATGTTCTAAGTGCCTTTGAAGGAACCGACGGGGCGCTCAGATTTGTTGCAGATAGGTTTGTAATTCAAACTATGATTGGAATTACGGAGGATTTAGCTTTTATTAATTCATGGACTCCACATGATTTACTTGGCATCTTGGATGACCTCAAGCATATGCAGGCACCGCTCGGTCAATATATGGACAGAGAAGGTTTCGTAAAAACCATGATTGCATTTTCAGGTGATGAGTTTATTAATTGGGAACAGTATAAGGCAAATTTAGACTCTGATGAATTCATACGCATATTGGAAGCTTCACGCAGTTTACCTAATCATATTATTTCCGATGACGATACAAGCGAATTTACAAGGTTGCGTCGCGGTGAGCACCTTGTATCTTTTGCGCTTGTTTATACTCCGCGAAGATATCAGGAGTTTGTTGTTGCACTGGGAGATATCCGTGCAATAGGAGTTCCGACATCACAAGGCGGCTCTGATATTATTGTTCCGTACAACGAAACCTTAGGAATAACCGCATCTTCCGAACATAAAGAAGAAGCGTGGTCGTTTATACGCCGGGTCTTAATGTCACCATACCGGACCGGTTCTGTAAATCTTTCAGAGGTTTTTAGTGACGGTTTTCCCATGCGTATTGAGTTATACGATGAATTGATTGCGGAAACCATGAGTAGCACTGCTGCTCCCGCCACGGTCGAAGGTCCTTTACTGCTTGGCGAAATGACACAAACCGAAGCAGATGATTTGCGTGCAATTATAGAAAATGCAAAACCTGTTGGTCAATGGCTCGATATTGATATATGGCGTCACTTGGAAGGCGACATGAACACCTTCTACTCAGGCGGAAAAACAGCAACAGAAACAGCTAAATTAATGCAGTTTCGTATTCAAACATATTTAGACGAACTAAGTTAACTTAACACGAGCGTTTAATTAGAGTATCTATGTAATGGAAGTGCAATAAATGTAGAAATACCAGTGCAATTTCGCCATAATGTGAGGCAAATAAATTATGGACATTGAGGCTGTTTTAAGAGTATAATATTTATGTTGTCGCCACTCCACTCTGGCAAATCTACAACAGAGAGGAGGGGATAAAAATCGCCTTATCACTCATAGAAACTATCATTGCAAGTATAGTTGCCTATTATATTTGCAAGTGGCTTAATGATAGGTTCTTCAGCGACAACGATTAGCCACACAGAAGACCCCGATGCTGACACATCGGGGTCTTCGATAGGGATAAAATCGCTCTTATCACTTTGCCTTGCTTGCAGTATAGCATATTCCATAAATAACTGTCAACAGTGATTTTGTGTCCGCCGGTGCGGCAACCTGCCGCCCCTCCTCACAACATTTTATCCGGACAGCAAAATCACTGCATTCCCACGTCCCAATCAATTTATTTCTCTCATCACATGATACGAGCACTATTAACAACAAAGTTGCTACAAACAATAATAATAAACTTTTTTCATGAACTCTCTCTTTCCGTGTTTCTTTTTAATAATTAAATATCAAGGGTAGGGTCAAATCTTCATGGCCTCGCCGTATAGTTATAGTTGTTGTATCTCCTATATGGTATGAAGAAAGCACATTATATAACTCACTGACTAAACGAATTTTAGTTCCCCCAAGGTCAGTTATAATGTCAGCAACCGTTAAACCTGCTGTTGCTGCTACTGAATTTGGAGCTATAGATTTAATTCGTACTCCTACGACAGGAAATTCAACATTTTCTGTTTTAATCCCTATGTCTGTAACAGAGGGACTGACAGGTGTTACAGTTGATTGATCGTGACTTTTTGGCGACATTCCCGCGTTTGCAACCGAGAATTCGGCAGGCGCTGAAGTTGATTGGCTATAACCCGACGGCGACATCACTCTTGCGATTTTAAGTAGTTCATGTGTGTTTTCAATGAGTTCTCCAAAACCCGCTAAAACCAAATTAGATAGCCACGCAAAAAAACTACCACCAATTGCAATACCTAAAAATACTAAAAAGTTGTTGCTTGCGGCAGCCATAACTAACCCAATTATGAAAGCAGCGACAGCCATTATGATAGTAAGAATTTGTGCCAAATAAAGTATTTTCTTTCCCGCATTTTTGTACATGATAAACCCTCCAAATTTTTTACTTATCTTACTGAGTTATATTCCTCGGAGTACTTCCCCGTCGGGGCGTGCGCACAAGCCCCGACGAGTTTGCTCCGAGAAACGAAAAATGCCGTGTACAGAGCGAATATACTCGCTTTACATACACAGCACATTTTTATTGTGCCACACTGCCAATCATGTAATACTTGCAGTTATAAAGTATCGCTTGCGATACTGCGCAAATAATTATATACTTATCGGCACGGTGTTGCTTTGCAATTGTGTATGTGGTGTCTCACATATGCAGGGTGAGGAGTGGTAACAACACTTCTCACCTGCCGCCACAAAAGTGGCGAGGCACTAATCGTTTCCTGTGGTAGATTATATATTATGCAATCATGATAAATCAAGAGTTTTATCATGATTTTGAGATTTTATTTCTGGATTGCCACGTCGCACCATGTGCTCCTCGCAATGACGGCGGGAGAGATTGCGGCTCGTAGGCCGCAATGACAGGGTCACAGGTGGCAGGTTGCCGCCCCTAAATTAACCACCCCGGCACTTCGTGCCACCCCTCATTGGCGAGGAATTATTGTGCTCCTCTACAATATCCATAAAAATATTTTTATCATTTATGCAACTAAAGCATTTTTTTGTTGTCTATCCAGGTGAAGCTTCATATAATACCTTGTAACAAGCCTTCGGAAGGTAACAGTCATGAATGATGCCGAAATAATTGAATTATACTGGTCTCGAAGCGAAACAGCCATACACGAAACATCAAAGAAGTATGGCGGGTATTGCAGCACAATAGCTATGAATATTTTGCATAATCGCGAAGACTGCGAAGAATGTGTCAGCGATACATTCTTTAAGGTGTGGAGTTCCATTCCGCCGCAGAGACCGACTTTGCTAAAAGCTTTTTTAGGACGCATAACGCGTAACCTTTCGCTCAATAAGTATAAAGCGTACACGGCGGAAAAGCGTGGCGGAGGAACTGTAGAGTTGCTGCTCAGCGAACTTGAGGACTGCATACCCTCAATGCGAAACGTTGAAGCAGAGTACGAAGCCGGAGTTGTTGCCGGTCTAATAAGTAAATTTCTGAGCGAAATCAGCAAAGAGCAACGACTTATATTCATTCGGCGATATTGGTACGCAGATAAAATAGAAGCAATTTCAAAAAGGTACGACATCAGCGAGAATAACATAAAATCCATTCTCCGCAGAACACGTATCAAATTAAAAGAATTCTTAGAGAAAGAGGGTGTAACATTATGAAACCGGAAGATATGTTAGATGAAATCGGCTCTATTGATGATAAATTAGTAATTGAAGCCGACACGGATAGTTCCATTAAAAAAACAAGAAAATCTTTGCGAATGACGCGCTTAATTACGTCAATTGCAGCCTGCGTTGTTATTTTACTTGCTGCTACATTTATTATCCCGTTAATTCTTGACAAAATAATCGATGACCCGAGTGCATCACCAATACACATTTTGCCTTTAACGGCACGTGCACTCGAAGCTCCCATTACTGCAGGACGAAACATTCAGGTGGAAGTAGCCGCAACAGGAGCAAATGATTTTGCATTTCGCTTGAGTGCGGCACTTGCAGAAAATGTCGGCACAGATAATTTTATCGTGTCCCCTTATTCTGTGTGGCTTCCGCTTGCGGCACTTGTAAATGCAACAGAACCGCAATATAAAGATGCTCTGCTCTCGGCTTTGTCTGCCGCAGGGGTCAGCGAAGATGACTTAAACAGTGCAGCGTCCCGTATGCTATTTGATTTAACAAGGGATATTTATTATAGAGAAAACGAAAGCGGGTATGATGCGGAATATGGAATAACTCATCATAATCCGCTCAAAATTGCCAATGCAATATTTGTTGATAAAAATCAGACTCTCAACCGTAACTTTGCACAGAAATTTTTAGACTATTATCGGGGTGCTGCCATAAGTGCGGACTTTTCATCCCATGAAGCTGTTGATGCGGTAAATAAATGGGCAAGGGATAATACACAAGGGCTGATTGATAATATTATAAGTGAGTTTGACCCTCAGACAGTTGCGGCAATAGCCAATGCCATATATTTCTCGGATAGGTGGGAATGGGAGTTTAATCCCGACAGAACTGCAGAGGATATATTTTATTCACCAAACGGTGAAAGCACAGCGCATTTTATGCTGCGCGAGGGCGATGGTCAGATGTACTACGAAGATGAAAAAGTTCAGGCGATACCGTTATGGTTCAAAACAGGCGGAGGTATGTATATTATATTGCCTAAGGACGGTGACGCAACAGGGCTGCTTACATCTATGACAAATGACTATTTTAACTCAATCCGACACAATGCACAGTTTGCAGACGGAAAACTGCTCCTGCCTCGCTTCAAAATCGAAAGTCCTCTAATGCAGTTGAGTGACGTACTTACCGCACTTGGCATACCACTCTTTGACGAAATATCTGCTCCGCTTACAGGAGGTTTGATTGAGGAAAATATCCCTGTCTGGCTCGGAAGTGCATTGCAAAAGGCTTTTATAAATGTTGACGAAGAAGGCACAACTGCTGCAGCTGTAACAATTATGCCCGCTCCCGGTGCCGGTATGCCGGAGCCGACACCGCCATTTGAAATGATTTGCAACACACCCTTTGTGTTTGTTTTATACAGCCATACTTATGACGGTGGCTCTCAAGTCTTATTTACAGGAATTGTAAACCAGCCTTGATATCTAAGCAGCAAGTATATATAATGACTGCATGAATGATACAAATACACAGAAAAAAGCACGCGTGATACTGATTGCCGGAATAATCTACATGGTCAGCATAGGAATGCTGTATGCGTGGAGCGTTATACGTCGAGTGATTGAAGCTGAGTGGGAGTGGACTGCAACACAGTCCGGACTCCCGTTCAGCCTTGTTTTAATATGCTTTGCCACAGGAAATCTCATAGGCGGCAGGCTTCAAATGAAAATACCCGCCCGGATTGTCGGAACAATCGGAGCGGTGCTGACAGGAACGGGACTTTTACTTTCAGGGTTTATCGGCAACAACCCAACAATGGTTGCGGTCTTTTTTGGTGTTGTAACGGGCTTTGGCATCGGCTTTGGCTACAGTAGCTACCTGCCGACGGTTCTAAAATGGTATCACCCCTCTAAGAAAGGATTTGTCAGCGGCTGGATAATCGGCGGCTTTGGTCTGACCGCCTTATACCTTGCTCCGCTCGCTTCATATTTGATTGACCGTTTCGGTTTGCAAACGGCATTTGTAATACTCGGGATAAAAACACTTGCTATCAGTATACCCTTGGCACAGCTGATAAAAAGCCCTCCCGAAGGATATGTTCCGCCCGAGCCGAAAAACTTCAAGCAAAAAGCCGCCGCAACACTACGCAACGTCACTTTCGTGACCTCGGACAAAACATGGACACAAATGATTGGGACAGGCGAGTTTTACATTCTCTTTTTTATGTTCCTTTGCTCTGTGTCAATCGGTCAAATGGTAATCGGAAATATCACAGGCATAGCAGGCTTGCAGGTTGGAATAGACGACCCCGGAATGCTTGCAGGTCTTGTGGCATTTATGGCACTTGTAAACTGCGCAGGCAGGATAATCGGCGGTATTATTTCCGATAAAATAGGCTGGGCTAACACTTTACTTATTGTTTTTGCTCTGCACTGCCTTAACATGCTCGGCTTCGGGTATTATACAAGCCTGCCGCTTCTCATCACGGGGATTACCTTTGCAGGTCTTTGCTTTGGTGCAACATTGAGTGTATACCCCGCAATCACAGTTGACCGCTTTGGACTAAAAAATTACAGTGCTAACTACGGCATTATGTACATGGCATTCGGCTTTGCAGGTATAGCCGCTCCGCTTATTGCAAGCTTTTTTCTCGACAAAAGCGGCAACTACAACACTGTTTATATAATCTGTGCAATCGGTATGGTTGTGATGATATTTGCGAATTTGTTGATAAGAAAAATAATCAGCACACATAAATGACATCATTGCGAGGAGCCCAAGTCTCGCTTGCGAGACTTACGCGACGTGGCAATCCAGACATAAATACTCCAACAGATGCGTTTTCTGGATCGCCACGCTACGCTCGCGATGACGAAAGCATCAATTTGCTATTTTTATCAATATATGGTATAATAACACTATGAAAAAGAGTGTTATTGTACTATTTGTACTGTTTTTTATAGCTGCTATATGGGCAATCGGGTTTTGGGTGTTAGAGCATGAGCTTTTACCCGGCACACCGGGAGTGCATGCGACCCCCACGCCGACGAAAGACCCCGGCACGGGCGAAACACCCGACCCCGGGACAGGCGAAGATGACCCCACCCCCTCTCCCACACCGGGCGAGTCATATGACGAGTTAATCGACAGGCGAAACATAATGCTTATGGAAGCCGAAAGGCTTTACTTGGGCTATTTTTACGATGAAGCACTCGCACTGCTGCGTGAAGATGAAACCTTATTCAATGACGATACCGAGCGTTTGGAAGCTTCAATACAAAGCACAATAGACAACCTCGTTTTATTTGAGGGACAGGTAAAGCATATTTTCTTCCATACACTTATACTTTTTCCCGAGCATCTTTACAGAAATTTAGGCACACCACAAAGCGGATATGCATATTTTCTGTACCAAAGCGAGCTTGAACGGGCACTTCCGCTGCTTATGGAGCGCGGTTATGTCCTGTATGACATAAACGATTTATTCAGAAAAGATGCCGAGGGTAATATGCAGCGACGGGATATATACCTGCCTGCAGGCAAAATCCCTCTTATAATATCTATTGATGACCCCGGTTATGAAAACGCTGCAAGCCACGGCGGCATCGGATTTCCCAACAAAATTGTCATTGATGAACACGGCGAGCTTGCCACCGAGGTTAAGACCCCCGGGGGCGAAACACTTATCACATACGACGGCGATGTTTTTCTCATGGTTGATAGTTTCGTAAGGGATAATCCCCAGTTTTCATATCGCGGTGCAAAAGGTATAATCGCCGCAACAGGTGTTGTTTTTGATAAATCCTCTCACGGTCTGTTTGGCTATGACTTTAACAAAGACCCGAATGCACGGGATATTGCAAAAGAAATTGCCGATAAGCTGAAAGAAAACGGGTGGCTTTTTGCAAATCACAGCTTTACGCACACCACAGCAACCCTTAAAAATCAGACAGCGTACGATGTTAACAGGTGGCATGAAATCCACGGTCCGATTTTAGGCAAAACCAATATCTTCATATCACCCGCCGGAGTTTCCCCGGCATGGCTCGGCGCAGATGCTATGCAGGTTATTAAAAACAGCGGTTATGACATATTTTGCACGGTAGATAACAGACAGTTAATTGAGGGAGTAGGCACGCCGATAATCACCATGGGGCGAATTGAAATCAGCTGGTATTCGCTTGTACGCTTTGCCGATATTCTAAACAGGGATTTCTTTGATGTGGCAAGGGTTATAGACTCTCACAGACCGCCTTTGAGTTTAAGTTAGATGATACGTTTTTTTACAAAACCACAAAATATATCAAACGGTACTATCCTGCTCAGCCGCGAGGACAGTGAGCATATACGTTCGCTGCGGCTTCGTCCGGGTGAGTTTTTTGTTGTCTGCGATGAAAACGGAAATGACTACATTTGTAAATTAGAAGAACAAATTAATACAGGCGGGCAAAATAAAAACTCAGTTGCACAAATAATCGAAAAGAGGGTATCAAACGCAGAACCGTCAGTTAAATGCACGGTTTATATGGCTTACAGCAAGGGTGACAGACTTGATTATGCGGTGCAAAAATCTGTTGAGCTTGGAGCAACCGAGATAGTTTTGTTTGCTTCAAAAAGATGTGTTGCTGTTCCAAGTAATATCCCCAAAAAAACAGAGCGTCTCCAAAGAATTTCCTTAGAGACGGCAAAGCAGTCCGGCAGAGGCATTGTGCCTATGGTATCTGACGGCGGCGGTTTTAAGGATATTTTAGATATAATTAAACCGGACGAAGCATCCCTTTGCTCTACAACCACGCGAGCTATTCTTTTTTACGAAGATGAAAGTCAGATTCACTTAAAAGATGTTTTGGAACTAAACGAGAGGTCATCTCCGGATATTAGCTCATATTCAATTATAACAGGTCCGGAGGGCGGCTTTGATCTTTCCGAGATTTATCTGGCTAAAACAAAGGGTTTCGCAATTGTATCCCTCGGCAATCGTATCTTACGCAGCGAAACCGCCCCTGTCGTAGCATTATCTGCAATCATGTATCAAACAGGTAATTTGTAGTACCATTAGCTCAGTGAAACTCACTTTTTAAGAAGAAAAGTATTGAAATCCAATTATTTTTATGATAGAGTGTTTATAACAGGTACATATGTGGTGGACAGGCTCTGACTTCGGTTATCTTTGTCGGTTTCCATATGTACTTGGTTTTTTATTAAAACAAACTTCCGTCCGTAGTTAATATACGATGAGCTTTATATAGTTTTCTTCCGGCAACCTTAATCACTACAGCCATATTGCCTCGCTTACTATTTAACTCTACAGGAGCAGCAAATGTTATAGTATCTAAACTTCTATCTTTGTGATTTGTATGATAACCAATCATTATTCCCTGCTTAATAACTTTATGTGCTACAAAGAAAGCTACTGCTTCGCCCTCTGTGCTAACATATTCTAAAGCGTTATTTATGATACGCGGGGTTAATATAACATCCCCAAACCCTTGTCTATTTATTTTTGCACCAATTTTACTATAAAAAGCTATTACTTCATCTTTTAAGCGCCCTTTCCAACCGTGTTTGCTTGTGTCAATATTATCTATACTACACGAAGCTACAACAGGTAATGCGTTTAAATTAACTATATTATCTCTAATTTGGTCTTTTATATATTGTGCATCAGATATAGACATTACTAAACCTCTACAAGAATATTTTTTGTATCAGGTAACTCAGATTTCGTTCGTTTCCCTCTTTTCAACAGTATATACACGTCAGAATAATAAAGCAAGGCAGGCACTTTCGGCGATTTTTGCTAATTTGTTCAAAATTGTTCATGCAATGTTGAACATGTAAATATAATTCAACATTGCATGATAATTTTTGAGTAATTAAGCTAAAATAAATATTTTTCTGAACATGTTAATGAAGGGGCGGCAACAAATCACCCGTTGCTTGTTTGTGTGCGGATTTGAGCGCGTTTGATTTTTCCGCTGATTGTTTTCGGCAGTTCGTCTACAAACTCCACTATTCTCGGGTATTTGTAGGGGGCTGTCATTTTTTTGACAAAATCTTGAAGTTCTTTAACAAGCTCGTCTGATGCTGCAAACCCTTTATTAAGCACAACAGTTGCTTTTACAACCTGCCCGCGCTTCGGGTCGGGAGCACCCGTAACAGCACATTCGAGAACAGCTTCATGCTCGGAGAGAACGCTTTCCACTTCAAACGGACCTATACGATATCCTGAGCATTTTATCATATCGTCATTTCTGCCGACAAACCAGTAATAACCGTCGGGGTCACGCCATGCGGTATCGCCGGTATCATACACATTTTCTCCGGACGCGTCCGGGGCAAATGCTTCGGCTGTCAGCTTATCGTCCATATAGTAACCCTTAAACAGTCCCACAGCATTTGTGTTTCGTATGATAATCCGACCTTCCTCACCGTCCTCACATGTGTTTCCGTTTGTGTCTACAAGGTCAACATCGTACAGCGGGGCAGGCTTGCCCATTGAGCCGGGCTTTGGCTTAAACCACGGGAAGTTTGCAATAAGGACTGTAGACTCGGACTGCCCGAAGCCCTCATACATATCAAGACCCCAAAGGTCTTTTATCTTGTTGAAAATCTCGGGGCTGAGTGGTTCACCCGCGTTGCCGCAATGCTCAATCGCACTAAAGTCATAGGCATCCATCCCCTCAGCGAGCATAAACCGAAACATGGTGGGCGGTGCGCAAAATGTGGCTATGCGGTACTTCTCAAGCCGCTCCATGACATTTTTCGGAACGAACTTATCCATATCGTATGCAAAAATCGGTGCTCCGCAAATAAACTGACCGTAAATCTTGCCCCAACCGAACTTAGCCCAGCCGGAGTCCGACATAGAGTTATGCAGCTTATCCTCACGTACCTGCTGCCAGTATTTTGCCGTCACTATATGGCCGAGCGGGTGCGTAAAATCATGCAGCACCATTTTCGGCATTCCTGTTGTTCCCGACGTGAAATATATAAGCATCGGGTCTGTTATTTCTATTGCATCGGCACCTGCAGGGCGCGGGAATACATCGCTTTGCTTTGCAATCGCGTCATTAAATGTAAGCCAGCCGTCGCGTTTGCCGGGTGTGAGTATTTTTATTTTAATTGTCGGGCACTGCGGCAGAGCTTCTTCCATTTGTGCGGCGATAAAATTATCGCTGTCGCTGTAGCACACAACCGCTTTGATTTTTGCCGAGTTTGCACGGTAAATAATATCTTTTGCAGTCAGCTGCATGGTTGCGGGGATTATCACAGCGCCAAGCTTACACAGCGCAATCGCCGTTATCCAGTATTCAAAGCGCTGACGAAGCACGCACATAACAACATCGCCTTTTCCGATACCAAGGCTCCTAAAATAATTGGCGGCTTGATTTGAAAGCCTGCTGAGCCCCCCAAATGTAAAGCTCCGCTCGTTATTCTCCGTATTATCATCGCACCACATTAACGCAAGCTTGTCGGGAGAAAGCTCCGCCCAGCCATCAACTATATCAAACCCGAAGTTGAAGTTATCCGGTATATTGATTGTGAAGTTTTTTATGAAATCATCGTAAGAGTCGAAGTCTATTCTCGGTAGGTATTTATTTAACATGGATATCTCCTGCTTCTTTACTCTGTTATTACTGTTAAAAATCTTGCCTTTTCCGTTCCGATTGCTTTTTGACCGTGCGGGTGCGTCGGGTCAAAATACACTGCGTCCCCTGCGTTTAGCACGACTTCCTTATCGTCATATGTTATGGCAATCGCACCCTCGAGCACAATATTAAACTCCTGCCCGCCATGAGCGACGAGAGCCGCGTCGGGCTGTCCCGGTTCGAGCGTAACAAGAAGCGGCTCCATAACCTTTCCGCTAAAGCGCGGTGCAAGGTTTTCAAACATATATCCCGGATAACGGTCGATGGTTTGACCTTTTCCTCGGCGGCAAACCTGCAAGGTTGATATATGTGCCTGTTCACCCGTTAAAATCTCGGACATGTCAACGCCGAATTTTTGCGAAATATGATAGAGCACACTAATCGGGATATTTTTACCGCTTGTTTCATACTCAATGTATGTTGCAAGCTCCACGCCCGTTTCTTTTGCCATATCTTCCTGCGACAGCTCGAAAATCTCACGAAGCTCACGAATACGCTCCGATATCATCTGATACTTTTCTTCCACTCTACCCACCTCCTTATTCTTCTCTAAAAATTTAACCGTATAATACTTTGCTTGTCAAGTGTAATTGTGATAGAATGCCACTGATTTTAGATATGCGAGGTGCGTCAGTGGCGGTTAAATCTGATACAGTACGATTAAACAGAGTGTTACCAAGGGTCGAAGCTGCTGCTACGGCAGGGCTTACACATGAACAGGCACGGGAGCGCTTTGATAACGGATATGCCAATATCGGTCCGGACTCCGCAGGAAAAACAGTCGGACAGGTAATAAAAGGGCATGTCTTTACTTATTTTAACTTAGTTTTCCTATTACTTGGACTTTGCACGTTATTTTGGGGTTCAATCGGGAACATATTTTTTATAAACGTCGTTATAATCAATACAGTTATCGGTATTATACAAGAACTCCGCTCAAGGGCTGCTCTCTCTAAGCTGACCTTTATGTCAATGCCACAAGCAACTGCAATCAGAAACGGCGAGCAGATATCCATTCCCGCGGAGGCAACTGTGCTTGATGATGTTGTTGTTTTTTCGTCGGGTCAGCAGATTTATGCCGATGCTATTGTGCTTGAGGGTGAATGTCAGGTAAACGAGGCACTTGTCACAGGCGAAGCGGACGAGATTACAAAAAACAAGGGTGACGCACTGCTGTCGGGAAGCTTTATCGTTTCGGGCGAATGTATTGCACGGCTTGATAAGGTCGGCGAGGACTCCTTTGTTGCAAAATTAACGATTGATGCGAAAAAATCACGCAACAAGCTTTCTTCGGGCAGCATGGTTTCCGCACTTAAACGCCTTGTGCAGGTAATCGGCATAGTAATCGTACCGCTCGGCATAACAATGTTTATATTGCAAGCACACGGTTATGAGGTTCAAAATGCGGTAGACAGCACAGTTGCGGCATTGGTCGGTATGATACCCGACGGTTTGTACCTGCTTGTTTCAATTACGCTAACAGTCAGCGTTTTGAGGCTTGCCCGCAAACGCACACTTGTGCAGGAAATGGGCTGTGTTGAAACTCTTGCACGCGTTGATGTGCTCTGCGTTGATAAAACCGGCACTATAACCGAAAACGCCATGGAAGTTAAAGAAATCGCCCTCTTGTGCGAGGAGCGTTATAACGCCGATGATATCGACAGAATTATCGCAGATTATGTCGGCAACATGCCCTCGGAAAACGAAACAATGGCAGCGATACAGTCATATATGAATACCCCTGCAACAAGGGGTGCAGTTAAAACAATGCCGTTTTCCTCTGCGGTCAAATACGGCGGTGTGTCCTTTAGCAGCAGCGAGTCATATCTGCTTGGTGCTCCCGAGCGGATTTTACAAACACAATACTATAAATACCAAAGCATAATAGAAGCACACTCGGCACGAGGCTATCGTGTGCTGCTGCTTGCCTTATACGATAAAAATATCAACGAAAAGCTTGACGCGAGCCGTCTTATGCCTCTTGCACTTATACTTATTTCCAACCGTGTGCGCGCGGAAGCTCCAAGCACATTTGAGTTTTTTGCTAAGCAGGGTGTAAAAATCATAGTTATATCGGGCGATAATCCTATGACGGTTTCGCAAATTGCACGGGAAGCGGGTATTGAGGGCGCTGAGCGGTATATTGACGCGGTGGAGCTCACAACTGAGCGGAAAATCAGGCGCGCTGTTGAGGATTATGTTATTTTTGGGCGTGTAACGCCCGACCAAAAAAGAAAGCTTGTCCGCGCTCTCAAAAAAGCAGGGCACACGGTTGCAATGACCGGCGACGGCGTCAATGATGTCCTCGCATTAAAAGACGCCAATTGCAGCATCGCAATGGCATCAGGCAGTGAGGTTGCAAGTCAGGTTGCCGACATTGTGCTACTCGACTCCGACTTTTCGGCAATGCCTGCCGTTGTTATGGAGGGGCGCCGTGTTATCAATAACCTGCAACGCTCTGCTTCGCTGTTTATAATGAAAAATATTTTTTCATTCCTGTTCGCCTGTACCATTACGATACCGTTTTTGTCACTGTTTCCCATGGAGGGCTTGCAGTTTACACTGTACAACACTATGATTATCGGTATTCCGTCGTTCATTCTTGCAATGGAGCCGAACTACAGCATTGTCAGCGGCAGATTTCTGATAAATGTATTTCGCAGTGCCTTGCCTGCGGGGCTTGCTTCCTTTGCGGCTTTGACTGCTATTTTCCTCTTGTACAGAAACATAGATATTCCAATCGTCGAAATGCAAACCATGTCTGTTATCTCTATTACATTCGTTGGTTTTCTGATGCTGCTCCGTTTGTGCAATCCTTTTAATAAGCTGCGTATAGCACTTCTTATAGGAATGCTCATTGCGTTTATCGGAGGCTTTCTGCTCTTTAGCGGTACAATCAATATATTGCCCGAGGAGTTTGTCAAACTGACACTGCTCAGCGGTTCAAACATACTGTGGCTTCTCGGTGTCTGCGCTGCAGCTACCCCGATATTTTTACTGCTGACGTATATAACGAGGGTACGAAAGGCATAGGGGAACTTAATACACTGTACTGTAAAAACACAAAAACCAACCCCGCATCCGTCCATTGCGAATGCGGGGCTACTCGTGGTACTCAAATATCAACAGAGTTTTACCACCTTTCTATTTTCGAACCCTTCTTGTCTACCAACACCTGTCTCCGATGCAGCACACGCACACCATACAATCCCCTAAGGGTACCGGCGGTCTCTCTCCGCGGTTGTGCCATTTGGTCAAAATGACCCTGTCTGCCATGAACCGGTAGTTCCAATAAACGCTAAGAGGGCCCGATTACTGTGTAAAGGTCTTTGCGTATGTACAATATAGCATAAGATTATGTGCTTGTCAACACTTTTTTTGTTTATTTTTTACAAATTTTGCTGAAATTTTCCATTTTCTGTGATAATTGCTGTAATCAGGGCATTTGGCGTGACATCAAATGACGGGTTATAGCAACTGACACTTTTGGGCGCCATTGGTTTTGCATAAAACATCTCTTTAATTTCATCGGGACTTCGCAGTTCAATCTCTATATCTGCGCCTGTCGGGCAGTTCATATCAATGGTTGTGGAGGGTCCAAAAATATAAAACGGAATGCCGTAATGCTTCGCCAATATCGCAAGACCGCTTGTGCCTATCTTGTTTGCGACATCACCGTTTGCCGCGATACGGTCGCAGCCTGCAAACACCGCATCTATCTTCCCCTCACTCATTACAATACTCGCCATATTGTCACATATCAGCGTACAGTCAATACCAAGCTCGCACAGTTCATACGAGGTCAGACGCGCTCCCTGCAAAAGCGGACGCGTTTCGTTTATATATGCGTGCAGCTTCATGCCTCGCTCATGCCCCAAGATGATAGGTCCTAAACCCGTGCCGTATTTTGAAGTCGCAAGAGGTCCTGCATTGCACTGCGTCATTATGCCATAGCCGTCTTTTATTAAAGCAAGCCCTTGCTCCGATATCTTTTTGCACATGTTTACATCTTCATTATAAATATCATCGGCTTTGGCTCTCATGGCTTCGATTATTTGCGTAACAGGAGCATTTGACATACCCTCTACCATATCAGTCATTCTTTTTAGCTGAGTTTCCAAGTTGACCGCCGTTGGTCTCGATGAATTAAGATATTTACTTTGTTTGCTCATTTCTGCCAAAAATATCTCATAATCATCGGTTTTTATCTGTGTTGCCAAAACGAACAGTGCGTACGCCGCAAAAATGCCGATTGCCGGAGCTCCGCGAACACGCAGGCTGTATATCGCTTCATACATTTCTTCTGCCGTGCGAAGCGTAATGTATTTTGTTTCGTTCGGCAATGCAGTCTGGTCGATGATTATAACAGCCGCTCCGTCGTCACTGAGTCTTATGTTAATTAATTTTCTATTTTTCATATCCAACCTCCAAATAAATGAATGATACCATAAAAAACAAGTATTTGTTAGACATGTATGAGCGGTTTGCTATGGATTTTTGCGAAAGTAGGGCGACGAGACCCGCTTGCAGCAAAAATTCAGAGCAAATTGCTCATATATGGCTTCTATTAGAACAATAACAGAAATATATACAATAGTGCTTGACAAGTATCGCAGGGGGTGGTATCTTATAATTAGCACTCTCGGTCGTCGAGTGCTAAAGTAAACGGACGAGGTTTACGATGTATCTCAGTGAGAGGAAAAAAAGTATATTACGCACCGTTGTTGAACTGTATGTTAAAACAGCGGAGCCGATAGGGTCAAAGGCTGTTGTCGAGGCGTTGGGTTCTACGCTCTCGTCGGCGACGGTACGCAGTGATATGTCCGAGTTAGAAAATCTCGGACTTTTGGAAAAACCGCACACATCTGCCGGAAGAATACCCTCATCACTCGGATATCGTCTTTACGTCAACGAGTTGATGCTTAGCCGAAACATTTCAAACGACGATGCGATTGTCATCAACAGCACGCTTGACGGCAGCCTCGCAGTCAGACCGCATCTTCTCGACGAGGTCGGAAGTCTGACATCACGGCTTACAACTTACCCCGCATACGCCATGACCTCATCAACGGGCATTATCAGCATCGCAAGGTTCGATTTCATCTATGTTGACTCATACACGTTTATAATCGTGGCTCTGCTCAGCAATGACACGGTAAAAAATAAGCTTGTTCACCTCACGGCTCCTTTTGACCCGAAAATACTGCAAAAGCTTACAGCAATATTTAATGCGAGCTTTACGGGAATTCCCGAAGAACGTGTCACACCTACTCTCATTATGGCAACCGAACGGGCTGTCGGCGACACAAGCGGCATAGTCACAATAGTTGCAGGCTTTGTAATCGAACTGCTTGTTGAAGCAAAAGCGATTGGGGCAAGTTTTACCGGAGCGGTCAATCTTTTGGACCACCCCGAGTACCGCGACATCGACAAGGCACAGCGGATTATACGATACCTTTCAGATGTAAACGAACTCGTTCGACTGCCCTCGCCGGACATTGCTGGTGAAGTAAAAATCACCATAGGTCCGGAAAACCTTGCCGAGCAGCTCAAAGACTCAAGTGTTGTTGCGGTAAGATATGATGCAGGCGGCGATATGCAAGGGCTAATCGGAGTGGTAGGTCCGACACGAATGGATTATTCCAAAGTCGCAACACACCTTTCATACATAGCAAAAGGACTCAGCCTGCTGCTCTCCGGCACTAATCCTCTCGTTTCGGGTGCAGCAAAAACAAGCAAGATAGGAGATGAAGACATTGGCGAAAACTAAAAATTCAGAAGATACGGCAAAAACTGCCGATATTGAAATAGAAACTGAAGAAAACACAAAGGCTGCAGATGAAGCAGTCGAAAAAGAGACAAGCGAGCAAGCCGCAATTGACAAAGATAAATACTTACGCCTTGCAGCCGAGTATGACAACTTCCGTAAGCGCAGCGCAAAGGAACGCGAAACAACATACAGCGACGCCCGCACAGACGCAATTTCAAGACTTCTGCCCGTATATGACAATTTAGAGCGTGCGCTAAAAATGGAATGTACCGACGAAGCTTACTACAAAGGCGTAGAGCTGATAATGCAGCAGCTCACAGAGATTTTTGAGGACATGGGAGTCCGTCATATACCCGCAGCCGGCGAGCCGTTTGACCCCAACCGCCATAATGCGGTAATGAAAATCGTAGATCCAAACTTTGGCGAGGGAATAATCACCGAAGAATATCAAAAAGGCTTTACATTGGGTGACAGGGTAATACGTTTTTCTACTGTTGTCGTAGCAAACTGACCCGAAGCCCAAAACATTAAACAAACATTCAATACATTTCAGGAGGTAAAAAGAAATGGGAAAAATTATAGGAATTGACTTAGGAACAACAAATTCATGTGTTGCAGTTATTGAGGGCGGCGAGCCCGTCATCATAGCAAATGCCGAGGGCAACCGCACAACACCGTCCGTCGTTGCGTTTTCACCCGAGGGTGAGAGAATGATTGGTCATGTGGCAAAGCGTCAGGCTGTCACAAATCCCGACCGCACTATTTCATCAATTAAACGCGAAATGGGCAGTGCATTCAAGGTTGACATTGACGGCAAGCAATACACACCGCAAGAGATTTCCGCAATGGTTTTGCAGAAACTCAAGAGCGATGCAGAAGCATATCTCGGCACAAAAGTAACCGAAGCTGTCATTACAGTGCCCGCATATTTCACGGACTCTCAGCGTCAGGCAACAAAGGACGCCGGGAAAATCGCAGGGCTTGATGTTAAACGTATCATCAACGAGCCTACAGCCGCAGCACTTGCGTATGGTCTTGACAAAGAGCAGGACCAAAAAATCATGGTTTATGACCTCGGCGGCGGAACATTTGACGTTTCAATCCTTGAGATTGGCGACGGTGTTATCGAAGTGCTCGCAACAGCCGGTAATAACCGCCTCGGTGGTGACGATTTTGACGATGCTATCATGAATTATCTGCTCGCAGAGTTCAAAAAAGACACAGGTGTTGACCTTGCAGCCAACAAAATCGCTGTACAGCGCCTGAGAGAAGCCGCAGAAAAAGCAAAAACCGACCTTTCCGGCATGACAACCGCAACAATCAATCTGCCGTATATCACAGCAGATGCAACAGGTCCGAAGCATTTGGATTACACCTTAACAAGAGCGAAGTTTAACGAGCTCACGGCAGACCTTGTCGAAAAAACAATGACACCTGTCAAGCGCGCCATTGAAGACTCCGGTCTAAATGCAAATCAGCTTTCAAAGGTGCTGCTTGTCGGTGGTTCGACACGTATCCCCGCCGTGCAGGACGCTGTTAAGAAAATCACCGGAAAAGACCCGTTCCGCGGTATCAATCCGGACGAATGTGTCGCAGCGGGTGCCGCAATTCAAGGCGGCGTACTCGGCGGTGATGTTGAAGGAATACTCTTGCTTGATGTTACACCTCTCTCACTCGGCATTGAAACCATGGGTGGAGTTTGCACAAAACTCATTGAGCGTAACACAACCATTCCGACCAAAAAAAGCCAAATCTTCTCAACCGCAGCGGACAATCAAACTTCTGTTGAAGTCCACGTTCTGCAAGGCGAGCGCGATATGGCTCAGCACAATAAATCACTCGGTAGGTTCCATTTAGACGGCATTGCACCCGCTCGCAGGGGTATCCCGCAGATTGAAGTCACATTTGACATCGACGCAAACGGTATTGTCAATGTTTCCGCAAAAGACCTTGGCACAGGCAGAGAGCAGAATATCACAATTACAGCCTCAGCCAATCTTTCCAAGGACGATATCGAAAAGGCTGTCAAAGAAGCCGAGCAATTTGCAGAAGAAGATGCAAAACGCAAGGACGAGGTAGACACACGCAATCACGCCGACCAAATGATTTACCAAAGCGAAAAAACCCTTGACGAAATGGGCGATAAAATCGATGCAGCCGATAAGTCTACAATTGAAGCAGCTATCGAAAAAGTCAAAACAACCTTAAACGGCACAGATACCCAAAGCATCAAAGACGCTGTAGACGAGCTTGAAAAGGCATTTTACGCAGTCAGCGAAAAGCTGTACAGCCAAGTTCCGCCGCAAGACGGTGGCGGACCGGGCGGACCGGACTTTGGCGGAGCTGCTCCCGGCGGGGACGCAGGCGCCGGAGGCGGTGACGAATTCTACGAGGCTGACTACGAAGTAGTTGATGAATAAACACATCGGAGAGTAACGTGGCAAACGAAAAACGAGATTATTATGACGCACTCGGATTAAAAAAGGGTGCGTCAGACGAAGAAATTAAAAAAGCGTTTCGGCAGCATGCGAAAAAATTTCACCCTGATGTTAATCCGGGTAATGCCAAAGCCGAAGCACGATTTAAGGAGGTCAACGAGGCTTACGAAGTCCTTTCCGACTCCAACAAAAAAGCACGTTATGACCAGTTCGGACATGCAGGCGTTGACCCGAACTTCGGTGCAGGCGGCGGCAGTCCGTTTGGCGGAGGCTTTAGCGGATTTGGCGGAATGGATTTCGACCTTGGCGATATATTCAGCTCAATTTTCGGCGGTGGCGGCGGCGGTGGTACCGCAAGCCGCAACCGTAATGCTCCGAGAAAGGGCGAGCGTATTCGCGTCAACCAAAACATTTCATTTGAAGAAGCGGCGTTTGGCTGCGAAAAAGAAGTTTCGGTGCAGCGTGTTGAGACCTGCGACGATTGTTCGGGAAGTGGTTGCAAAAAAGGTACAACAGCCGAAAAATGTCCCGACTGTCAAGGTCGCGGCGTAGTCAGTACTCAGCAGCGTACTCCCTTTGGTGTGATGCAAAGTACGGCAGAGTGCCCGAAATGTAACGGGCGAGGCAAACTCATACATCAGCCATGCGAAAAATGCAAAGGCTTGGGAATGGTTCGCCGCAACCGCTCTGTTAAGGTTAGTATTCCCGGCGGCATAGATAACGGACAGACAATCTCTGTTCGCGGACAAGGCAGTGCCGGCATAAACGGCGGCGAAGCGGGCGATTTGTTCGTAACGGTTTTTGTCAGACCTCACGAAATATTCCAGAGAGAGGGAACATCTGTACTTCTCAATACGCAGATATCTTTTGTTCAAGCGGCAATCGGCACACAGCTTGAAGTTCCGACACTCGACGGCAATGTTAAACTCACAATTCCCGCAGGTACTCAAACCGGAACGGTTTTCAGACTGCGCGGCAAAGGTATTTCATATCTTCGCGGCTCGGGACGCGGCGACCAGTTTGTTACAGCAAACGTGGTTGTTCCAACTTCGCTGACAGCCGAGCAAAAAGACCTGCTTATAAGGTATGGCGAAGCAGGCGGAGATGTAATAGACCCAAAGAAAAAGAAGAGAAGATAGCAGTTTCAACGGATTACTTGTACCCGTTTGGGTTATTTTTTTGCCACCGCCACGAGTCGGCGCAAGCTTCCAAAAGTGTTTTCTTCGCTTCCCAACCTAATTCTTTTTTTGCTTTATCTGTTGAGGCAAAGCTCACAGGTTGATCACCGGGACGCCGCGGAGCGTCTTTTCTTTTTATTTCCACCCCTGTTGCCTGCTCAAAGGCACAGGCAAGCTCAAGCACACTGACACCTTTCCCTGTTCCAAGATTAAAAATATTAACTCCTGTGTGGCTTTTCAGGTAATTTACCGCCGACACATGCCCCTCGGCAAGGTCTGTCACATGAATATAATCTCTGATGCATGTTCCGTCCGGTGTGTCGTAATCAGTTCCTTTAACATTTAGGTGCGAAAACTTACCTACTGCTGTTTGCGCAATAAACGGCATGAGGTTATTTGGTATGTCTTGCGGGTCCTCGCCTATTTTGCCGCTCTCATGCGCTCCTATAGGATTGAAATAACGAAGAAGTGCAACAGACCAGTCTTCATTTGCATTGGCTGTATCTATTAGTATTTGCTCGCACATATATTTTGTCCAGCCGTATGGGTTTATGCACCCGCCTGTGAGCGAATTTTCCGTGAGCGGCATGGCGTTATCCCCACTGTATACCGTGGCACTCGATGAAAATATAAATTTATTCACATTATGCTTTTTCATTGCTTCGCATAAAGATATTGTGGAGTTCAAGTTGTTTTTGTAGTATTCAAGCGGTTTTTCGACAGACTCGCCTACTGCTTTCAGTCCTGCAAAATGTATTACGCAGTCAATTTTGTTCTCCGAGAAAACCTTATCAAGCTGTTTGCCGTCGCATACGTCAATTTCATAAAACAAAAAGTCACGTCCCGCAAGTCCTTTTATGCGTTTTACAGCCTCGGGTTTGCTGTTTGAAAAATTATCGGCGACTATTACTTCATAGCCGTTTTCGAGTAGTTTAAGCACAGTGTGACTTCCTATATATCCGGCTCCACCGGTAACAAAAATCGTCATTATTGTTCCTTTCTGCAAATACACTGCGGGTTTGGTTCAAGGTTTATTGTTTCAAGCGTACAGTTTACTCCGTTGTATGTTACAAGTCCGCTGCTTGCTGTTTCCATTTTAAGTATTATCTTTGCTGCACTCTGTGCTTGCAGCGAGCCTAACACTCCCGCTGTCGCTCCGATTATGCCTATTTGCTTCTTTTGCGAAATTTCCTTTATACCGTTAGGAAATAAGCAACGCAGGCACGGACCTTTTCCCGGCATCACTGTCATAAGCTGCCCGTAAAATTCTTCAACACCCGCATGTACAAATGGTTTTCCCAAAGCAACACACGCATCATTTATTATGAAACGTGCACTAAAATTGTCCAAGCAGTCCATAACTATGTCATAGTCAGGTATTATTGAATTCGCAAGCTCTTTGTCCATAGTCTGCTGATAGACCGTGGTTTTAATGGTTGGGTTTAGTGCTTTTATGCGTATGTCAGCAATTACAGCCTTTGGTTTTCCGATATCTGCCGTTGTAAAGAGTATTTGTCTGTTGAGGTTTGACATTGATACAACATCGTTGTCGCAAAGTCCTATATGCCCTATTCCCATTGCTGTCAAATAATACAGCACGGGCGCTCCGAGCCCTCCGCAGCCGACCACAAGCACACGGGCAGCAGCAAGCTTTTGCTGCCCTTCTTCGCCGATGTCTTTTATAATGGTTTGCCGCGAATATACAACTTCGTGCATGTTCTTTTTACCCTTGACCTATCAGCATAATTTATATTATAGTGTATTATATCACATTGCAGAATGTTTGAATATATGGAGGACATATATTGAAAAAGTTAGTACCGGATGCGTCCAAATGCACAGGTTGCAGAGTTTGCGAGGAAACGTGTGCAACAGCGTTTTATAAGAAAAAAGACAGGCTATTTAGTGCAATACGCATTGAACCGGGCGAAAACGACGGTTTTGACATTGCTGTTTGCGACCAGTGTGGTGTTTGTCAACAGATGTGCCAAATCATGGCTATTTCGACTGCGACAAACGGGGTTGTCCGGCTTGATAAAAAAACATGCGTCGGTTGTCTTGTTTGCGTTGGTGAGTGCCTTAGAAATTATATGTTTTATAATGATGAATTGCCTGCACCGATTAAGTGCAGTGCGTGCGGTTTGTGTGCCAAGAGCTGCCCCGCAGGAGCTTTAAGAATTGAGGAAACTAATCATGTCTGATAATTGCAGCCATAAAATAAGTAAAGATGACATAACCCGAATGAAAGCGGCACATAAAAGACTTGCGACATACAGCTTTGAGCCGACGACAATAGAGCGTGGTTATAACAACCGCAGCTTATATATAAGCATTGGCGGAAGCTTTGACGCCTCCAATCAGGACAAGCTGACCGCTTCGGTCAGCGGCGAAAATTGCACGGTAATAGGCGAAAAAGCAGTTACGCCTCACATGAAAGACAAGTTTGTCGGCGGCAAGGGCTTTGGCTTATATCATCTGTGGAAAGCAATCAGCGAGGGAACCCGTTGGAATTCTCCCGAAAACGATATCGTGATATCACCCGGACCACTTGCAGGCATCACACAATATCCCGGAGCGGGTAAGTCACTTGTGTGTGCTATATCACCTCTTACAGGTATACCCGTTGACAGTAATGTGGGCGGTTTTTTCGGACCTTTCCTCAAGTTTGCAGGCTTCGACGCATTGGAGCTTCAGGGCAAATCCGATGAAGAAATCATAATTTTTATCGACGGAAATGAGCATACTGTAACAATTGATACCGCGCCGCTTGAGGCTGTTGACAGTCATATTCTCGCCGAGCAACTTAGCGAAATGTACGCAAGCACCCATGAGGACAAGGAGAATATCTCTGTCATTTCATGCGGTAGGGCTTCGGAAAACTCATATATCGGCTGTCTCAATTTCTCATTTTGGGACAAACGCAGAGACTGCGTCCGTCTAAAGCAGGCAGGGCGCGGCGGTATCGGCACGGTGTTTCGTCATAAGAAAATAAAGGCTGTGGTTATACGATATCGCGGCTTACACGGCGACCTCAACAACCCCTCAAAAAAAGGACTCATAAACGCTGCAGGCGTAAGACTTCATAAGGAAATGGCACATTTGGACACTTCTCAAAACAACATGAGAAAAATAGGCACTGCCAACATCATTGAGGTTATGGACAGGTACGACCTGCTTCCCACACATAATTTCCAGTTTGGCGCTCACCCCGAGACACCAAAGATTTCATCAAAGGTTTTTATCGAAAAATATGTCACACAAAATCTGCCTGACGGCTGTTGGTACGGCTGCTCAATGAGCTGCGCAAAAGCCGCCGACGGTTTTGAGCTTCGCACAGGTCCGTATAAGGGTCATAAGGTTTGTGTTGACGGACCGGAATATGAAAACGCGGCTGGTCTTGGCTCAAATGTCGGTTGCTTTGACCCCCACTGGATACTCGAGGCTAATTTTTATTGCGACACATATGGTGTTGACACTATTTCCATGGCAACAATGACAGCCTTTGCCGAGGAATGTTATCAGCGTGGTTTATATAATCTAAACGATACCGAGGGTCTCGATATGCGCTGGGGTAACGGCTATACGCTAAACGAGCTTATGCATCAAATGGTGACGGGCGACGGCTTCGGCGTGATAGTCGGCAAGGGCATCAGACAGCAAAAACGCATTTTTGCGGAGCGTTTCGGCAAGGTCTCTCCCGAGTATGAACATATGCTCGGCGGATATGTTTGGAATGATATCAAAGAGCCTGTTATCGACATGCCTATTCCCACCTCTCATTTTAACAAAAATCTTGAAAACTGTGAGTTCTTGCAGAGCACAGGTTACGATGATAATAAAATACTTGGTGAAATCAAGGGTACAATTCTTGAAAATGCAGGTGCTAATAACGACAGTGCTTACATCGCAAAACCCACAAAACCCGAAAAAATTGAAGGCATACCGACAATAACCCGCGAAGAAATCGCAGATTGGCCTGTCGGGAAGCCTTATTACAGTGATGACCCTGATTGCAGCTACACAAATTCCCGTCCGTGGGTAAAAATGACCCCCGAGCAGGTCGCCGAAATGGAAGAATTCGGCATGGAGAACAAGGGTCTTGAGTATTCCGAGTACCTAATGAAGGAGTCCCTTGCACAGCAGGGCGGATATGCTCTGTGCAATAAAGGCCCGCAACATGACGAGGCTTGGCTAATTTTTATGGATATGGTAAATAACCAAATCCCCACATTTGAAGATAAAGCCGAAGCACTGCATTATTTCCCGATGTTCCGCACATGGTTTGGTCTGCTCGGTCTTTGCAAGCTGCCTTGGAACGATGTCACCCCTGTTAATAACAAGTATGAAAAAGAACCCGCGAAGATACCCGAGCATGTGCAAAACTATTTTGATATCTATGAGGGTGTTCTCGGCAAGCGTCATACCGAAGTTTCAATGGTTCGCCAAAGCGAGCGCGTTTATACATTCCAGCGGATTTTTATACTTCGCATGGGCAGCGGTCAGCGTAAGCACGACACTCCACCCAGCAGGTCGCTTGGGCCGATTACCGAGGGTGAATACCTGTCGCGCGAGGAGCGTTACGATGCGCAAATGAAAGATATCATCGGCATTGACCCGTGCGGTAAAAGCACAGCTGAAAAAGTGAAAATAATAATGGATTATCGTTGGAGTCAGTTTAAGCAGCTTGTTGACGCTGTGTACAAACGCCGCGGCTGGACACCAAACGGTATTCCAAAGCTTGAAAAGCTCATTGAGATTGAAATGGATTTGCCGGAACTGGTAGCTGTTATAAGACCTTATCTGAAAGAGGAGGGCTACTGGCCGCAGGGCGAGGAGTACAAAAAATATGAATGAGCCTGTAATTACATTAAATAACCGCCCCTATCCTTTCAAAGAGGGGCTGACCATAAGTGCAATAATGACGGAGCGAAAGTATGATTTTCCTGCAATTATCGTGAGGATTAACAATAAGCATATCGAAGAAGAGGACTGGCAGACAACAACGGTAGCCGCAGACGACAATGTGGAGATTATCCACGTCTTCGGCGGCGGGTAGGGGTTGCATTTGTTTTCATATGTGATATAATCGAAACGGGCTAATTTGAGAATATTAACCAACTTTTAGCCCGTTTCGTAAGTTTTTGCTGTTTTTGCCACCACCAACACGGCTAAAACATATGATTATTACCCCCTTTTTAGCCCGTTTCGCAAAATCAGATATCGAGAGAGGCAGGCATCAATATGGATATTATCGGCAGAACAAGCGAAATACAAGAACTGGAAAAACATTATTATTCCAATAAACCCGAGTTAGTTATAGTGTACGGTAGGCGGCGCGTCGGCAAAACATACCTAATAAAAGAATTGTTTAAGAATAAATTCGCATTTTACTTTACAGGCACTGTTAATGTCAAGAAAGCAACAAATTTAGCGAACTTTGACAAGGCAATAAAAGAATTCGGCGGAGATATAAAAGCCTCATCAAAAACCTGGTCTGAAGCATTTGATAAACTTAAAATTCTGCTAAAAAGAAATACAAACGAAAAAAAAGTAATTTTTATAGACGAAATGCCTTGGTTAGATACACGTAACTCTGACTTTTTGGCAGCCTTTGATTACTTTTGGAATAGTTGGGCATCTTCAAACCCTGAAATATTATTTATTGGCTGCGGTTCAGCAACCTCGTGGATAACAAAAAACTTCTTCAAAAATAGAGGTGGGCTACATAATCGGGTTACAAAAAGAATCCACTTAGCACCTTTTACTATAGGCGAGTGCGAAGATTTCTTCAAAACCCGAAACATAGTAATTACACGTTATCAATTGGCTGAGTGCTATATGATTTTTGGTGGAATTCCCTATTACTTAGACCTATTCGATAAAAGTTTATCATTTTCACAAAATGTAGATAAAATTTGTTTTTCGGATAACGCACCTTTACGTTATGAGTTCGATGAATTATATATGTCGTTATTCAATAATAGTCACCGTCACATCAAAATTGTTGAAATATTGTCAACAAAAAAGGGCGGTATGAGTCGAAACGACATTTGCGAAGCAGGTAATATACCACCCAATGGTCACATAACAACTGTGTTAAGCGAGCTTGAGCAATGCAATTTTATTGAAAAATATACAGATTTTACACGAAAAAAGAAAAACTCGTACTATTTACTCAAAGACCCTTTCACTCTATTTTATTTGCGTTTTATGAAAAACAATAATACAAAGGATGAGTATTTTTGGACTAATTATGCAGATGATAGCGGACACAGAACATGGTGCGGTCATGCGTTTGAACTTCTTTGCCGTATGCATCTTCACAAGATTAAAGAAAAGCTCGGTATCCCGGGAGTCTCGACAGAGGTAGCAAGTTGGCACAGCAAGAATTCAAAGCCTGGTGCTCAAATAGATTTATTGATATCTCGGAAGGATGGCGTGATAAATTTATGTGAAATGAAATATTCAAAGCATCCTTATGAGATAACTAAATCTGAAGCTGATGCATTGGAACGCAGAAAAATGGTTTTTATAATGGAAACAGGCACAAAATATGCAATTCATATTACTATGGTCACTACATTTGGACTCGCGAAAAAAGGTTACTTTGGGATAGCTCAATCGGAAGTAACCGCGGACGATTTATTTTAGTAAAACGGTAGCCGCAGATGACAATGTGGAAATTATTCACGTCTTCGGCGGCGGGCAGGGGTTGAAGCAGGAAGGTTTGTTATGAAAAGCACAATGAGTTATAAGGATTATCATGGCAGTGTCGAGCTTTCAGAAGAAGATGGTGTTTTTCATGGTAAGGTTGTTGGTATAAAATCTTTATTATCTTTTGAGGGCGATAGTGTGGTTTCGCTGACAGAGGACTTTCATAACGCTGTCAACGAATATCTTGAATTTTGTGCAGACAGTGGTTTTGAACCGGAAAAACCGAACAGCCGAAATCAAAAATACATAACCGCAAACCATCAATGACGTAATAACATCGACTTGCATGGCTACCACGCAAGTCACCATGCAAGTCGAAACTATCAGTTTGAATAAAGCAGAGCCGCTTAACCTGAAATAAGCGGTTCTTATATTATAAAATTAGCTGATGAAAATAGTCTGAAAACTAATAACTATTTTAGCATTCATCATTTCTACATTTCGTTGATACAATATTACCTATAGTTATACGCTGAATCTAATATAATATTGATAAAATACTTGCATTTGTTTTCGTCGCACTATATAATCCACTATAGGAAACGAAAGTGCCTCGCCACCTTTGTGGCGGCAGGCGAGAAGGGTCATCACCCCTCCCCGCCCTGTATACATAATCAAGCTATGTACACAATTGCATAAGCAACACCTTTGGTTATTTTATGAGTTATTGTGATAAGGGGATAGACAATATCCTACTATCACGATAGCGGTCAACTCGCTTGTAGTAAAGGGTTACACCACTTCGTGAAAACGAGGGAGGTGTATTTTTTA
>WQXY01000026.1 GCA_009781515.1 Oscillospiraceae bacterium
ATGTATGTATGTATGTATGTATGTATGTATGTATGTATGTATGTATGTATGTATGTATGTATGTATGTATGTATGTATGTAATTCTCTGAGGATTTTTTCATCTTGTCAAGCACCTTTTATCAGCATAATTTCTTTGTTTTATTATACACAAATACCTGGTTGTGTCAAGACTGTGTCTGCCCTCACAGGAGTTGTCGGCAGTATTTTTAATCATTGTTGACAGATGTTTATGCTGTGTGCTATAATGCAAGCAAGGCAAAGAGAAACAAATAGTTTTTGTATCCCAAGCGAAGACCCCGATGTGTCTGCATCGGGGTCTTCTGTGTGGCTAATCGTTGTCGCTGAAGAACCTGTCATTTAGCCACATGCAAATATAATAGGCTACTATATTTGCGATGACAGTTTCTATAAGAGAAACAAATATTTGTATCCCCTCCTCTCAGTTGTATAATTGCCAGAGCGGAGTGGCGACAACATAATAATTATACCCCTAAAACCACTGCTATGTCTATAACTTATTTGCTGCCATTTATGTCTAAAATGCATTGCTATTTCTACATTTTCTGCACATTTGTGACACATGAAAGAACACCTCGTTTTCTATCGGCGAGGTGCTCTTTTTCATAATGTAAAAATATTACAGGAGCTCTGCTTTTAGTCCCTCGAGGTCGAGGTAGTCCTCGATGAACTGCTTGCGGAGCAGGTCTGTCGGAACAAACTCGTTATATTTACCTCTGACTTGAATGTTATCGGGCAGCGGCAGGTCGTAGAGGTCAAGGTCACTGTGCATTATATCAATTATCAGCTCTGTTAGCTCCTGTGCCGTGCCATTGTAGATAACCTCAAGATATACACATGATATCCACGGAAGCTTGCTTTTTATACCCTTGTGCAAAAGTGCATAATGCAGCGTAAAAAGCTGCCTTGTTCCCACCCACGGGAATACGGCAAATTTTTTGTCCGATAGCGGTGTTACAAGATTTTCGAGAAGTCCGCTGCCACGTGTGATGAAGCGGATTTCCTCAAGGCGCGGCACACATCTTTCACTGAGATATGGATAGGGCTCGTCGCTTTTTAGTATGCTTCGGATTTTTTGTACAAGAATGGTATGCAACTCCACGTCAAAATCGACATCCCAGTCAACAAGTGAAATACCGGGAACTTTCTTGACAAAGATAACCTTGCTCTGCTCGTTGACGTCCACGGTTTCCCACGACTGCCCTGCAAGCGCAAAGCGCACGCCCACGGGATAAACCTTGTCAACCGTGCCAATGGTGCGGTTTTCATCTTTAACAAGCAAATATTCCGTTGCCAAAAAGACCGTGAGAAACTTATGGCTGTTTACAATTTTCTCACCCTCTCTGCCGATTATAAGCCCGTCACGCTCGGTACGCTCCAAATGGTCGATGTTCAGCAAATGCGTGAGCAACTTCTTGTAATCCTCCTGAGGAATGTGGCGGAACGGGCCGAGCGAAAGCACGGCAGATGCAAGTGCCGCTGATGATAGCTCGCCATTGCTTTTTAAGTAGCTCATTGTCTGATGATAGAGCAGGTTGTATGCATGGTTGTGCGGATATATCGGCTCAATCCATTGCTCTTTAGTGTACTTTTCTATTATCGCTATCAAGCGGATAAATTCCCAGTTTATCGGACCGAGCGTGTCTGCCGCATCAACACGCAGGTTTTCCACAAATGTAAAGAGAAGCTGCGGTATCTGACCGCGACGCCCGCAACGTCCGAGCCTTTGTGCAAATGCCGATACGGTCAATGGTGCTCCCGCTTGAACCGCTTGGTCGAGCGAGCCGATGTCGATACCAAGCTCAAGCGTTACCGTTGCTCCCGTGACGATTTTCTCGTCATCGGCTTTCATTTCGTCCTCGGTTGTTTCGCGAAGCAATGCCGATACGTTGCCATGGTGCACCCTGTAGACATCGGGCGATTTATTCTTTATGGCGATTTCCCGAAGATTTGCCAAAATAAACTCTGTTTCCTCGCGGCTGTTGGTGAAAATAATTGTTTTCTTGTCGAGCGTCGCCTTAAACAGATACTCAAAATGCTCACGGTCGCCGATAGCGCCGCTTGCACCGACATTTACGACATTACCGCTGCCGTCACGCTCCTCGGTTTCGCGTTTTTCCGCATAATTTACAAAACGCTCCACATGAAGCCTGACGCGTTTTTTGCCCTCATCTGTTACGGGCGCTGCACATGCACGGTTTGTGCCCGTGTTTAGCCATGTTTGTGCCATGGTAATATCACCCATTGTGGCGGAAAGCCCGATACGTCTGGGTACAATGCCCGTCAGTTTTTGCAGCCGTTCCAATACGCACAGAAGCTGCACTCCCCGCGCATCACGCATGAAATGATGCACCTCATCAATTATTACAAAACGCAAATCCGAAAACATCTGCAAACACGCTCCGCGCTTGTTGGTCAGCAGGCTTTCAAGGGACTCCGGGGTGATTTGTATAAGCCCTTCGGGGTTTTTGATTAGCTCGTTCTTTTTTGTCTGCGAGGCGTCGCCGTGCCACTTGCACACGGGAATGTTTGAGTCTATTAAGAGCTGTTCCAGTCTTTTAAACTGGTCGTTGATAAGTGCTTTAAGCGGCGAGATATACATTATGCCGACAGACTTCGACGGGTTGTTATATAGCTCCGTAAGCACAGGCAAAAACGCGGCTTCTGTTTTGCCCGAAGCCGTTCCCGATGACAGTAGCAAATTATCGTCACTGTCAAAGATAACCTCACATGCCGCGACTTGGATACCTCGAAGCTCATCCCATTTTTCCTGATATATAAAGTCTTGTATAAAGGGCGCCAGTCTGTCAAACGCTTCCACTATATACCTCCACTACAATTCAAATTCAACGAAGTCGGCGTGGATATCCTCGTCGGTAAGTCCGCCTTTTGCCATTTCAAAGCTGTTGCTGCCAAGGATTTCCGCCACGGTTTTGTGCGGGTTTTGGTGAATTATTCCTGTCAGTTCAATAAAATCACGGATAATCTCACGCGGTGTGATATGCGTCTGCGCACCCACACGGTTATATTCAACTGTCAAAAAGTACAAAAGCTCCTCATGCTTTAGGGTCGGCTCATAGTTGTGAAGCCCCGCATGGATATCGCGAAGTTTTTCCACCAAAACGTACATTTCCTCTTGCGTCAGCATTTGCAGGCGGATAATAGGCGCCGATAAATCCTTGAGGTCGTCCGTCGCAAAATGACCCTCTGAAAGCCTTGACCTTAGTGCTTCGTAGCTGAAAACACCTTTGTATTTGTCCTCTATGCACTGCGGTGTGCCGCCCATGAGAAAGCCGATATGCTTGGCTTTCCCTTGAAGCACATCATTATACATTGTGAGAATTTTTTCGTAATTGTTCGCCCGTGTTATGGAGTTTGGAATTTTGAAAATATTAACAAGCTCGTCGATGAGCACAATAAGACCTTTGTAGCCCGCTCCGACAAGAAAGGCAGCCAAGATTTTCAAAAAGTCATACCATGTTTCATCGGTTACTGTGAAATTTATACCCAAGTCGGCTTTTGCATCTCTGCGGGTGACATATTCGCCTCGAAACCACCTGAGCACATTGCTTTTCATTGCTGTGTCATCGTCTTTATACGCCTGCCAGTAGAGTGCGATTGCTTTGGCAAACTCAAAGCCGTTGACCATGCCCTCAAGAGAGCTTGCCGTTTCATAAATTTGCTTTTCTACCTGCTTGTCAAAGGCTTCGCCGTCAAGGTCTGTTTGTGCTTTGACCGAGGCTTGAATACCCGATATCCATTTTTCGAGGATAAGCGGCAATGCTCCGCCGTCGGGTTTTGATTTCGTTGAAAGATTTTGGAGCAGCTCCTTATATGTTGCAAGACCTTGACCCTTTGTTCCTGCAAAACGTCGCTCGGGCGACAGGTCGGCGTCTACAACCGCAAAGCCTTTTGCCGTCACATAGTTGCGGATTGTTTGAAGTAAAAAGCTCTTTCCGCTGCCGTATTTCCCGACGATGAAACGAAATGACGCTCCCCCGTCGGCAATCAGGTCAATATCGTGAAGTATCGCGGCTATCTCCTGCGCGCGCCCGACAGTTATATACTCCAAGCCCACTCTCGGCACAACACCGCCTTTGAGTGCGTTTATCAGTATGCTTGCTATTCTCGGCGGCACTGTGTTTGTCATTTAATATTGCTCCTTGTTAAACTTCCGTCATTGCGAGCGTAGCGAAGCAATCCAGAAAATGCATTTTCGGAAACGCCGATGTCTGGATTGCCACGTCGCCAAAAACGGCTCCTCGCAATGACGAAACTTGCTTTATTTTACCATAACATAGATATCATTTACAACCAGCTTTTTCCCAAGTGTTCAAAATGAACACTTGGACGTTTGCAAGGGTTTGCGGGCTTTTTGGTGGGATTGGAACAAAATTGTGGTATAATCGTCTAAGCTGATAAGCAAGTAAAAGGAGTATTCATTTTTATGAAATTATTTTGTAAATTTTTATCTCTTGCGTTAATCATGCTTTTATTAATCGGCTGCAGCGCATCTCCTGCTGACCCGACGGGCGACCCGCCGAAAGAAACACCGGATAACGGCTCGCAAGGTATTGCCACACCAAGCGGCAACACGGGTGATGATATACCAAATTTCACAGACATTCCGAGAGAGGAATGGTCTGCTACATACCACCGTATAAGCTGGTCTGACCGAGGTAATGACATTATAAAAATTTGTTCTGCTCACGAAATGCAAGAGTTTGGTATCAGCACAATTGTTTCCGAATTTTATGACGACAGTTTTTTTTCGGACAATTTTTTAGTGGTTATTATAACCGGTGAGCCCAGCGGTTCCATTCGTCACAAAATGACCTCGATAACTAAAAAAGACACTACTTTCCAAATAAATATCGACAGGCATCATCCTGAAATGCAGACAGCCGATATGGCATCTTGGGTAATAGCATTAGAATTAAATAATATTTTTGCCGATTATGAGTTTGATGTTGTTTGGGAAGACGTGCCTTTCGATGTAGAGCGGTTATCTGCTCCTGCCGAAGATTTGCTTCATGTTGAGTTTTACGGATCCCGTCACGATGACGGAACATATGAAGATGTAACTGCGGTTATGTTTGTCTTTGACGGTATTCATGACATGTTTAACATTGGAGCAATAGATAATAGGGGAAGGCTTCTTTCTTTTGAAGATATGACACTTGTTGAGCATGAGTATGGGCTGCTCGGGAAAGATATTAACAGAATTAGGCTTGACGGAAAAACCGGCTTTTTGCTGTTCTTTTACGAACCATTTTATGAAGCATACGGCAGAGGTACATACATGATATCGTTTGATTATCTTGGCGTTTTGGTAGAGGCAGAGCCCGTTACAGTTGTGGGACGCATTCGCTCAAGATAGATAAAATATTATCCCTGTATTCGTCGAAAATTATCATATCGTTGCCGTCGAGCTCGAGCAGACTGTCGCCGATACAGTCAGATGCTTTTTCGTTAATGCCGTCGGCTAAAACCTCAAGCATGATGTTTGCTTCATCGGCATATGCTTTAATATCTGTGCTATTATTTAGTGCAACAGATAACGCCTTAAGCTCTGTCTCTGACAGGGCTTTTTTGAGTGCCTTCCACCCGTCGGCGAAGCTGAGGGTTAGGGGTTCACTTGTCGCACGCTCGGCATGTGAGGAAAGAGCCGTGAGGGGAGACGATGACCGGTTTTCTCCCTCCTCAACAATCAGCTTGTCCTGTGTTTCGAGAGCTTCCTCGCGAATACGCGCCAAACTCTTTGTATCAACTGTTACAGCGACACGGTTTATATCCTGATAAAAGTCGGCGACCGCTTTTTCTATAACCTTGTCAAGGTCGGCACGTTTTGCCGCAGGACGTTGAAGCTCACGAAACGGCTTACTGCCGGGCTTCATTTCCACTGCAAGCTTGTATTTATAGTTCACCGCCATTCGCAGGCAGGCTTCGGTTTTTTTGATAATGTACCCGACAAAATCCTTTTGGCTCGAGTAATAAATCGGCGTATTTGCAGTCCACGCACCGTTTTTGCAAAAATACCGCTCATAGCTTGAAATATGTATTTCACGGTCAGTTTGCCGCACTCTGCTTCCAAACAAAGCATGCTTAAAAGGCAGCCACGGCGAGCGTCTGCTGACGCTGTAAATGAGCAAATCTTCAAAGCGGGCGTTACGCTTTGTGCAAAAATCCTGTATAGATGCAATCACCGCGTCAAAGCATCTTGAGAAAACCTGCTTGTTTTCTTCGCTCTCGCTGTAAAATTTTGACTTTGTCACATCATAACCCGACAGGTTATTCCATAACATAAGCTGACCCGAAACCGAAGCATCAAACATAAATGTCAAGGAATAGTGCTTTTGCAAGCTATGCTCCTCGACAAACTCTTGAAAGCTTTGAGGCATTTCATAAAACACAAAATAATCCTTAAACCACTTCGGAAGATAGCTCGAAACCGCAGTATACTCGCTTGAAAATACCCGCCAAACCTCTACGAGCTTATTAAGTCCGTCTTCGGGATTTTCCACCCCGATACCCGAGAGCAGCTCATAAATATACAAAAAAACATAGGACAATGATGTAAAGTTCATTTCGCCCGAGCGTACTTTTGTCCGCCATGTGAAATATGTCCGCAGGTAATCATAGCCCATGTGCTGATAGTACGGGTAGTACATGTTAAACTTCGCGTCACCCTCGTAGGTGTCGGTAAAATCCTCCATAAATCGTGCCTGCTTGTAGAAAAGCTCACTGTCACTTCTTGCAAACGGTCTTTCGGAAGAAAGTCGCCGCATGGAGTAAAATTTCTCACGAACAGGGTCGACCGCTCTCGGCACAATCGGCTGAGACGGCAGAAAAGGGGCGGATTGCCCCTGTGTGCTTTCAATTTCTATGTCGGCAAAGATTAAATCATTCATATAAATACACGTCACTTTATGGTCTGGATTGCCACGCCGCAAGCGGCTCGCAATGACGGCGGGTGGTTACAGCAGCATTTCTGTTGTTTTTTTGTCGCAATAGCCGCAGCGGTCGGCGCCGCTCCTTGATATAATCCGAGGCAGGTATGTGTCGGACTGCGTGATGCAAGCAGGGTTTGTACACTCGCCCGGGGCTGCTGCCTTGTCGTCCGCAGCAAGCTGCGGCAATTCCCGCGGCAGGTGCATAAACTCAAGCAAAAGTGCCATGCGGATAAGCATGCCGTAACGTGCCTGCTCAAAGTATGCGGCGCGCGGGTCATTGTCAACGTCTGTGGCAATCTCGCCGTATCTCGGCAGCGGGTGCATGATTTGCATGTCGCTTTTTGCACCGTCAAGCATCTTTTTCGTAAGAACATAAACATCTTTGAGCCGCCTGTATTCGCCCGCGTCTTTGAACCTTTCGCGCTGAATACGCGTCATATATAAAATATCAAGCTCAGGGATACAATCAATCAGGCTCTCGGAATTTTCATACTGTTGCCCCTCTGATTTCATTCGTTCGAGCACATAATCGGGCAGCTTTAATTCTTTCGGTGAAATGAGGTAAAAGCTTATATTCGGGAACATTTCCATGGCTTCAACAAGCGAGTGAACTGTCCGCCCATGCTTTAGGTCGCCGCAAAGACCAATTTTGATATCACTTATCTTGCCGCGTTTTTGTGCAATGGTTGTAAGGTCTGTGAGTGTTTGTGTCGGGTGGGAATGACCGCCGTCACCTGCGTTGATAATCGGAACTTCGGAATATAATGCCGCCGCCGTTGCCGAGCCCTCCTGCGGGCTTCTTATTACAATCGTTGAGGAGTATGCCGCTGTCATTCTGATAGTATCGGCGAGCGTTTCGCCCTTTGATGCCGATGTGCCGACAGGGTCGGAAAATCCGAATACACCTGCACCGAGCCGCTGTGCTGCCGCTTGAAATGAAAAATTCGTCCTCGTGCTTGGCTCATAAAACATTGATGCAAGTATCTTGCCTCTGCAAGAGTCCGCATAAACATCGGGGCGGGCAATGATGTCACGGCAGCGGGCATACAAATCGTCCCACCACTCTTTCGACATATCCGATACCTTAACAAGCTTCCTCATTGACGTCATATCTATAACCACTCCTTTATCGAAAAGCATTATAACATATTTTTACCATTGAAACTATCCTTGCTTTGTGTTATAAAGGTGTACATGGATTATTTGTACGAAACCCATGTGCATACGGCAGAAGTTAGTGCGTGTGCGGGCAGTTCGGCTGCTGCGCAAGTGCGCACTTACAAACAAAACGGTTACGCAGGGATTATAGTAACCGACCATTTTGTCAACGGATATTCCACCTGCCCTAAGGGCGCCCCTTGGGAAGTTCAAATGAGGCATTTTTACAGGGGCTATGAAAACGCAAAAAAAGCAGGTGACGAGTGCGGGCTTGATGTGTTTTTCGGGTGGGAATATACCATAAAAGGTTCTGATTTTCTGACATACGGCTTGGATATGGATTTTTTGCTCGCCAACCCTAATTTTGATTTGCTGACGATTGAAGAGTATAGCGCACTGGTTCGAAACAACGGCGGCTTTCTCGCTCAAGCTCACCCCTATCGCGACGCATGGTATGTCGAAAAAAAATATCCTGTCGAAAGTCATCTCATTGATGCTCTCGAGGTTTATAATTCCATGGACTCCGACAGCTCAAACAAAAAAGCTCATGAATATGCAAAACGCCACGATTTACCAATCCAAGCGGGAAGCGACGCACATAATGAACGCCACCAAAGATACAGCGGCATAAAAATGGCTGACAGGGCAAAAAATATTTCTGATGTAATTAAAGCGATAACAAGCAAAAACGTAATGCTTATATAAAATACTAAGTTTAAGGAGTAAAAACATGTTTAAGAACACACTTCGTCGCATTTCCCGTTATGGCGTCATTTCACTTGCCGCTTTAATGCTCGTACTTTCGGTATTTCCGATTATTACGGCTGCAAATGAGCGAGACCCCATACTCGCAGTAGACTTTGAAGACGGCACTATGGGAGGTTTTGATACCCGAGGTGAAGATGCCGGCGTTTTGTCTCTTTCAAAAGATGTTGCCCGTAGCGGCGACAGTTCCCTCTTGATTACTCAGCGTCAGAGGAACTGGAACGGAATTGCTCTTGACCTCCTGCCTCATATAAGCGCCAATGTGACCTATCAGTTTACTTTTTGGGTTCATTCAAAAAACCCCGAAACCTCTGAGTTTACACTGTCAACTCAAATAGGCGAGGGCGGCAGCGCAAGCTATCCAAATCTTGTTAAAAGAAATTTTAACGCCGATGACGGCTGGGTAGAAATGACGGCAGAGTATACATACAGTCAGGTAAATCTTGATACAGGTCATGTCTCTGTTTATATCGAAAACAATAAGGTCGAAACCGATTTTTATATTGATGATTTTTCTCTGACAATAGTCGGCGAGCTTGCTCCTTGGGACCCCTTGACAGAGCCGATTACAGCAACCTCACCTGACAGACGCGGCGAATTCATGGGCTTTGACTATGAGTTTTGGAGTGAACGTGGCGACGGAACAGCTCTAATGCAGCTGACAGGTCCCGGCACATTCTGGTGTCAGTGGGCGGATGCGCACAATGTCCTTTTCCGCACGGGTAAAAGACTTGGCAGCGTAATGGCACATGAAGAATATGGCGACATCACAATTGACTATACCGCTTATTTCCATATCGAAAGCGGAAGTGTTGCATATCTGACCGCATACGGTTGGACGCAAGACCCGCTCATGGAGTGGTATGTTGTTGAGCAGCACGGCAGCTACAGACCCGGCGGGGAGCTTGTCGATACTGTTGAAATCGACGGCGGTCTATATGAAATAAGAATAGCTACTCGCGTAGAGCAACCCTCAATCGAGGGCACAAAAACATTCCTGCAGATATTCAGCATCAGAAAAGAACACAGAACCGAGGGAACGATAACCTTATCCGACCACTTTAAGGCTTGGAAAGACCTCGGGCTTGATGTGAGCGGTAATCTGTATGAAGTTTCCATGTGTATCGAGGGTTTCCAAAGCAGTGGCAGCGGTTCACTCTCACGTCATATTTTAACAATAGGTGATGAGGTATATGGCGAGGAGCCGGAGCCTATCCCCATGCCAACTCCTGACGGGACCCCCCCGGAAGATACCCCTGACCCGACACAAACCCCCGATGCATCACCACCGCCTGATGACAAGAGCACAAGCGGCGGCGGCTTCCCCGAGTGGGGCATGTATCTGATTATCGGCGGAACAACTTTAGCAGCTGTCGTGATAGTTGTAATTATGAAAAAGAAAAAGTAACAAAGATTATTTCATTAACAAATACATAATTCCTTTTTGTACGTGCAGGCGGTTTTCGGCTTCGTCGAAAATCTCCTGTGCGTGTTTTTCAAACACCTCTTCCGAAATTTCCTCACCCTTATGTGCAGGCAGGCAGTGCTGCACCATGCAGCCTGTGTTTGCAAGTGCCATAAGCTCACTGTCTACACAGTATCCTGCAAATGCAATCTTGCGTTTTTCCGTTTCGCCCTCCTGACCCATTGATGCCCAAACGTCGGTGAAAATTACATCGGCGTTTTTTGCAGCAATTTTCGGGTCGTCTGTCAGCTCAAACTTGCAATCAGTGACACCTGCAGCAAAATCTAATATTTTTTTATCGGGTCTGTAACCCTCGGGGCAAGCGACAGAAACGTCCATACCGCACTTTAAGCAACCTGCAATCATAGAGTTTGCGACATTATTGCCGTCGCCAATCCAAACAGCCTTAAGCCCCTCGAGCTTACCCTTGTGCTCACGGATTGTCATAAGGTCGGCGAGCAGCTGACACGGGTGCTCAAAATCTGTCAGTGCATTTATAACGGGAATACTTGCGTATTTTGCAAGCTCCTCGACACCGTCCTGCCCGAATGTGCGTATCATAATGCAGTCATTATATCTGCTCAAAACCCTTGCTGTGTCGGCTATAGACTCTCCGCGCCCGAGCTGACTGTCTGCATTTGAGAGAAATATGCCGTGCCCGCCAAGCTGAAAGATACCTGTTTCAAACGAAACTCTCGTTCTGGTCGAATTTTTCTCAAAAATCATAGCAAGTGTTTTGCCTGCGGGAAAATCATGTTTTTTGCCTGCCTTTTGTTCGGCTTTTAGTTTGTCTGCCGTGTCGAGTATGAGTGTGATTTCCTCTTTTGATAAATCAAGCAGTTTTAATAAGTGTTTCATAATATCGTCCTTTCAAGTGTCTTTTTAAGTATGGCGAGCCCTTTATCTATTTCATCGTATGTGATTGTTAGCGGCGGCAACATTCGCAGTGCGTCCGCTCCCGCAGTCAGCATGAGCACTCCGTTATTTGCGCATTTTTGTGCGAGTTCTCTCGGCACTTTGTCCTTGATTGATATGCCAATCATAAGTCCCCGCCCGCGGATTTCGCCGATTATTGGAATGTCCCAGCTTTTTATCTGCTCTTTTATATAATCACCTTTTTTTATAACTTCGCCAAGCAGCTTATCATCAAGAATATCAAGCACAACCTGCGCCGCTGTTGTTGCAACGGGATTTCCTCCGAATGTTGTGCCGTGAGTACCGGGGACAAAAACACCCGAGCATTTTTCATTTGCCAAAATTCCGCCGAGAGGCAGCCCGCCTGCTATTCCTTTTGCAAAGGTGACGATATCGGGTTTTATATCGTATTGCATAAATGCCATTAGTGTGCCGCATCGTCCTACGCCTGTTTGCACTTCGTCTATCAGCAGCAATATATCCTTTGAAGCACAAAGCTCATAAACGGCTTTTACATAGCTCGGACAAAGCGGGATAACACCGCCCTCGCCTTGGACAAGCTCAAGCATAACCGCACATACATCATCTGTTAGTTCGTTTTCGAGTGCTTTTATGTCATTAGCCTGCACATGCCGAAAGCCCTCCGTAAACGGGAAAAAGAAATTGTGAAGCACGTCCTGACCTGTTGCGGCAAGCGTTGTTATTGTTCTGCCGTGAAAACTTTGGTATAGGCTTATGATTGTGCTTTTGCCTTTGCCGTGTTTATCAAACGAATATTTACGTGCGATTTTTATCATACCCTCGTTGGCTTCCGCTCCCGAATTAGAGAAAAATACATTTTTCATGCCCGTTCTTTTTGTGAGCGCTTCGGCAAGTTTAACATATGGCTCGCTGTAATATAGGTTTGAAATATGCTGGAGCTTCATCGCTTGTGCGTGTATTGCGTCCGCCCATTTTTTGTTGCCGTAGCCTATGGAGTTGACACCAAGCCCGCTTGTGAAATCAATGATTTCCGCACCCTCGGGGGTGTAGAGAGTTGCGCCCTCACCACGTTCGATAACAACATCAAAACGTGGATATGTTTGCATTACATTTTGTTTATCGAGTTCTTTTATTTTATCGCTCTGCATGAGATTACCTCCTAACAAATCATTGTTCCGGCGCCTTCGTTGGTGAACAGCTCAATGAGTATTGAGTGTGCAATGCGTCCGTCTAAAATATGGGTTCGGTTCACTCCGCCTTTTATTGCATCGGCGCAACATTCCACCTTTGGCAACATTCCCTCTGCAACAATCCCCTGCGATACGAGTGATGGGATATCATCGGCTTTCAGCGATTTTATCAATGAATTCTCATCGTCTTTTTCACGTAAAATTCCTCTTGTGTTGGTAAGCAAAATGAATTTCTCTGCTTTTAGGGCGATTGCGAGCTTTGCCGCTGCGGTGTCTGCGTTGACATTATATGCAGTGTCGCTGTCTGTGCCGTAGGCGACAGTCGCAACAACAGGAATGTGCCCGTCTTTTATCGCTTCTTCCACAACCATTGGGTTCACCTTTGTAATTTCGCCAACCAAGCCGTAATCCTCGCCGTCGTCTCTTTTCATTTTTTCCGCTTCAAACAGCTTTCCGTCAAGACCGCAAAGTCCGATTGCACTGCCGCCCTTATGGATAATTTTTGTAACCAAGTCTTTGTTGACCTTGCCGCAGAGCACACCTTGTACAATATCCATTGTTTCCTTGTCCGTATACCGCAAGCCATTCACAAATTTTGACTCAATTCCGAGCTTTGATAGCATGTCGTTAATCTCGGGACCGCCGCCGTGCACAAGCACCGCGTGAATTCCGACAAGCTGCAGCATAATCATATCTTCAATGACTGCGTCAAAAAGCTCCTCGCTAATCATTGCATTGCCGCCGTATTTTATGACAACGACCTTGCCCGTAAACTTTTGTATGTACGGCAGTGCTTCTACAAGCGTTTGCGCTCTCTCGTGATTATTATTTATCATTATAATATATCTCCTATGTTCTGTAGTCGCCGTTTATTTTTATGTAGTCGTATGTGATGTCGCAGCCCCAGCAGGTGCACCCGACTGTGCCTGCGTTTACATTAATATCTATTGTTATCTCATGCTCTGTGAGAATTTGGAGCGCTAACTCCTCGTCAAATTTTATCCCTGTTCCGTTTTCGCAAACGGCAACCTGCCCTGCTGCTGATTTTAGCGTAATGTCAATCATACGCGGGTCAAAGTCGACGCCTGAGTAACCCATTGCACAAAGAATACGTCCTATGTTTGCATCTTTGCCAAAAATCATTGCTTTTACAAGTGTTGAGGATATGACGGATTTTGCAAAGGTTTCCGCCGTCTTTTCGTCGGCGGCGTTTTTGACGGTGCAGGTTATAAGATGTGTTGCGCCCTCGCCGTCTGCTGCAATCATTTTTGCAAACTCGGTGCATATGGCACTGAGCGCTTCGGCAAAAGCATCATAGTCCGCACCCTGTTTTGTTATCTCCGTATTTCCCGCAAGACCGTTTGCCATTAGTGAGAGCATGTCGTTGGTTGAGGTGTCTCCGTCTACCGAAACTCTGTTAAAACTTATGTTTGTCGTGTGCACGAGTGCTTTTTGTATCAGTTCGGAGCTGATAGCACAGTCTGTTGTCAGAAAAGCAAGCATTGTTCCCATGTTGGGGTGTATCATTCCGCTGCCTTTTGCAATGCCTCCGATTTTGCAGAGCTTTCCGCCCACGGTAAATTCTACGGCAAGCTCTTTTTTCATGAGGTCTGTTGTCATAATTGCGCTCGCCGCCGCCTCGCCGCCTGTGTCCGACAGCTCGCTGACAAGCTGACTGACCCCGTTTTCGATGACCTCAATAGGCAAGGTTTGCCCGATAACGCCTGTCGAAGCGACTATCACATCATTTTCGCTGATACCAAGCGCTGCTGCCGCGCTGCTACACATACGTTTTGCGTTTTCCAAACCAAAAGGAGCACAGGCGTTTGCATTGCCGCTGTTTACAAACACAGCTCTTGCTTTGCCGTTTTTCAAATGTTCTTTTGTGACATCAAGCGGAGCTGCTTTGACGATGTTTTTCGTATAAACCGCCGCCGCTGTGCACTCACAGTCCGAAATTATAAGTGCTATGTCCTTTTTATCTTTATTTCTTGTTTTTACGCCGACATGTATACCCGATGCCTTAAAACCTTTTGCCGCACACACGCCGCCATCTATGAATTTGTGCATAATTATTTCCCCTCTATCAGCAGACCTTCGTATTCATTAAAGCCTAACATTATATTCATGTTTTGCACTGCCGCACCCGACGCGCCCTTACCGAGATTGTCAAATTGTGCTGTCAGTATTATTTTATTGTCGAAGCCGAGCACCTTTAATGTAATTTTATCACTTTGTGCGTTTATATTACTTGCCGCAAATGCGGGGCTTTCGCTCAGAACTTCAATATTTTGGAAGTTTCTGTAATGTGTTTGCAGCGTCTTAAAGATTTCTTCTCTCGCCCCCGGCAGGTCGAGCGGTATAATCACCTGTATTCCCTGCGGGTAGTCCGCAACAATCGGTATAAGCACGGGGGTGGTTTTTAGCCCTGTGTATTTTGTGATTTCGGGAATATGCTTGTGGCTCGCCGATGTGGCGTACAGGCGCGGTGCGTTAAGCTCTGATGTGAGCAGCGTTCCCGGTGTTTCATACAGGCTTATCATGCTTTTTCCGCCGCCCGTATAACCTGTGACAGATGTAATCGCAACGGGATATTCTGCCGGAACAAACCCTGCCGATATCGCCGGAGCAAGCAGTAGTATAACGCCCGTTGAGTGGCAGCCGGGGTTTGAAACGCGTTTTGCTTTTTTTATGCTGTCTTTTTGCATGGGCGACAGTTCGCTCAGCCCATATACCCAATCGTCCGAGATGCGGTGTGCTGTAGACGCATCTATCACTCTTGTATTGTCGTTTTCGATGAGCGATACAGCTTCCCGCGCGGCGTCATCGGGCAGGCACAAAAATATAAGGTCTGCTGCATTTATCAGCTTTTTTCGCTCGTTAATATCCTTACGTTTGGCTTGTGCGACTTGAAGCAGCTCTATATCGTTTCGGCTCTTGAGCCTGTCATGTATTTGCAGTCCTGTTGTGCCCTCACTGCCGTCAATAAAAATTTTCGGTTTCATTATATTGTGCTCCTATGTGCTCTTGTTTTATTTGCGTTATTGAATATATATCACAACCGAAGCAACTTTGCAAGCGTTTTTGTAAATAATTATGCAGTACTTTTGATATTTATGGATAATTATTATGTTTTTATGCAGTTTTGCATTGTTTTTATGCATAATATTCATTATTTGGTTGCTGTCTTGCCTTTCCTCTGAAAACAATATATACTCTACAAACTATGAAACTAATGGCGATTGACGGAAACAGCATAATCAACCGTGCGTTTTACGGCATACGGCATCTTTCCGCTTCTGACGGAACACCAACAAATGCCGTGTACGGTTTTATTGCGATTTTGCAAAGGCTTATAGCCGCAGAGTCGCCCGACGCGTTATGCGTTGCGTTTGATTTACCCGCTCCGACATTTCGCCATGAAATGTATGACGACTACAAAGCCACCCGCAAGGGTATGCCCGATGAGCTTGCCGTGCAAATGCCGATATTAAAAGATGTGCTCGATGCTATGAACATTCCCCGCTTTGAGCTTGCAGGCTGGGAGGCTGACGACCTGCTCGGCACAATCGCCAAAATATGCGAGAGCTCAAGTGATGAGTGCATAATTGTAACGGGCGACAAGGACTCGCTCCAGCTTGTTACAGACACCACAAGGGTCAAGCACATTAAAACAAAGGGCGGACAAACGGAAACAAACGACTATACTCCCGCTGTGTTTGTCGAAGAATACGGCTTTGAGCCGATTAAAATAATTGACTTAAAGGCGCTTATGGGCGACTCGTCAGATAATATTCCCGGTGTTCCCGGTGTTGGCGAAAAAACCGCAATGGAGCTTATCCAAAAATTCGGATATATAACCGATATTTACGACAAGCTTGACGGGCTTGACATCAAAGATACAATAAAAACCAAGCTTACGGCTGGGCACGAGAGCGCAACCCTTTCATATGAGCTTGCCAAAATCAACACGGCTGTACCCTTTGATTTTTCGCCGCAAGAGAGCATCTGCAAGCAGCCCGATAACGACAGGCTTTATGAAATATTTAAGCACTTGCGTTTTGCAAGCTTTATAGAAAAAATGCGGCTTCGTCCGCCAAGCTTAAACGTGGCGACAAGCGAAATAGCTGCGCCCGAAATAATAAATGTAACATCTGCTGACAAGTGCAAGGAGTTGATTGTAGCGACAAAAGCGGCAGACTGTGTTGCTATTTCCCTTGATACGCAGGTTTTTGACTGCATTGCTCTGTCGATAATAGGTCAGTCTCAGGTATATGTGCTCCGGCGGCAGGAGACGGAAAGCTTTGATAAGTTTTTTGCCGAAATTTTAAGCGCCAATGTAGCAAAAGCAGGGCATGATATCAAAGATATTATCCGCATTTGCATAAAAAGCGGCATTAATACCGCCGGGTGGGTGTTTGACACCGCTCTTGCGGCATATCTGATATCGCCGACTGACAGCAATTATGATATAGCACGAATTTCGGACTATTACTGCGGCTATAACCCAAGCTCTGACGCTGACGAGGGCGGGCAGCTTTCAATGCTGACGGACGCAGGCAAGGATATTGCCGAGGAAGCTTTTGCAATCGGGCATCTAAAGGAAACCCTCGATAAAAAACTGACGGAACTAAACCTTAATAAGCTGTATAACGACATAGAGATGCCGCTTTGCAGCGTGCTTGCGGGAATGGAAATCGCAGGTTTTCTTGTGGACAAGGACGCACTGCTCCGCTTCGGGGCTGACCTTACCGAGAGCATCTCCGCGCTCGAAGCGCAGATTTATGAGCTTGCACACGAACCCTTTAACATTAATTCACCCAAGCAGCTTGGTGTGATACTTTTTGAAAAGCTGATGCTTCCCGCTCCCAAGAAAACAAAAACAGGCTATTCCACAAATATTGAAGTGCTCGACAGCCTTGTTCTCGAGCACCCCATTATCAACCTTATCAAGGACTACAGGGAGCTTGCCAAGTTAAAATCCACCTATGCCGAGGGTTTGCTTCGGGTTATAGGCACGGACGGCAGAATACACACGCATTTTCAAATGACTGTGACTGCAACGGGTCGGCTTTCCTCAACCGAGCCGAACCTGCAAAATATACCTGTCAGAAAACAAATCGGCGGCGAGCTGCGAAAAATGTTTGTCGCCGCAAAGGGAAATGTTCTCGTTGGTGCCGACTATTCGCAAATTGAGCTGCGTTTGCTTGCTCATATAGCCCGTGACCCCGTTATGCTTGAAGCCTTTGAAAAGGGCGAGGACATACATACCGTAACAGCTTCGCAGGTGTTTGGTATTCCCGTTGATGAAATGACCCCGACACACCGCTTTCGTGCAAAGGCAGTGAATTTCGGAATTGTCTACGGAATATCGCCGTTTTCTCTTGCAAACGACGTAGGTGTTTCGCCAAAGGAAGCAAAGATATACATTGATAATTATTTGGCGAATTATTCGGGTGTTAGAAAATACATGCATGATGTTGTAGAGAACGCATCAAAGTTTGGTTATGTGTCGACACTTTACGGTCGCCGCCGCTCGCTTCCCGAGCTGAAATCTTCAAACTTTAACACCCGCTCCTTTGGCGAGAGGGTTGCGCTCAACATGCCGATACAAGGAACGGCTGCCGACATAATGAAAATAGCTATGATAAATGTATCACGCAGGCTTGAAACGGAGGGCTTGGAAGCAACGCTGATTTTGCAAGTGCATGACGAACTTATTGCGGAATGTCCCGAGGGCGAGGCGGAAATCGTTTCCAAAATACTTTGCGAGGAAATGGAAAACGCAGCCGACCTGTCTGTGCCGCTTGTTGCCGAGGCTCGTGCGGGAAAAAGCTGGTTTGAAACAAAATGATAACTGTAAGGAAAGCCGGCGTTGATGATGTGCCCCGTATTTTAGATATAATAGAAAGCTCCATCTCCCCCGTGTGGACGTTAGCCTCTGTTCAAAGCGAGCTTGACAAAGATGATACATTATTTATTGTGGCTGTCGACGAAAATACGGCTTTAGGTTTTGCGGTATTTCGGCAGGTCGGAGATGACGGGGAGCTTCTTCAAATAGCAACTTGCCCCACCGCCAGACGAAAAGGCGTCGCCGACAAGCTTTTGCACAACACCCTTGAATACGCCGCACAAAAAGGCTTTTGCACAGTCCACCTTGAAGTACGTGTCGGTAATGCGGCTGCAATAGGACTTTATGAAAAACACGGATTTAAGCATGTGCGTATCCGCGCCGATTATTATAACGACCCAAATGAGGACGCACTTATTATGGTAAGGAGTACACCCAAATGCTGATTTTAGCGATTGAAACATCATGTGACGAAACTGCGGTGGCAATTATGCGAAACGGTCGCGAGATTGTTTCAAACGAGCTTTTCTCGCAAGCCGACAAGCACGCAATGTACGGGGGCGTTGTTCCCGAGATTGCATCAAGAAACCACGCGGCGGTCATCGGTCATTTAACCGAGCTTGCACTTAAAAACGCAAAACTCTCCAAAAACGATATTGACGCAGTTGCCGTAACCTGCGCGCCCGGACTTATCGGAGCACTTTTGGTCGGTGTGAATTTTGCAAAAGGCCTTGCTCTGTCACTTGATATTCCGCTTATTCCCGTTCACCATATCAGAGGGCATATTGCGGCGAACTATATAGCCTACCCCGAGCTTGAGCCGCCGTTTTTGAGCATAATCGTTTCGGGTGGAAACAGCCTCATCGCAGACGTGAGGGGCTACACCGACATTCGTATTGTCGGACGCTCACGCGACGACGCTGCGGGCGAGTGCTTTGACAAAGCCGCGCGGGTTCTCGGACTCGGGTATCCCGGCGGTCCCGCTCTCGACAAGCTTTCGCAAGGTGGCGACGACGGGCTGTTTAATCTGCCGCGTCCTGTTATTGAGGGATCACCTTATGATATGTCGTTTTCCGGCTTAAAAACCGCCATTGTCAACATCGTTCATAATGCCTCGCAAAAAGGCGAGGAGCTTGATACTTCATCACTTGCGGCGTCTTTTGCTCGAACAGTCAGCGACATTTTGGTGCCGCGTGTTATGGCGGCGGCAAAAGAGCTTGGACACACAAAAATTGCCATTGCGGGAGGAGTTGCGGCAAATTCTCGAATTCGTGCGGATTTCCTCAAGGCTGCAGAAGATGAAAACCAAACCCTTTTTATTCCCCCGCTGAGCCTTTGCGGAGACAATGCCGCTATGATAGGCGCTCAAGGGTATTATGAGTTTATGGCAGGGGTCAGAGCAGACATGACTCTTGATGCCCGTGCTACAATGGACGTAGACATGGTGTTTTAACCACCCGTCATCGCGAGCGAAGCGTGGCGATCCAGAAATGGAGTTCTAATGGAAAATATAATAAAAACTGAAAATTTGGAATTTTCCTATTCGCACACGGACAGCGAAACTTCAAAGACAATTTTGAAGAAAATTAACTTTGAAGCCCTGCAAGGTACCTTTGTTGCTGTAATCGGACATAACGGCTCGGGCAAAACAACTCTTGCCAAGCATTTTAATGCCATTTTGCTCCCTTCCGGCGGGCAGGTATTTGTCTGCGGCATGGACACAACAAATGAGGAGCTTCTTATAGAGATACGCCGCCGTGTCGGAATGGTTTTTCAAAACCCCGACAATCAGATTGTCGCAACGGTTGTGCAGGAAGATGTTGCGTTTGCTCCAGAAAACTTAGGTTATCCGTCTGATGAAATACGCCGCCGTGTTGACGAGGCTTTGAAAATTGTCGGAATGTATGAATACCGTGAGCACGCTCCGCACCTTTTATCGGGCGGTCAAAAACAGCGTATTGCCATTGCGGGAGTTCTTGCGATGAGACCGCAGTGTGTCGTTTTTGACGAACCGACGGCAATGCTCGACCCTCGCGGCAGGGCAAGTGTTCTGAGGATTATCCGCGAGTTGCGTGATAATCATAAGGTTGCCGTTGTGCTCATAACACATCATATGGAAGAAGCCGCAGATGCCGACAGGGTAATAGTCATGTCGGACGGGAATATTATTATGGACGCTCCGCCGAGTGAGGTTTTTTTGGATTTGGACACGCTGCAAAAAGCAAGGCTCAGTGTTCCCGAAACAACACTTCTTCTCCACGAGCTAAAAGACGACGGATTTGACATCGCGCTTGACGCATTTACCGTAGATGACTGTGCGGATGCAATTTATGCCGCAATAAAAAAGGAACAATAAATGGCACTTTTAAGAACAGAAAAATTAACACATACCTACAGCGTCGGCACTCCGTTCGAGCGTGTTGCTATTTATGATATTGATTTTGAAGCCGAGCCGGGTGAATACATCGGCATTATAGGTGCAACAGGTTCGGGTAAGTCAACATTTATTCAGCATTTGAACGCACTGCTCAAACCAACTTCCGGAAGCGTTTATTATGACGGTGCTAATGTTTTTGAAAGCAAGGAAAAACTGCGGGATGTCCGCTTTAAGGTCGGATTGGTTTTTCAATATCCCGAATATCAGCTTTTTGAAACAACAGTTTTTGAGGATATTGCATTTGGACCAAAAAACATGGGATTGCCCGAAGATGAAATCAAAGCGCGTGTTTTGGAAGCTGCGAGTTTTGTGGGTTTAGACAATCCCCTGCTTGAAAAATCCCCGTTTGAGCTATCGGGCGGTGAAAAACGCCGTGCCGCCATAGCCGGAGTTATATCAATGCATCCGCGCGTTTTGATTTTAGACGAACCGACAGCAGGGCTTGACCCTCAAGGACAAGCTGAGATAATAAAAAATATTTCTGACTATAAAGCTGCTCATAACGCAACGGTAATTTTGGTCACTCACAATATGGACGAGATAGCGCGCAGGGTAGACAGGCTCGTTGTCTTAAGCGACGGCTCGGTTATTATGCGAGGCTCACCCGCCGAAGTGTTTTCAAAGACCGAGCAGCTGTCCGACCTTGGGCTTGCCGCTCCAAAGGCGTCAATGATTTCAGCACGTCTTCGCTCTCACGGAATAAATCTCAACTCTGATATTTATACAATTAAGCAGCTGCGCAGCGCCCTTGCAAAAATGAGACAAGGGGGTGCAAAAAATGCTTAAAGACATCACCCTCGGTCAGTTTTTCCCCGGAAATACAATCGTTCATTGGCTTGACCCGCGCACAAAACTGGCACTTATGGTTGTGTACATAACCGCTCTATTTATGGCAAAAGGTTTGGCTTCATATGTCTTTATGCTGACCGTTCTCATCGGTTGTCTTGCTCTTTCAAAAATAAAGCCCAAATCGGTACTTCGCGGACTTCGCCCGATTTTTATCATCATATTAATTACTATGATACTCAATATCTTTTTTGTCAGAGGCGAAACTGTCGTTTTTGAGTACCGCTTTATTGTGGTGACAAAAGAGGGTTTAATCACCGCTATTTTTATGGCGTCACGACTTATTATGCTGATTATCAGCACCTTTTTGCTCACATATACCACTTCGCCGATTACCTTGACCGACGGCTTGGAGAAAATACTAAATCCCTTAAAGAAAATAAAAATGCCTGTTCACGAGTTTGCAATGATGATGAGTATCGCTTTGCGTTTTATCCCCACCCTTATCGAAGAAACGGATAAAATCATCAGCGCTCAAAAATCAAGAGGCGCCGATTTTGAAACAGGCGGGCTGATAAAGCGGGCAAAGGCTCTTTTGCCTATCGTTATTCCTTTGTTTATCAGTGCTTTCAGACGTGCCGACGAGCTTGCGACCGCAATGGAGTGCCGTTGCTATCACGGTGGCGAGGGCAGAACAAGAATGACGGAGCTTCGGTTTTCTCTCAGAGATTATGTGGCGTTCGTTTTTGGTGCGGCTATTATTACCGCTGTTATATTCTTAAATCGAGTGGATATCCCATGGTTATGAAAAATATTGCACTGAGAATATCTTATGAAGGCTCAAAATATCACGGCTGGCAGGTTCAAAAATCCGAGGTCACGGTTGCCGGAACGCTTGAAGCTGCTTTGTCGCAGCTTTGCGGACATACTGTCAAGGTAAACGGCTGCGGCAGAACTGACGCGGGCGTCCATGCTGAAAAATATTGTGTTAATTATAAAACATCGTCCGCTATCCCTGCCGATAGATTGCCTTATGCAATTAACACATATTTGCCGTCTGATATCGCTGTTCAAAGCGCAGTTTATGCAGAAGATAGTTTTGATGCAAATATTTCCTGCATAAAAAAGGAATATACATATAGGATTATTAGCGCTCGTTTACATGACCCTTTTCTTTCAAACAGGGTTTATTTTTACCCGCATGAGTTAGACCTTGAAGCCATGAGAGCCGCAGCCGCTCATTTTGTCGGCACTCACGATTTTGCCGCTGTCCGCTCTGTCGGCACGGAGACAAAAACCACGGTCAGAACCGTTCATTGGTACGAAATCGAACAGGTTGGTCAAACCGTGGAGCTGCGGGTTTGTGCAAACGGCTTTTTGTATAACATGGCTCGTGCTATGGCAGGCACACTGCTGTATGTTTCCGAGGGGAAAATATCCCCCGACGACCTGCCGTCTCTGCTTGCGTCAAAAGACAGAAGCAGCGCGGGGCCCACCGTCCCGCCCGACGGTTTGTATCTGACAAGGCTGTGGTATGACGGCGATGTCGGCAAAATGTTCGAGTAGGCTGGGGCTACATTTCGTTGCAATATAGCTAACTTTATGATACAATACCTAATTGCGATTGAAGCGATACGCTCCGGGAGATATATAAATGAGCGGTGATGATAAACCAAAAGGCAAATCACGTAAAATTTTAGGTCTTATATTTTGGCTTGTTATTTTAGCGTTGCTTACACTTGTTGCACTGTCCTTAATACCGGGCAAAGCTCCCGGACAAAGTATTCTTTCGGAAATATTTGCACCGCGAGCACCAAGTGTTTCAGTCAGCGAGTTTAACTTTGATGTGGGTCGCGAGCGTGTTTTTGCAAACGCAGGCGGACATGTGGCAGCAGTCGGTTCTTTAGGGCTGCAGATGCTCTCTCCCGACGGTCAGGAAGTTTATCGGCACGCTTTTCGGGCGTCAGCCCCCGCAATTACGGAAAACAACGGATTTTTTATCGCATATGACATCGGCGGAACTTCGGCTTTTGTTTTTAACACGGCAGGCATTTTGTCTTCAATCGATACCGACGGGATAATCGTATCTGCATCTGTCAATAAAAACGGTTGGTTTTGCATTGTCACACAAGCGCGCGGAATGCACCGCGGCACCGTTTCCGTATATAACAGCAACGGAGATTTAGTATATCTTGTCAACATCGGTGTGGGCTTCACTTTAGCGGCAGAGCTTTCGCCCGATAATAAAAACCTCGCAATACTCAGCATGGCGGAAATCGGCAGCAGGATTACATTTTATAACGGCATAGACGCACACAAGGACGACCCCGATAATGTTTATAACTTCACTAACGAAATTGTTATCGACATAGATTTTATTTCAAGCTTAAATCTTCTTGCTATTTCAACACAGGCGCTGCACCTTGTAGATTTTTCAAATGATGCGAGTGCCAAGCTCCTAAAAGACTTTGACGGAAAAAGGCTTGCAGGCTATACTCACAACGACAGATACATCGCCGTGCACCTTTATGATTACAGCATAGGCTACAGCGGGAGTACCGTAACTCTTGATTTTAACGCAGAAGTTCTCGGCGAGACCGAATTTTCCTTGGAAATTATTTCGATGGTTTTCAGCCGAAACACACTTATGATACTTCGCAGCGACGGTTTGATGTTTTTTAATCATACGCTCGAAGAATACCCCGCACCCGTTATTGACATTTTGGCAACTGCCGCCGGGCGTGTGCTTGCAATCAGCGACGATATGGCACTTGTTGCAAACGACCACTCTGCGGTTGTAATAAGACGAGGGGAGGACAATTAGAATTATGACGGCTTTGCTCATTGATTTAGCTGTTATAGGAACTGTCGCATTTTGTACGTGGCGTGGATATAAAAATGGCTTAATCCGCGGCGTTTTCGGCATTGTTTCTCTGATTGCCGCACTTCTCGTCGCTAACATAGCCGCGCAAGCTTACTCAAACGATGCAAAAGCAATGCTTATGCCTTTTGCCAGTGGACTTATCGACACCACTCTGGCGGAAATGAAAGAAAATGACATTGAATACCAACCTGTTGCACATGACCATGACAACGACGATGAAGATTTTGGAACGGCATACACCGTTCTTCGCCAAATCGGCTTGCCCGAGGCTGCGGCTGTGAGCATTGCAGAGCAGGCTTTGGAGCTGCGCAACAGCGGCGAAGAGGAATTGTCGTCCTTTACCGACGCGGTTGCGGAAAAGCTGACAACAACCTTATCTTATGTTGCGGTGTTCGGAATAGCATTTCTTTTGCTGTCCATAATTTTTGCAATCGTCGGAAACCTTATAGGTTTTGTCTTTTCCCTGCCCGGTCTGAAATTGGTTGATGTAATCTCAGGTGCTGTGTTCGGCTTTTTCAAGGGCATTATAATAGTATACTCACTTGCTGTTATCGTGAGATATTTCGGAATTCTTGCTCTGTCCACTCTCGAGAGCACTTCTTTGCTCAATTATCTTGTTAACAACAATCCGATAGCAACCTTGCTTGGTCTATAGGCGGTGAATGTTATGAAAGCACTTCCAAATATAATATCAATCTTTAGAATAATCCTTGTGCCGGTATTTGTTGCGGCATACATATTTGACAGTAACGATGTTAAGTACAGTGCGATAATTATTTATGCCGTTGCAGGTCTCAGCGATTTTCTTGACGGTTTTATCGCCCGAAAATTCAATGCCCAGTCAAGGCTCGGCAAGCTCCTTGACCCGCTCGCAGATAAGCTGATGACTTTTACCGCAATTATTTGTATAACAGTTTCAAAGCCAATTCTTCTTTGGGCTGTCATTGTTTTTTTTGTAAAGGAACTTTGCATGGGAATTGGGGGACTTGTTATTCATAAGATAGCACATGTCGAGCTGCCGCCGTCAAATATGCTTGGAAAAATATCAACTGCTGTGTTCTTTTTAGCTTGTGGTGTGCTTTTGCTCTTTACCGGTATCACAGATGGAGTAGCCACCATAATTATAGCTTTTGCAATAGGATTAACCTTGGTAGCTTTTGCTACATATATATACACATACATTAAAGTAATGAAATCACGTCCGAAAAAAGCGGACACGAATGGAGAGAGTCTATGCAACCGTCAATCTGCTCAAGATGCAGAATAAATCCCGCTGTAATTTTTATTACACGAATTGAAAACGGGCAAACCACAAATGAGGGCATTTGCCTTAAATGTGCCCGTGAGCTGAACATTAAGCCTGTTGAAGACATCATCAAAAAAATGGGGCTTACCGACGAGGATTTGGAAAGCCTGACCGAAGAAATGATGTCTGCTATGGAAGGCTTTGACAGCTCGCCCGAACTGCCTGAGGAGGATAACGCAAATGACGGAAAAACGGCAACATTCCCGTTTCTCAGCAGGCTTTTCGGCGGTCCTGACGACGGGATAATGCGTGAGGGCGCACGGCAAAACCGTGATACAAAAGAAAAAGACGGAGCAGCGCCAAGCCCGCAGGGAAGCAAAAGACGCAAATATCTTGAAAATTACTGTATTTCACTTTCCAAAAGAGCTGCCGACAGCAAGCTTGACAGAATTGTAGGGCGCGACCTCGAGACAGAGCGTGTTGTACAGATATTAAACCGCAGACAAAAAAACAACCCCTGTCTTATCGGCGAGCCGGGTGTCGGCAAAACCGCAATTGCAGAGGGTTTATCACAGCGCATACATGACGGCGATGTTCCCCACAAGCTTCGCGGCAAAGAGGTTTACCTGTTAGACCTTACCGCACTCGTTGCGGGAACACAGTTTCGCGGGCAGTTTGAAAGCCGCATGAAAGGGCTTGTTGAAGAAATCAGAAGCCACGGCAATGTCATTCTTGTCATTGACGAGGTTCATAGCCTTGTCGGGGCGGGCGATGCCGAGGGCTCAATGAATGCCGCAAACATCTTAAAGCCCGCACTCTCACGCGGCGAAATTCAAGTTATCGGCGCAACCACATTTAACGAATACAGAAAACATATTGAAAAAGATGCCGCTCTTGAACGCAGGTTTCAGCCCGTGATTGTAAACGAGCCGTCTGTCGGCGAGTCCATTGATATTATTATCGGCATAAAAGGTTACTATGAGTCTTTCCATGGCGTCACAATATCTGACGAAATGGCAAGACAGGCAGTGCTTCTCTCGGAACGGTATATCTCAGACAGATTTTTGCCCGACAAGGCGATTGACCTCATTGACGAGGCTTGTTCCGATATGAACCTAAAGAGCAAAATAATCGCCCGCAAGGACGAAATTAATAAAGAAAAGGCAGACCTGCAAAAAGAGCGTGACATGATACTGACAGCTCCCGACGGCAGTGATTATGCCCGCCTCGCAGAAATCCGCACTCTCGACCTGCATCTGACAGATGAACTGAGCGCGCTCGAAGAAGAGGGCGGCCCCCCGCTCACAATTGAAAACCTTGCCCGTGTCATTGAGCTGTGGACAAAAATCCCTGCATCAAGTATTCGTGAAGACGAGTTTTTGCGGCTCTTTGAACTTGATAAACGCCTCAAAAAGCACATAATCGGTCAGGACGAAGCGATTGACAGCATTTGCGCCGCAATAAAGCGTAACCGTGTCGGTATTTCCGCAAAACACAAGCCCGTGTCTTTTATATTTATCGGCTCGACGGGCGTAGGCAAAACAGAGCTTGTTAAATGCCTCGCCGCAGACCTTTTTGACTCCCCTGAGTCCCTTTTGCGTTTTGACATGTCCGAATTTATGGAAAAACACGCCGTATCACGGATTATCGGCTCGCCGCCCGGATATATCGGCTATGACGAAGCAGGTCAGCTTACGGAAAAAGTCCGCCGCAGACCATACAGCGTAATTCTTTTCGACGAAATCGAAAAAGCACACCCCGATGTTATGAATATTTTACTTCAAATTCTTGACGACGGGCATATTACAGACGCACACGGGCGAAACATTAATTTTGAAAACACCGTTATTATTATGACCACAAACGCAGGCAGCGACAAAAAGGACGGCGCGGTCGGCTTTAACCGAAGCAGAGATGAGCTGAGCAAAGAGAAATCAGAAAAGGCGCTGAAAGATTTTCTCAGACCCGAGTTTCTCAACCGCGTAGATGAGATTATTTACTTCAATCATTTAACCGAAAACGATTTTAAGGAAATTGCACGTTTAATGCTCGACGAACTGAGGCAAGCCATGGCAGAAAAGCCTATCATTCTTGCATATGATGAAAGTCTGCTTGATTATTTGACCGAAAAATCATATTCACAAGCATACGGCGCACGAAATCTTCGTCGGCTCATTCAAAAAGAAATAGAAGATTTGATTGCTGCCGAAATGATTTCAAAATATCAAACCCCGATTACCAAGATTGATTTGACCGCACTAAAAGGTGTTTTGCAGGTTTTAGCCGTTTAAGCATTTAATCGATTAAACATAGATATAGTTTCGTTTTTTGCTTTCGTCACATTATATAGTCTTTTTTACTTATCTTTGTAGAAAAGCTATATAATTTTCTCATTTTACACAATGAAATCGTTGACATAATAAGCTTTTCGGTGTTATTATTGTCGTTACGCGATATATCTAAATTAATCAGCAATAGCGGCTGAAATAATATCAATGTAGGAGATCGTAAAAAAATGAAAAACATGAAAGTATCCGCAAAGCTTATCACCAGCTTCCTTATCGTTGCTTTCTTAACTGCCATTGTCGGAATTGTAGGCATTTACGGAATGACAACAATCAACGACGACTTCGATGAAATGTATGAAATGCAAACGGTTCCTATGCCGGAGCTTGGTAAAGCCATTGAAATGCTTCAGCGTCAGCGTGCATGTATGCGCGAGCTGATTATCGGTGCTGCTGTGGATGACATGGCTCTTGTTGAAGATGCTAACAACCGGGCAAACGCTTATCGCGAGATAATGTATCCTGCTTTGGAAGCATATCGGGCAACAATCAAATCTGATGTAGCTATTGCGCTTTTTGACGAAGCTGTTGACTTATACTCAGACGAGTTCAGAGAGTGCTTTGATTATATATATCAAGGCGCCAAAGAAGGTAAAGACCCTATGTATCTTTACGACTTGATGAGAGAATACACCCCTGTTGTTAATAAAATCGTTGAGAACTTTGACGAATGTTTAAGAATGAAAATAGAGGTTGCAGCAGATGCAGCGCAGGCAGCGTCTGATCTCGGCGACACGCTCCTTATGACAATAATCGCTGTGCTTCTTGTTGCTCTTGCATTCGCAGTATTTCTTGCAATTTACATCTCCGGACTTATCAGCAAACCTCTTGCTGTTCTCTCCGCCTTTATGTTCAAGGCAGGCAAAACAGGCGACATATCACTCAGCCCGTCTGATGCTTCCACACTTGCAACAATGGGTAAGTGCAAGGACGAAATCGGACAAACTATTTCCAATACAACATCGTTTATCAACCATGTTACAAACATCGCCAAAGAGCTTGCGTCCGTTGCAACGGGCGACCTGACAACCGATGTTAAGCTTCTCTCTAACACCGACACAATGGGTAAATCCCTGCAGGCAATGGTCGACAACCTCAATGATATGTTCCAAAACATCAACACCTCAACCACACAGGTATCAACAGGTGCAAAACAGGTTGCAGACGGCGCACAGGCTCTCGCGCAAGGCTCAACAGAGCAGGCAGCTTCTGTCGAGGAGCTTTCCGCTTCTATCGGTGAAATCGCCGAGAGCACAAAAACAAACGCCGAAATTGCAAACAAGACAGCAAAACTCTCCGGCAACATAAAAGAAAATGCTGAAAAAGGCAGCCGCCAAATGGACGAAATGATTACCGCCGTTAAAGACATTAACGATGCAAGTCAGTCCATCAGCAAAATTATCAAAACAATCGACGACATCGCTTTCCAAACAAATATCCTTGCACTCAACGCAGCAGTCGAAGCCGCACGTGCAGGTCAGCATGGTAAGGGCTTTGCGGTTGTTGCAGAAGAAGTCCGCAACCTCGCGTCCAAATCGGCTGAGGCTGCAAAAGATACCGGCGATATGATACAAAACTCAATGGATAAGGCTGAGCTCGGCTCACAAATCGCAGGCGAAACTGCAACAAGCCTTAAGGATATCGTTACCGGCATCAGCGAGTCGAGTGAGTTGATATTGGAAATCGCAAAAGCTTCGGAAGAGCAATCGCTCGGTATTTCACAAATCAACACAGGTATCGACCAAGTCGCACAGGTTGTACAACAAAACAGCGCAACTGCCGAGCAGTCAGCAGCAGCGTCAGAGCAAATGAGCAGCCAGTCCACAATGCTCGAAGAGCTCATTTCACAGTTCAAGCTGAAAAACAGCAGCAATGCATATAAGGGTTTGCCACCAAAGGCATCCCCAAAACCGCAGCCTGATGCTCCGGATTTTGCGGCCGGCGACTACGGTAAGTATTAATAATAATTAGCGGGAGGTTGCACATATGAAGGATTTATCAGCTGCTGATTTAGAACAGCTTCGCAACGAACTAAAAGCGGAGCTTCGCAAAGAGCTTCTCGGCGAGGAGCCGGAAGAAGAGCGTTCCGAAAAGGATTATCCGTGGATAGTGTTTGCGGTTGACGGCACAGAGTACGGCATTAACAGCAAAAATGTACTGTCAATAGAAATAATCGGCGAAATAACACCGATTGTAGATGCCGCACACCACTGCCCGGGCATTACCCAGTCACGCGGCGACATGATAGACTTGCTTGACCTGCGCGCACTCTTTGGACTTGGCGACTACGTTTCCGCCAAAGCCGAAGACGACGACCGTGTGATGATGATGGTCATCGAAACGGGCGACAAAAAGCGCGGTGTCATCGTCGACGAAATCGTTTCCGTCGAGTATATTACAAACTTCATCGAAGGTGTCGTTAATGAAACGGCAGCGGCAGGTTCTGTTACCTCACAATACATACGCGAGGTCGCAACACGCGAAAAACTCGACAGCCCCGTGCTGATACTAAACCCGATAGCATTAAACTCACTATAACGCACACACAACGTAAAGAGGGGCTACAGCAAAACGAAAGTTAGCTGTAGCCCTGTGTTTTTTCCCCTCCTCGGATAAAATAATTACACGATTGTATCTTAAATGTAGAACTTCACACTTTAAGTGTGAGTTTCTTTCATATAGTTTTTTGCATAACAGAGGAATATCATTGTGCCGCAACGCGCTGCAAATAAAGCGCTTTTTGTGCAAATGTGTATTGAAATGTAGAAAACATTTGTGCTACGGTTAGCTTGTATGATACATACAAAAAATATTACAAAAAGAGAGGTAAAAGCTATGAGTGAAATGATTAAATTTGAGGAAGTAGAAAAGAGAGTTATAACAATTCGGGAACAGCAGGTGTTAATAGACAGAGATGTAGCGGAGCTGTATGGCGTGGAAACCAAGGAAGTAAATCAGGCTGTCAGTAGAAATCCAGATAAATTTCCAGAAGGGTATATTTTCTCAGTGACACAAGAAGAATATAATTGTTCAAGGTCACAAATTGTGACCTTGAACGAACTCGGTAGGGGTCATAACATAAAATATGCCCCAAAAGCCTTCACAGAAAAAGGTTTGTACATGCTTGCAACTATCCTCAAAAGTCCTGCTGCAACACAAACAACGCTTGCAATAGTGGAAACCTTTGCAAAAATCCGCGAGATGTCAAGAGCAATTAATCAGCTTCCAAACGTTCAAGAA
>WQXY01000027.1 GCA_009781515.1 Oscillospiraceae bacterium
ACTAGAGATTGATATTTTTTTGAAAGCGTTGCGATACGCTCTGTTTGGCGACCCTTTTTGCTTGATGTTAAATATTTTCAAAATTACATGGAATTATTCTTGACATTTAATAGTTAGTCTTTTAACTAAAAATTAAGTCAACAATGCGATACTGCGTTATCTCGTTTATTGCAAGCAGCATCATAATAACTACAGGTATCGATATCAGAAACACTCCGAATTTTTTCCACGGACCGATTTGCGTCCAATTGTTTTCAAATTTATATCTTCTTATGGTCGGGATTTTTGACAGGAAAACCACAATACCAATTATTATCATCACAAACACGGCAACCATGAAAATTGTAAATATCGTGTTAATCACCCTGTTTTCTTCATTTGTAAGCTCCTGCAACGACAGCAGTAAAAGCGTGGACGCGCCGATTGAGTTTACTATCGCATGGAGTATGGTCACGATAAAAAGCGAGCCGGTTGCATAGCGGATATAACCGAGTGCAAGACCGTATGCTGTTGTGTAAAAGAGCATGTATAAGCTGCCGTGCATTATTCCGAAAAGAAGCGAGCTGATAATAATTGCCATGCCTGTCCCGTATGGTTTGAGCGCATCAAACATTATCCCTCTGACCCAGTATTCTTCAAAAAGCGGAGCGGCAACCACCATTAATATAACCATTATAACAATCTGCGAAATACTTGTTGTCGCTTCTACGGTTGTAGGCCGCAGAAGCTGCTCGATTAAACTCTCGCCGCCAAGCACACGCGAGAGCAAGTAAGATACAAGCAGTGTCAAAAGTGCAACACCGTGACCAAGCCCGAATGTTGCGGGAAAAGTTCCGAGTGCACGTGCCAAACGTTTCGGTTTTTTGTACAACACACGAAACGGCGTATCATACTTAAAAATAAGAACGGTAAAAACGATTGGAGCTACATAAACGAGCAAGGTCAAAATGACAAGACTAAGCGCTGCGTGAAGCGGCTCGCTCAAGCTGCCCGAATATCTTTCGAGAAGTGAGGACGCGGCACCTGCAAGAAACCTGCATATAAAGTACACGCACATAACAAACCCGAGCTTTGCACATACGATTTTGTATCCGCGAAGTGTTGGCTGCTCCTGCGTAACCTGCTCTACATTTTCCACGTTTTCCATTTTCCCGCTCCTGTTTTTAGATAGGTAATCCCCCGCTTTTGTGCAAGCAGGGGACTGTTGCATTTAATATTGCCGAAAAATTACTTAGGCTCTTCCGTTTGTTTACCTACGGTAGATATCGCCCATTTGGCAACCTGCACACGCACCCTGTCTTCGCTTGTTTCAAAGGTAATCTTCTCGTCATCAACCGATACTACCTTACCGAGAATACCTCCGATAGTTGTAATTGTATCGCCAACCGAAAGCGAGGCGCGCATTTCAGCTAATTTCTTCTTTTTCTTGCTCTCGGGGCGTATCATAAAGAAGTAGAAGATAGCTATCATGGCAACTATCATAATAATCATCGTTAAATCGGGCATTTTTTGCTCCTCCTGTTAGTGAAATTTCAAGCCTTGCTATTATACTATGTGTATCAAATAAAAATCAAGTTAAATCTTTTTTTGTGGGTGCGGTAGCATTTTTTGTTTTTTGTGGTATAATACCCCCACTATGAATGCGGGATTAGAAAGTATATTTTTAGCGGTCGGCGGATTAGGGTTATTTTTGTTTGGCATGAAAATGATGTCAAACGGCTTGGAGCTAATTGCCGGAGACCAGCTGCAAGGTGTCATAAAACGCGTAACCTCTAACAGATTTTCTGCTGTTCTTGCGGGAATGATTGCGACCGTAGCTATTAACAGTTCAACAGCCACAACAATAATGACTGTAAGCCTTGTCAATTCCGGAATGATGAACCTTACTCAGGCAATCGGAATTATCATGGGCGCAAATGTCGGAACAACTTTCAGCGCACAACTGATTGCCTTTAAGATTGACCAGTTTGCTCCTTTATTTATTTTTATCGGCATAATAATGCACCTGTTCTTTAAGAAACGCAGCATTAAAAACATCGGTTATGCCGTATTAGGTTTTGGTATTTTATTCTTTGGCGTTACAATAATGGGAGCTCCCCTCAAAGGGCTTGCAGACAACCCTTCCTTTAACGCAGTTCTGACGACCTTTCAAAATCCGATTTTGTCGATTTTGGCAGGTTTTATTTTTACGGCTGTTATCCAAAGCTCATCAGCCACAATGGGTATCTTGGTCACTCTTCATCTTAGCGGAGTTCCGATACCTTTTATTACGTCTGCATATATCATTCTCGGAACAAACATCGGCACAAGTATAACAACCGTCATAGCCTCAATACCTGCAAACAGGGAAAGCAAGCGCGCCGCACTCTTTCATATAATGTTTGACATTATAGGCAGCACCGTCTTCGGTACGCTGATATTTATATTCCCCGGTATTTTGGGCTGGTTCCAAACGGTTTGGACAGAGCCTGCCCGTCAGGTAGCCATGTTCCACACCTTGTATAATGTTGCAACGATGTCCCTGCTCCTGCCGTTTGTTACTCAGGTCGGCATTTTAATGCAAAAAATTGTACCAATAATGTCAAACGGTACAGAAACAATTTACGAAAAGAAACTGATGTTTCTCGATGAAAAAACCAACATATCACCGTCTATTGCCGTAGTTAATGCACATTTGGAGCTTTGCCGAATGGGCAAAATCGCCAATGAAAACTTAGCACTCGCAACCGAAGCTTTTATTGAGCAGGATATGGATAAGGTGAAAAAGGTTCTGAAAAACGAAAAAATTATTGATTTCCTCAGCCATAACATTGCCATAAAGCTTATTTGGATCAATAATATGGCTTTATCCGGTTATGAAGCAATGCGGATAGGGCGAATGTTCCAAAATATCATAGACATGGAGCGAATAGGCGACCATGCCGAAAACATAGCGGAATATGCAGAGATTGTTGACAGCAACGACTTGAAATTTTCTGGTGCAGCGATGCAAGAGCTGAAAGAACTCAGCGCGCTGACTATTAAATTTGCAGACAAAGCTCTTGATGCGTACGAAAGAGAAGATTACTCACAGTTAGAACAAATACACTCAACGGAAAAAGAGATTGATTTGTTATCAATCCAATTTACGGAAAATCATATTGACCGGCTAAAGATTGCCACCTGCGAGCCAAAAAGCGGCGTTATCTTTACCGATATGATTACAGACTTAGAGCGAACTGCCGACCACGCAAACAACATTGCATTTTCGCTGCTGCCCGCAGGCAAAAAGAGCTTAATCTAAATTGTGTTCTTATGCCCTCTTCCACTTGACACCTTGCTTGGTGTCTTCTAAAACTATGCCCATTTTTGTAAGCTCATCGCGTATTTTGTCCGCTTCGCCCCAGTTTTTTTCAGCTCTGGCAAGCTCGCGTGCTTTTATCAAAGCTTCAACCTCAGCTTCGAGAGTATCTTCTGCCCCCGCACTTGCATACAGCAAACCCAAAACACCTGTAAGCTCGCCGAGTATTATTAGTGTTTCTTTTGCAAACAATTTTGAAGCATTTTCGCTTGCACAGATGCTGTTGCTCTCACGCACAAGCTCAAAAATTACAGCAATCGCGTCTGCCGTGTTGAAATCATCGTCCATTGCTTCTATAAAGCGGTCGCGGTAATTTCCGAGTGTTTCGATAAATTTCTTTTCATTTTCACTCACGCTGTCGCCACCGTTTTCTGCAATAAAAGTTAGGCTGCTTCGTGCAGTTTTTATTCTTTCTAAAGCATTTTTTGACGAAACGAGTATGTCGCCCGAATAACTGAGCGGACTTCTGTAATGGCTCATCAACATAAACATGCGGATATTTTCGTAGCCGTAAGCCTCCGCCGCTTCGCGGACAGTAAAGAAATTACCCAGCGACTTTGACATTTTTTTATTGTCAATACTGATAAAGCCGTTATGCAGCCAATAGTTGACAAATTGACAGCCATTTACACCCTCCGACTGTGCGATTTCGTTTTCATGGTGGGGGAAAATGAGGTCTTGCCCACCGCAGTGGATATCTACGGTTTTGCCGAGATACCTAAGCGCCATTGCAGAGCACTCAATATGCCAGCCCGGTCTACCCTCGCCCCATGGCGACGCCCACGACGGCTCGCCCGGCTTTGCACCTTTCCACAGTGCAAAGTCAAGCGGATTTTCCTTTTCTTCCGATGTTTCGACACGTGCTCCGACCATTAAATCATCTATGTTTTGATTTGAAAGCTTGCCGTATTCCTTGAAGCTTGAAGTGCGGTAATAGACATCGTTTCCGCTTTGGTAAGCCAGACCCTTTTCAATAAGCTCCGACACCATTGCAATAATCCCGTCAACATTTTCAGTCGCTTTCGGGTGTGCGGTTGCATCTTTTACACCAAGACCGCGCGCGTCCGTCCAATATTCGTTTATGTACTTTTCTGCCACCGCACTACTTTCGATACCTTCTTCATTCGCACGGTTTATGATTTTATCGTCAATATCGGTGAAGTTTTGAACAAAGGTTACTTCCAAACCTCGGTATTCAAAATACCTACGGAGCACATCAAACATAATAAGCGGACGGGCGTTACCGATGTGGAAGAAGTTATATACAGTCGGCCCGCAAGCATATATCGAAACCTTTCCGCTCTCAAGCGGAACAAAGTCTTCTTTTTTCATCGTGAGGGTGTTGTATAGTTTCATGGTTGGGTGTCCTTTCAGGTTTTGTTCATTGTGTCATGGCTATTATATCTGCTGCTATTCCATAACACAAGATGAATACAAGAGGGACAGGTTCCTTTGTGCACCCCTTTGTGTTCAATTAAGTTCTGCTAAATATATGCTTGCTTTGCTTTGTATAATCCTCGCGACATCCTCAGCTGTTTTCTGACCGTTGAAGTAGGCCGGAAGCTCCTCGTATATTGTCATCCATATAATATAATAATCCTGACGCCATATCTTTGTTGTACTATCAACAAGGTCAATTATTTTTTGCACATCTTCTTCGGTCGGAAAAACTGCTTCTACAAATCCCGGTATGCCCTCAATATATATTTCATGTTTATAGTCGTCTCCATGACTTTCAAATATTCTATCCTTATCACCGAGCGCAGCTACGACTGCTCTGTTAATTTTATCTTTTCTTACGGAAAAATCCGACCCGAAATCCGATTTTTCTATCCATCCCGAGTTTTGAAAATCAGTCAAAATAAATTTAACAAATTCCCATGCACCTTCTATATTTTGCGTCTGTGATGTGATAGCAAATCTGGCGTTTGGCAGAAATAATGCACCGTTTGACCCGTCATTGACCGGAAAACCTTTATATGTAATCTCCTCTTTGAATAAAACATCAATACCGGTTATATTCAAATAATTAAATCCGGAAAAATGATTTAACAATAGCAATTTATCTTCTGTGTAAAACCCGGATACATCAACATTATCATCTCTTCTTTCCTCCGGAAAACGCCATGCATATTCTAAAAGCTTCAAAAATTCATCTGCTTCAAAATAACACTCATTTTTATCTTCATCTATAAAAGTGCTCAGTGAGTTTAGCACCATTTGAACAACAAAATTCTCTTTGCTAAATATAGAAGTCTTTGGCGAAAACGGCAGAGCTTCCGGATGTTCATCTAAAAATGCAAAAAACTCATCCCATGTTTGCCCCATATCAGCACCCACAAGCGATGTTTTTCCCGTTAAGGTTTGGATAACTACAGAATCGGAAATAGAATAAAGCTTACCATTTGTTTCATGTGCTTTTATTATGCTCTCTACAAAATCTTCACGGTTTATATCCGCATCGGCATCAATAAGTTCGTATAAATCAATGAAAACCCCTTTATCAAAGTAGCTTCGCAAAGGCATAAATGTATCTTGTGATATCAACATAATATCCGGTGCATTACCTGATATTAAATCAAGGTTATACATTGTTATTGATGCGTTCCCGTTTTCGGCAAAATAATCCTTGATTTCTATTTCATAATTAAGATTTAATTCATTAAAGTCATTGACTATCCTCCCTATAAAATCCGTAGTAAACATAATGCCCAAAGACAATTTTATTTTTTCATCGGGAACGATTGCATTTTCATTTTTGCAAGCAATTAGAGTTGACAATATTAATACTGACAAGAAAATGCTAATAACTTTTTTCATTGTCAGGGTGTTGCAGAGTTTCATTATGGGGATTTTCCTTTCGTGCGTTGTGTAAATTGGAGCAATTATACTAAGTGCCACCTTGCTCCAAATTTGTGATAAATGACTTGCCAGAGTAAGTATATCACAAATTGCAAAATAGCGTCAAAGAGTACTACAGCTAAGACCTGCCGCTCCACTATATCGAAGCGGCGGGTTTTCTAATATGCATACTTTTCCTACCGAGGCGTTCGCATGTTATAGCAGTAAGCTTGTTATAGCACACTTATTGCAACACATTACGAACTGTTGTTCAGCTTGCGTTGCAATAAGGTTGCAATAAGGCACTCATTGTGTTATCATCGTTATGATAGCGAGGTGAATGCAGGTTATGAAGTATTATGAAAAGATGGTAGATTTAGGATGTTTTACCCATAATGATATAGAGCAGTTAACAGGTAATCGAAAAACGGCACACTCTCTAATTGAGTCCTATAAAAGGAAAGGGCTTATCGATAGTGTCAAGCGTGATTTATTTGTTGCGATAAGTTTCGAAACAAAGCAGCCTGTTCCTAATCGGTATGCCATCGCCTCTCATGCTGCACCAAACGCTTATGTTGCTTATCATTCAGCTTTAGAGTACCACGGTATAGCAAACCAAGTTTATTTTGAAGTCTATGCATCATCAGCGTCTCGTTTTCGAACATTTGAACATAATGGATTAACATATCGTCATGTTTCAATACCAATCACCAATGGTGTTGACGAAAATTCAAATGGTGTAAGGGTGACGGATTTAGAGCGAACTATTATCGATGGAATAAACGACTTTGACAAAATGGGTGGGTTAGATGAATTGCTTTGCGCAATTGATATGATTCCATTTCTAAACGGCGATAAACTAATGCATTATCTCGATTCATATAATAAAATTTTCTTATATCAGAAAGCCGGATATATATTGATGAACTATAAAAGTCAACTAAAGTTGACTGACGAGTTCTTTGTTAATTGTAAGACAAAGTTTTCTTCAATAAAACGCTATCTTCATAGTAGTTTTCTACCAAATAATTTGGTGTTCAATAAAGAATGGGCTCTATATGTCCCTAAAAACTTATCTTCGATTACACGAAAAGGAGCAACAAACATTGAGTAATTACAGCAAAATCGAGATTGGACGACAAGCTAACGAGCTTGGTTTTATCAGAGATACTTTTGAAAAAACCAAGAGACTGTCTGACATTCTTGCTTTCTTCAATACAGATCCTATTCTTTCAAAATATCTTGCCCTTAAAGGCGGAACAGCTATCAACTTAACCATATTCAGCTTACCTCGTTTATCCGTTGATATTGACCTTGATTTCGCCGAAAATCTTCCACTTTCAGAAATGATGGAAGTTCGGGAAGATCTACGCAATACCATTGGAAGATACATGGCTATTAATGATTACACTTTATCGCCAAATTCAAAATCTTATCACACTTTAGATTCTGATATTTATAACTATATAAATGTCGGCGGCGTAAAGGACTTTATCAAAATTGAAATAAACTATTCATTGCGAAGTCATATTTTGCCTATCAAACCCCGCCCAATAGAAACGCTTGGGATTTTAACTCCCGCTTCTGTGCTTTCACTTGACCCAATTGAAATTTATGCTTCAAAAATCACAGCACTCCTTTCAAGAGCAGCCGCTCGTGACCTATATGATGTAAGTAACATGGTTACAGGTTCTCTTTTTAACGAAGAACAATCTATTATACTAAGGAAATGTGTAGTTTTTTATGCTGCAATAAGCGGAGAGGATAGACCGGTCACTTTGGACTTTTCTGCAATGGATAAACTCACTTTCCATGATATTCGACGACGTCTCATTCCTATGCTCATAAAGAGGGAACGTTTTGACCTCGATAGTAATCGCGAAAGAGTAAGAGAGTATCTAATTAATATTTTACAATTAACAGATGATGAAGGAGCGTTTATTGTCGCTTTTGGTACAGGCGATTATAAGCCCGAACTATTATTCACAGGCGACGAGCTGGAAAAAATAAAAAGTCATCCAATGGCATTGTGGAAGATGCAAAACTATAAACGAGAGTAAATAGTAGATTATCCTGCATTGAGCATGAGACTATATTTCATAAAACAACAACTACGTCAATTCCCATATATACGTCTGCGCTCTGCCTTGGATAACACGTGCTGTGTCCTCCGCTGTCCTGTTTCCCGCAAAAAAAGCTGTCAATTCTTCTGTTATTATATTCACTATAGCATCATCAACTATATAAATACGATCAATTTGTTCAATCAGAAAATTAGTGCTATTCACTATTTCTTTTGGATCTACATGCGGAATAAAAAACCCAAAATCTTCACCGCTTAAATAATACCCCTCTTCATTTTCATCAATATATTTAGAGTTTATGTTTATATAGATTTCCGAAGAGCGTTCATGCGAAGCTTTATTCATTGAAAATCTTGCGTTTCTATTTTCATGAAGGTTTTCATTCTCATATAACTCTCGTAAAAATGCCCACGCAGCTTCCTTATTGTTTGTCGCCGCAGATATCCCAAAAATATGTCCGGGCACTAACGCGACCCCTGCAGGCTCGCCGAGAAATCCCATTACTTCAAAGTCATTGTTAAGTGCCGCGCCGTATGAAGCCAATCGCCCAAAAATGTCAAAATCAAAGACAGCCATTTGTCCGGAGCCACGGGAAAAATGTGCCACATCCCACCCTTCAATCGGTTTTAGCTCCTTTGCCGCTTCAAGCAATGTAATGAATATTTCCGAATTAAAGTATGCTTCACCTTTAGTGTAGTCAGCAAATTGGTTAATATTTGACAATACAAAATCAACAACAAACTTACTTTGAGAAGAAGTGAAAATAAATTTTGGATCATCTTTTGAAAAATCGCTCTTAAGGAACTCAAAAAAACTATTTAGATTAGTGTAATTAATTTCATTTATCACATTGCTTCTGCCAACCATTGCACGCATCGTAAACGAGGGAACTGCAAAATAGCAGGCATTGTCAATGTATAATGCATTCATTGCACTTATAAGCATGTCGTCAAAGTTTAAGTCGCGCTCCATATATGGTGCAATATTCAATAATATACCACTGCTTATGTAGTGACGAATTGGCAAAATGTTACTTTGTATATCAGGGTCGGTCAGAAGAAACATATCGGGTGCATCACCTCTAATAATATCCATATGAAGCATTGATATGGCTTCTTCGTCATAAGCTGAGTAATCAACAATCTGGATTAAATACTGCGGATTAAGAAAGTTAAAATCTGCAATAAGTGCGTCCAAAAAAAGATCTATTCCTATACTAAATTTTCCTAACTTCACGACCTCCACGAGCCCGTCATATTCATCTACTATTTTAATTTTCTGCATTTTTACTGTTCTTGCTGCTATATCGTCTACTAACACAATAAAATATTCCATGTACTGGCACAAAAATGGCACCCATCCTGAGATACCTTGTGCGCTTAAATGAAATATTTCAACAAATGAATTGGATGCTTTGTCAAATCCTGATATCACGGATTGCTGCTGAACGAAAAAACAATGAGTATTACTTTTATGTATCATTACACCTATTGAACCACCTTGAATTCTCGTAAGCTCTTGGAATTTCCCTTTATTTTCATCAAAAGCCATTATACTCATATCGGAACCATCTACAATCATAGCGTATAATATGTCTGTATATTCCGAGTAAATAATATCTTGTATAAACCCATCAGCTTCAATATCAAAAAGAAGTTCACCGCTTAATGAATAAGCTAAAACAGAAGTGTTAACTAAAACATATAAACACTCATTTTTTTCATCAATTGCAAGTGTATTGAATAGACCTAATGATGCATATTCCGGTCCTTCAACAATCCGTTTTGTGCTTTCATTTGTAATTTGATATATATGAAACTGATCATCAATCCACTCTATTGCACCTATATTATTGTATCTGACAAAGTGCCCTGCTACCAAAAGAGAGCCATTTGACAGCGCAATCATGTCATATGGTATAAAATTTTCCGGCAAAGCATATGGAGCAGTTATACTCCCAGCTTCTATATCACAAAAAAGCAATCGCTGATTATCCGGTTCGTCTGTTGTTGAGGCATACACAAATAAACCACTGCCATAAGGTGCTATTTTCATGTATATTCCTTGCAGCTCAGAAAACAACTCCTGTGGTCTTTCGCGTGGCGGAATGTCAAACACAGGCCGCGCTCCTATGTCAATAACGCTACTGCTTCCACCTTTCTTGTCGTCACCATTGCCGCCATTCTCCTCAGGATTATCACTACACGCAGCAACTAACGATAATAGCATTATTAATAATAGTGTTAGTGAAAATACCCTCTTTTGCATGAAATAAATACTTCTTTCCGTTTACTCGTCCAACTTCAACACTGCCATGAAGGCATCTTGCGGGACGTTTACGCTGCCGAGGCTGCGCATACGCTTTTTGCCCTCTTTTTGTTTTTCAAGCAGCTTTTTCTTCCTCGTAATATCGCCGCCGTAGCATTTAGCAAGCACGTCCTTACGAAGCGCTCTGATTGTTTCCCTTGCAATAATCTTGCCGCCGATTGCTGCTTGAACGGGCACTTCAAAGAGCTGGCGCGGAATGTTTTCTTTGAGCTTTTCGACGATTTTACGCCCGCGTGCATACGCCTTTTCCTTATGAACAATAAACGAAAGAGCGTCAACAATTTCGCCGTTTAGAAGTATGTCAAGGCGCACTAAGCTTGAAGCGCGGTAGCCGAGCAGGTCATAGTCGAGTGAGGCATAACCACGGCTACGGGATTTCAGAGCATCAAAGAAATCATAAATAACCTCATTGAGCGGAAGCTCGTATTTCAGCTCCACACGCTCCTGTTCAAGATAAATAAGCTCCTTATATTCACCGCGTCTGTCCTGACACAAATCCATTATGCTGCCGACATAATCGGGCGGACAGATTATCGAAGCATTAATAAACGGCTCTTCTGCAAGCTCGATGAGCACCGGGTCGGGGTAGTTGAGCGGGTTATCAACAAGTAATGTTTCCCCGTCTGTTTTTGTAACGCGGTAAATAACACTCGGTGCTGTCATAATCAGGTCAAGATTATACTCACGCTCAAGCCTTTCGCCGATTATTTCAAGGTGCAAAAGCCCGAGAAATCCACAGCGAAATCCAAATCCGAGTGCAGCTGACGACTCCGGTTCATAGGTGAGTGCCGCGTCATTTAGTTTAAGCTTTTCGAGTGCATCGCGCAGGTCGGGATATTTGGCACCGTCTGCCGTATAAAGACCCGAAAATACCATTGATTGAACTTTTTTATAGCCCTTAAACGGCTCGTCCGCAGGATTTGCAGCGTCGGTTACAGTGTCGCCGACTGTTGTGTCGCCGACATTTTTTATGCTTGCAGTCAGATAACCGACATCACCTGCCGACAGTACGTCGCAAGGCTCCATACCAATCGGACGCATATGTCCGATTTCAACAATGCGGTATTCCGCGCCGTTTGACATAAGCCTAATCTGCGAGTCTTTTTTAAGCTCGCCGTCCATAACACGGATATAAACAATAACGCCTCTATAAAGGTCATACTGGCTGTCAAATATGAGTGCACGAAGCGGTGCTTTGAGGTCGCCCTTTGGCGGCGGTATGTCGGAAACAATACGCTCGAGCACTTTGTCGATACCTATGCCGCGTTTTGCCGAAATCTCGGGAGCATCGTCGGCAGGAATACCTATGATGTCTTCTATTTCTTTTTTCACACGCACAGGGTCCGCAGCTGTGAGGTCGATTTTATTAAGCACGGGTAATATTTCCAAATCATTGTCAAGTGCGAGGTATGTGTTGGCAAGCGTTTGCGCTTCAACACCTTGCGCCGCGTCAACAACAAGTATTGCTCCCTCGCAGGCGGCAAGCGAGCGGGAAACCTCATAATTAAAGTCCACATGTCCCGGGGTGTCGATAAGGTTAAGCTTATATGTTTCCCCGTCTGCTGCTGTGTATTTTAGCCCGACAGCACGGGCTTTTATTGTAATCCCGCGCTCACGCTCAAGATCCATATTGTCAAGTATCTGCTCTTTTTGCTCGTGCACATCAACAGCACCGCAATGCTCAAGCAGCCTGTCGGCAAGGGTTGACTTGCCATGGTCAATATGTGCTATTATTGAAAAATTTCGTATTTTATCTTGCACTGTTTAATCCTCTTTATTATCGTTTGTGAGTTCTTTTCTCAGCTCTTCGAGCGAGCTTATAATTGCATCTATTTTTCCCGAAACAATCTCTGCTTCGGCTTTTCGCTGCTTTGTCCGCCCAAGCAGATAGTCTGCCGTCACCTTGTAAAATTTACAGGCATCTAAGACAAACTCAAACTTCGGCTCTCTCGCCCCGTTTTCATAATGAGAAAGCAGAGCCTGCGAAATACCAAGCTGTGTTGCCGCCTGTCGCTGGCTAAGTCCGTTGTCGCGACGCAGCTTTCCTAATCTGTTTGAAAATTCTGTCTTCATAATTTTTGCTTTCTTTTCTTTCTCGCAATGTAAGTATCATTTCGCAAACGTATTATTCATATACACATCTCTACAATAACCTGTGTAAACATTTTAGCACACATTAAAAGCTGCTTTAAGTCAATGTATTCGTTCGCACCGTGAGCCCTGTTGTCTTCATCGGGCATGGAGCACCCGAAAGCAACACCGCCTTGTATATCATGTGCGTATGTCAGCCCGCCCATGCAAACACATTCACCCTTTTTGCCCGTATGCTCCTCATAAATCCGCATGAGTGTTTGCACAAACGGTGTTTCTTCGGGCGTATGGTGGCTTTTTTTAAGGTCATGGTACGAAACTGTCATATCATCTTGCCCGAGAACTTTTTTTGTTATCTCAAGCAAATCGACATCATCTGCAGGGCTTGGAGTGCGGGCGTCAAAATTTCCCGAAAATTCAAGCTCGTCAAATCTTAAAACACCGAAATTAAGTGTTGTTCTGCCTGTTTTTTTGTCGCTGTAATCAATGCCAAATGCAGTGCCATGGTAGTCGCCATGCGGGAACAAACGGTTTAACGCTTTGACATATCCGAAGCTTTTACTGCCAAAAAACGGCATTGATGCCAGAAGTTCAATAATCGCCGTTTGTGCATTGTTTCCAAGCTCGGGTCTGCTCGAATGTGACGCCGTTCCCTCTGCCGTTATGGTAATTTTATTGTCATTATCGGACGAACACAGTTCGTCCCTGCTATCTGTAATAGTAAAAGCCACTCCTGTTTTTTCCGAGCACTCCTTGCAGTAAGCCTCAAGTTCTGCCGGAGAAAAACCAAGGACAACAGCTTCACTGTGGTTTGGCACTATGTTCGGAGTTTTTCCGCCTGTAATTGACACAATCCGCGGGAGTGTTTCGTCTTTTTCCCAACGCGCTCCGAAAACAGGCATAAACCTGCCTTTTTCAATATTAACAATCGGAAACTCCGAGTCGGGTGTAAACACATTCGGCGGAGGGGTGTTTTTCTTCAAGTACTCTGCTATATCCTCAAAACCTGTTTCTTCCCCGCTTCCGAAAATAAGCTGCACCCCTTTATCAACCTCGCCGAGTAAATCCCGCACGCAGCACACAGCATATATTGCCGCAACCGCAGGACCTTTATTGTCAATAACACCCCGACCGTAAAGCTTTCCGTCTTTGACAGCGAGCTTGTACGGGTCGGTGTCCCATTCCTCACCTGCGTCCACTATATCAAGATGTGCCAAAATTCCAAGCTCAGGTGGGTTTGCTCCAAAAGTTGCTGTGACAATCATATCCTCAAAAACACTTGTTTCAAGACCCTTCTCTTTTAGCATCGCTTCGGCAGCCGTCAGCACCTCTCTCGAATTTTTCCCATATGGCGCCCCGGGCAACGCAGCAGAGCGAACACTTTTAATCGCAACAAGCTTTTCAATATCTCGCAGCATCTCGTCTGTATGCTTCTCAAACCACTCATCAATTATCAGTTTCATAAAAAACCTTTCACACCGTGCCAAATATTCTGCCTCGTCTTCGCTTGTGTTTTCCAAGATAAAGTCGCAGTTTTCTTTGTAAAACTCACATTCCTGCTGAACATTCATTCTACCTTGCGCCGCTTCAAGTGGTATTTCATCACGCGCTGTTATTCTTTGAATACGCTCCTCGGGCGGTGCAATAACCCCCACAATAACATCGCACTTTTCACGAAAGCCGCTCTCTATAAGAAGTATCGCGTCGATAACCGCTATCTTACCGCCGCTTTTCTCAAACTCCCGAAGCTTTTGGTTTACAACCTCACTTACATATCCGTGCGTAATTGCATTTAGGTCACTTAGTGCAGCTTCGTTTCCCCACACATAAGAGCGAAGCTTGTTTCTGTCGATTTCCCCGTTTTCCGGGCAACGCACATTTTCAAAACGGGCTGCAATTTTACCTTTCATCTCAACGTTTGACACAAGCAGCTCGCGATAAATTTCATCGCAATTAAGTATTAAAGCACCAATCTTTTCAAGTGCTTTTGAAGTTGTTGTTTTCCCTGCTCCCGTAGGTCCGGTTATGCCAATGATATACATTATTTTAATCCTAACACACGCTTTATATCATCTTCGGGCAGTGCTCCCTGCCGAAGTATCTTATATGGTTTTTCTACAAGCGAAACGATTGTAGACTCCACTCCGAGTGTACAAGCACCGCCGTCAATTACACAGGGAATTTTCCCGTCGAAATAAGCGAGCACATCATCTGCAGTTTTTGGGCTTGGCATGTCGGAAATGTTTGCCGAGGGAGTTGCCGCAGGCACACCTGCAAGACGCAAAAGCTCGAGTGTTTTCGGGTGGTCGGGGCATCTGACACCTATTGTATCTCCGCCCGCCGTCACAATAGACGGCACAGTGTCACGGCACGGCAGCACAATCGTAAGAGGACCCGGCCAGAAAGCTTCGGCAAGTTTTTTTGCCGCCTCAGGTATATCCGCACATACGCTCGCCGCAACCTCAATGTCTGCAACCAACAAACTTAGCGGCTTTACGGTCGGGCGTCCTTTGACTTCATAAATCATTGAAACGGCAGCCTCGTCAAGTCCGTTTCCTGCAAGTCCGTAAACCGTTTCTGTCGGCACTCCGACAAGCCCTCCGCTTTTGAGAACTTCCACCGCAAATGATAAATCATTATCTTTTATTACAACAGTTTTCATATTATTTAATGCCTTTCTGTCATTCCCCTGTTGCCTTTAACTTTTCTGCTCTGTCTGCCATGACAAGCGCATCAATCACCTCGTCAAGAGCTCCGTTTAATGTCTGCTCAAGCTTATAGAGCGTCAGTCCAATTCTGTGGTCTGTCACACGACCCTGCGGATAGTTGTATGTTCGTATTTTTTCGGCACGGTCGCCTGTTCCGACTTGACTTTTCCGCTCCGATGCCTGCTCCGCCGCCTGACGTCTGCACTCCTCTTCATATAAACGCGACACTAATATCTTCATTGCACGGTCGCGGTTTTTATGCTGACTTCTCTCGTCTTGACATTCAACCACCGTTCCCGTCGGTATATGCGTTATACGGATTGCTGACTCTGTTTTATTTACATGCTGCCCACCCGCTCCGCTTGCGCGAAATGTGTCGATGTTCAGGTCGGTAGGATTTATCTCAAAGTCGACCTCTTCCATTTCAGGTAGTACCGCAACCGTCACCGTACTTGTATGAATACGCCCCGATGCTTCGGTATCAGGCACACGCTGCACACGATGCACTCCGCTTTCAAACTTAAAGCGCGAATATGCTCCGTTACCTTCAATTATAAAGCTGACTTCCTTGATGCCGCCAAGCTCCGTTTCATGCAAGTTGGCAATATCCGGTTTCCAACGTTTTGTCTCCGCATACATTGTATACATACGATACAAGCTGTGTGCAAAGAGAGCTGCTTCTTCGCCTCCCGCACCACTGCGTATTTCAATGATAACGTTCTTATCGTCATTCGGGTCACGGGGCAAAAGCAGAACCTTGAGCTCCTCTGTTATCTTTTCAATATCAGCCTGTGCCGTGTCAAACTCCTCCGTTGCAATTTCCTTAAACTCGGGGTCACTCATAAGCTCGCGCGCACCGTCCATATCACGCTGCGCTTTTTCATATCGCCGAAAAGCCTCAACCACGGGCGCAATTTCTTTTTGCTCACGGGCAAGCTTTGCATAAAGAGCAGGGTCGCTATAGACCTCTTGTTCCTGCATACGATTTTCAAGATTTATGTATTTTTCATTGATTGCGTTTAGTTTTTCAAGCATATTGTTTTGCACCTTTATATATGATAGTATAAGCTTCTTATACGCATGGGTAAGCTGTTATTTATTAATACTGAAAGCCTTGGAATACTATCATATTGTAGCATAAATGTAAATATACGTAATTATAACACAGTTAACTGTTAATTATGCGCCTGTAGCTCACTTGGATAGAGTGGCAGACTCCGACTCTGCAGGTAGCTGGTTCGAATCCAGTCAGGCGCACCAAAACTTCTAACAGTTGCGAAAATATAAATAACAAAAATGCTTTTTTATTTGATTTTATTAGCACCTTTAGTGTATAATCGAGCCGAGCGAAATGTTTTTTTGTAGGAGTTGATCGTGATCGACATCGTTAAGTCTGATGACTCAAAATGTACCGGCTGTAACCGCTGCGTTCGCGAGTGTCCGGTCGAAATGGCAAACATCACAACTCAAAACGAAAACGGAGAGATAAAGGTCGGTCTTGACGCTGTCAAGTGTATCCTCTGCGGGCGTTGTATTGAGGCATGTAAACATGACGCGAGGTATTATACAGACGACACACAAAGTTTTTTTGATGACTTAAAAAACGGCGAAAAAATATCAATAATTGTCGCACCGTCAATCAAAACAAATATCCCGAACTACAAACGTTTATTCACCGCCTTGAGAAGATTAGGCGTGAACCTTATATATGATGTTTCTATGGGTGCGGATATATGTATCTGGGCTCATCTTAAGCATATTGAAGAAAACGAGGCAGTTCCGCTCATCACCGCACCATGTCCGGTTATTGTCAATTACTGCCAAAAATATAACAGCAAGCTCCTTAAAAAATTATCGCCAATTCACAGCCCCATGGCATGTTCATCGATTTTTATGAAAAAATACAAAGGCATTGAAGATAAAATTGCAGCACTTTCACCTTGCCTTGCAAAAGCTCATGAATTTGAAGAAACAGGACTTGCCGACTATAACGTTACCTTTGAAGCACTGCTTAAATATTTTAGCGAAAATAATATAAATCTGCCGGAAGAAGAAACATTATTCGACCATGAAGAGAGCAGATTGGGCTCACTTTTTCCCATGCCCGGCGGACTTAAAGAAAATATTGAATACCTCAAAGGCAAGGCTTATCACATCACCCGCGCAGAGGGCTACCACGTGTACGCGCAGCTCGACGAATACTCTCAAACACCCGCCCAGTTTTTGCCCGATATCTTTGACGTACTCAGCTGTAGCGAGGGTTGCAACTTAGGGCCTGCTTACTCTCACGACAGGAGCATGTTTGAGATTAATAAATCTATGTTTGATACGGGCAAACGTGCCGGGTTCAGCATTATGCGAGGAAACTACAAAGCCCTGCATATGCAGTATGACGAAACCTTTAAGCTGTCTGATTTTATCCGAAAGTATAAATACGAGTCCCTTTATATCCCCACTCTCACCGACAGTGATATCGAAGGGGCATTTATGATGCTCGGGAAAAAGGACTTCGCTTCTCAGCATATTGACTGCAGCGCCTGCGGCAGTGACACATGTTATAAAATGGCAAGAGCAATTGCTTTGGATATAAATATTCCCGACAACTGCATTTTTAAGACAAAAGAAGATATAGCCACAAGCCACGAACTCAACATAGCCGCTCTCGGACAAATTGCAGCCTACGAAAAAATCCATGAAGCCGATATGCGAATGATGATGGTTCTTGATGCCAATCCTCATATCACAATGCTGTTTAACAGTTCCTTTTCTCTGATTGACTGCAATCCCGCAGCAATCGAGTTTTTTGACCTTAACACAAAAGAAGAGCTTCTCAGCGTCTTCGACGAGCGAATGAAAAGCTACATGCCCGAATTCCAGCCAAACGGACGACGCTCATCACTCATCAGCCGGCTTACCACAGCCATGCAGGACGGTCAAGCAAAGTTTGAGTCCATGCTGGTTGTAGACGGCAAATCCCGATATCTCGACGTATTTATGAAAAGAATTCCTTATGAAAACAAATTTGCAATTGTAACATATGTTCAAGATATTACCGAAGCAAACGACAGAGAAAACATGCTCGCGCTCGCGCGGCAAAAAGCAGAGTCCGCAAGCAAGGCAAAAAGTATGTTCCTTAGCAACATGAGCCATGAAATCCGCACACCGATGAGTGCAATTATAGGTATGTCAACAATCGCAGAAGCAACCGACGACCTTGCAAAAAAAGACCGCGCAATCGGCAGGATTAAAGATGCGTCCGTGCATCTGCTTGGAGTTATTAATAACATCCTTGATATGTCAAAGATAGAAGCCGAAAAACTTGAACTGCTGACAAATGAGTTTGATTTTGAAGATGTCTTGGATAAGGTTGTTGATATATTAGTTTTCCGCATTGAAGAACGAAATCAAAAGTTTACCATATCGCTCGATAAGGAAATCCCTCATACCCTCTATGGTGATGACCAAAGACTTTCACAGGTCTTGGTCAACTTGCTTTCAAATGCGGGAAAATTCACATCCGAAGGCGGCAGCATACATTTAGAAGCAAAGCTGCTTTCCACCAAAAAAGGCAAATGTCAACTTCAAATCAGCGTCGAAGACTCCGGCATCGGTCTGAGCGAAGAACAACAGCAGCGTATTTTCACATCGTTTGAACAGGCACAGTCTGACACCTCATATAATTACGGCGGAACCGGTCTCGGTCTTGCTCTGTCAAAGAGTATTGTTCAGATGATGGACGGAGATATTTGGGTCGAGTCCGAACCGGGCAAAGGCTCTAAGTTTACATTTACCGCAGTGTTCAAATACAAAGAAGACAACAAGAAAATATCAAGCGACGCAGGCGATGAAGACGTAGCAGACTATGAAGCTGCAGATGATGACGACTACACAGGAAAAACAGTACTCCTCGCCGAAGACATAGAAATTAACTGCGAGATTATTATCGCGCTTTTAGAACCGACAAATATAACTATTGAATGTGCGGATAACGGCGAAAAAGCACTTGAAATGTTTACCGCAGCACCGGATAAATACGATATGATTTTTATGGATATCCAAATGCCCGGAATGGACGGTTACGAAGCAACGCGTCGCATACGGAAATTAGACAATCCGAAATCATCAACTGTTCCGATTATTGCCATTTCGGCAAATGTCTTCAAAGAAGATATCGAACAATGCTACAAGGCAGGAATGAACGGTCATATCGGAAAACCCGTTTATGTTGACGAACTTTTCGGGCAACTCCGCAAATGGTTAAAACACGAAGGGGCTTAGAGCACGGCAGAAAGGAATGGTCATAATTATGGCAATGACAGATGTTAGAGACAAATGGGCACTTATTACCGGAGCAAGCCGAGGTATCGGATATCTGACCGCAAAGTTTTTGGCTGAAAAAGAGTGCAACTTAATTCTTCACGGCAGAACTCTCGAAGCCACTGCAGGTGTTCTAAAAGAAGTTACCGCTCTCGGTGTTGACGCTTACTGCGTAGCTGCAGACTTTGAGGATTTATCTCAAGTAGAAAAAATGCTCGCCGAAATCGACGCAAAAGGCACGCATGTCGACATTGTTGTAAATAACGCGGCTTTCCAAAGCCCGTACAGACACGAATATCTGAAAACACCCTCCTCGGATTTTTCACTCAGCTTTACTGTAAACACAATCGCTCCCGCTATGATTTGTTACCACTTCCTGCCAAAAATGCTTGTCGAAGGTTTTGGACGTATTGCAAACACCACAAGCGGCATAACTCTCGACCCGCAGCAGGCGGGCTACTCAGCGAGCAAGGCAGCTCTCGACAAAATTACAATCGACATTGGCTCAAAGGTCGAAGGCTCGGACATTATGATAAACCTTGCCGACCCCGGCTGGTGCCGTACGGATTTGGGCGGACCAAACGCTCCAAACTCACCCGAAAGCTCACTCCCCGGTATTGTTGTCGGTATTTTCGTCAACGATAAAAAAAGCGGGCGTTACTTCGGCGCTCAGGATTTTGCAGGCAAAACACTTGAAGAAGCCGTCGCTTATGCGCAGGCTGAATACGAAAGCCCCTACCCCGAGCAAGAGTAATCTATCATGTTGTGGGTAAAAGACAGCATAGAAGAAGTGCTTAAAAAGTTAGATACAGACGCAGAGAAAGGGCTCAGTGCCGCCCAAGTTTCTCTGCGTTTAAGCAAGTTCGGGGCAAATGAATTTGAACAGGAAAAAAAGGAAACCATTTTTCGGAAAATTTTGCACCATGTCTCCGAAATACCCACTCTTATATTAATAGCCGCAACCCTTATTGCAGGTTATATGGCAATGTTCCACCCTCCCGACACAATAGGCAGCGGCTGGCCAAAGGTTATTGTCATAGTATCCATTATTATTATTAATGTATCACTTGGAGTTTTTCAAGAAAGCAAGGCTGAAAAGGCCTTGGAAGCTCTCAAGAAAATGAACAGCTTTAAGACCACCGTTATTCGAGACGGTATAAAGCAGATTATCGACGCAGCAGGGCTTGTGCCCGGCGATATTATAGAGCTTGCCGCAGGTGATGTTATCACTGCAGATGCAAGGTTGATATCTGCAAACAGTCTGCAGGTTGACGAAGCGTCACTGACAGGCGAGAGCGAGCCTGCAGATAAGAACCCTCACGCCCAAATAAGCGAAACGGTTCCGCTCGGTGACAGGCTAAACATGGTATATTCCGGCTGTCTTGTAACAGGCGGGCGGGCTGTTGCCGTTGTCGTTGAAACGGCAATGCAAACGGAAATGGGACGCATTGCTTCACTGCTCAACAATACGCAAAAGCTGAAAACTCCGCTGCAGATAAGATTAAAACAGCTTGCAAAACGCATCTCGGTTTTAGCATTGTGTGCGGGTATTCTTATGGTTTTACTCGGTTATTTTGTCCACGCTTATGACCCTATCGACGGGCATCTGCGCGACTTTATTGATGTTTTGCTCTTAGCCGTGGCGCTCGGCGTTGCGGCTGTCCCCGAAACTCTGCCTATTATTGTCACAATGGTACTATCATACAGCGTGTATAGTATGGTGCGTAAAAATACAGTTATCCGCAAAATCCCCGCTGTCGAAACAATCGGCAACACATCTGTCATTTGCTCGGACAAAACAGGCACACTGACGCAAAATAAAATGAGAATTAGAAATGTGTGGCATGTCCGTCACGACCCGATATCATCGGACGATAAAGAAAGCTTCAACACTGACCAAAAAATGCTCATTGAGCTGCTTGCTTCCTGCAGCAATGCCACCATAGAAGCATACGGCGAAGATAACGAGGAGCATATAATCGGCGATGCAACCGAGCTTGCAATAATCCGTATGCTCCATGACTTGAAGCTTGACCGCGTGGTAGCGGAGCGTGATTATCCCCGGGTTTTTGAAATACCGTTTAATTCAGACCGCAAGTGCATGACAACAGTGCACCGCGACGGCGACGGTTTTATTGCCGTGACAAAAGGAGCATTCGACCGCATACCCGTCAAATGGGAACCGGAGCTCCTTAAAAAAGCAACTCAAATACATGATGAATATGCCGCAAAAGCTCTGAGAGTGCTTGCTGTTTCAATTAAAAAATATGACAAGATGCCCGAGGATTTAAGCTGCGATGCTCTCGAATGTGACCATGAGTTTCGCGGAATGGTCGGCATTATCGACCCGCCCCGCCCCGAGAGTGCGGCAGCAGTTGCCATGGCAAAAGAAGCAGGCATTAAAACAGTTATGATAACAGGCGACCATATCGTAACCGCAGCAGCAATAGCCAAAGAAATCGGCATTATGCAAGACGGCGACCGTGCTGTCACAGGCAGCGAGCTTGCGACCATGAGCGACGAAGACCTGCTCGCTTCCGTACGAAGCATTGCCGTATATGCGCGCGTAAGTCCCGAGGATAAAATCCGCATCGTTAAAGCATGGACACAAATCGGCGAGGTCGTTGCTATGACGGGCGATGGAGTAAACGACGCTCCCGCTCTCAAAGCCGCCGATGTTGGTGTTGCCATGGGAATTACAGGGACCGAGGTTTCCAAAAACGCAGCAGATATGATTATCACGGACGATAATTTCGCTACAATTGTTGACGCCGTTTCAGTCGGACGCACCGCCTTTGACAATATCAGAAAGACCATAGCGTTTTTGCTGAGCGTAAACTTTGCCGAGATTTTTATCTTGCTCACGGGTATGCTCATTTTTGGCGTCTCACCCTTGCTCGCACTTCAAATACTGCTTATAAATGTTGTATCTGACGGTATTCCCGGCTTTTTCTTGGCATTTGAAAAACCCGAGCACGGGGTGATGAAGCGCGCTCCGCTTCGTAAAACGGCGGGCATATTCTCGGCAGGGCTCGGCATAAAAATCGCCCGCGGCTCAGTTTGTTTTGCAGTTCTCACTCTTTGTGCGTTTTTGCTCGGCTCATACATTCTGCCCGCACCCGAGGGGATAGCAGCGGGATATACGGGTGCGTTTTATGATGTCGGTATTTCTATGGCATTTATAGTTCTCTCTTGGGCATCGGTTATAAATATATTTAATGTCCGCAGCGCGCAGTCTATATTCAAAAACAGCCCCTTAAAGAATAAGGGACTGTTTATTGCTGCTGTCGGCACTATCTTGGTCACTTTGGTTGTTGCACTCGTGCCGCCTATCGCTGCGGTCTTTGATGTAAAAACAGGACTGAGCGGTCTGCACTGGCTCATTATGGTAGGCTTGGCACTGACGCAGTTAATCGTCGGCGAAATCAGCAAACTAATCAGCAAAGCTTAGCACGAAAAGAGCCTCCATAGCGTCGATATCACCGTCGGCGGTTTCAATTATTATATAATCTTTTACCCTAAACCAGCCAATTTGCCCGTCCGCCAAAGTAACCTGAACCCACTCGATACAGTCGTGTGCGGTAAGGGTTACTATTGATGTTTGTTCCATTAGTATTGTCGGGCTTGATGTATCTCTTTGCGTGTATAGTTGCAAGTCCTTTAATGCAAAATACTTTTTATCTGCGTGTCGCGGGAAATACAAGTCTTCTGCAACAGGCATTAATAAGTTTTCATCATTTACTTCGTATCGTCGCGGAAAAAACCATGTTTGCAAAATACCTGCACGTCCTACTGTCAGAAGCTCGCCGTTTCCAAGAAACTCAATATCGGAATATAACTCCTCTATCACTCCCATATAGATTATCTTTTCACCGTCAAAGCGGAAAAAGAAAGTTCTCTCATCATTGCTTGGCCCGTAATCACTGATTGCGATTTCTAAATAATTATCGCTTGTGTCAATGTCAACTATGGCAAAACCGTCAGCAGGGTAGAACGCAAAAATACCATTGTCGGGGATTAGCTCAAACTCGATGTCATTTACAATTAAGGTCAGCTGCTGTGACCATTCATCTATTTGAGTTATGTTCACGGTTATCTTGTCCTTTTTTCCGTCACCCGTGAGGTCAACTTCTACCTGTGTATTTAGCGGGTGCTCCTCGAGATATGACGGCTCAGGCCGATCATGGTGCGTCGGCGGTGTTGTGTACCAATCATAGTAGAACTCAAGGAGAAGCAGAGTTCTCTGCTCAGCGGGAGAACGCTCTTCAAGATTTATGTCTTGGAGCTTTTTAATCATTATTTCGACATCTACTATGCTCATGCTCCATATGAATTCGTAAGGCTCCACAAGCCACTGTTTGTCATCATCTGCGGGCGGTGTCACTCCGGGCGTTGGGTCGGGCGGTTTCACTGTTTCAAGCGGTGGGGTCGGGTCTTCTTTTGGCGAAACCTCCTGTGCACCACACGCTGCCAAAAGCATGAGCACCATAATCAGACTGAGGGTAATTGCTGTAATTTTCTTATAAACTGTCTTTCTCATTGTCGTTTCCTCCTAAAATTAGAGAGTATCAATTATGACGTAATGTGTTGCTTTTTTGTTCCCAAATTATGCTGCATAATCGACCTCACTAATATAGACAGTTTTTTATGAGCATTTGTCACCTTATCCGGCAAAACTTAACATAAAGAATATATCCTCTACATAAAAATCACCGTCGGGAGATACAATCGTAAAATAATCCCTAATCTTAAACCACCCTTTTTGTCCGTCCGGCATAACAATTTGAACCCACTCGATGTTATCATGAGCCGAGATAGTTACAATTGAGTTTTTTTCCATAAGCACTGTCGGACTTGCTTCATCTCTATTTGTATACAGGAGAATATCCATTATCACAAAGTATTTGTAATCATAATTTACCGGAATATATAAGTCTTCCAAAATACGAACAAGGGTATAATCATCGTCTACGGTATACCGCCGCGCAAACCACCATGTCTGCAATATGAGAGCTCTTTCATACGAAGCAATTTCGCCGTTACCGGAAATACCTATGTAATTTATACCGGTGCCGTCATATAATCCCTCTACCACTCCCATATAGATTATCTTTTCACTATCATAGCGGAAAAAGAAAGTTCTCTCGCTATTGCTTGGACCGTAATCACTGATTGCGATTTCTAAATAATTATCGCTTGCATCAATGTCAACTATGGCAAAACCGTCAGCAGGGTTGAGGATAAAAAACCCATTTTCCAGAGTTAGTTCCAATTCGATGTCATTTATATGCAAGGTCAGTTGCTGTGACCACTCGTCTATCCATATGGTTGTTACTGTGATTTTATCCTTTATTCCGTCGCCGTTAAGGTCAACTTCGACTTGGTTCTCAAACGGATACCATTCAAGATAAGACTTCTCCTGTGGTCCAAAATCGGTAGGAATGGACATATATGTATCTTTATAAAATTCGAGCAATAATAAAGCTTGCATATCTTCATCGGTGCGCTCGTCTTCCGGTATTCCTTTTATTTCCTCAATCATATCTTCAACATCATCTATATTCATTCCATATCTGATATCGTTGGGCGAAACAAACCATGTACGCACAAAGTCAATAACCGCAGCGCGTACCGTAGGCGATACCGCCATGGCAGTACCAAGCAGCACTGTAAATGTGATAAGCACGGCAGCTGCGGTTCTGAGAATTTTATAGTATATAGGTCTTTGACGGTTTTTGACTGATTTCTTCGGATTTTGCAAGACGGCTTTCATTTTTCTCTCAAAATTCTCAGACGGCTGCACAATTTTATCAAGCTCAGCCGCAGACGGCATATCGGCATAGTCAAGCTCGACCGCACGGTATAACGAAGCAGTTAAAAGCTTGTCAAACTCTTCATTTGTCATCCGTGTCATACTATTTCTCCCCGATATCCATAAGCTCTCTCAGACGCTTTCGAGCTTTATCAATTCTTGTTGATACTGCCGATTGAGATATACCAAGCACCTCGGCAATCTCTATATTTGAATAACCCTCTATGTATTTGTATTCAAGCACCTGACGTGTCGCCGGGGTCAGCCCTCTGATAAGTGAAGCTAAGTTTTCCACAGCCTCATTATTTATCAAAGCCTCTTCCGGATTGCCCTCCGCAGACTTTTGGGATATGTCTTCGAGAAACTCATCTTCAAGCGGTAAGGTTTCGAGGTTTCCTTTTCTGAGAATGTTTATAGAATGGTTCCTTACCATTATGACAAAATATTGACCCGGTTTGTCACCAAAATTTAGACTTTTCTCGTCATATTTTTCAACAATTTTCAAAAATACATCATGAACAGCCTCTTCGCCGCGCTCTTTTCCTAAAATTTGCGAAGCAACATAAAGCATACGTTTGTGATGTTTAACGTAAAGCTCATAAATAATATTTCTCTCATCATCGGAAATAATCAGCAGAAACAGCAATGTCAAACTCCTTTTTCTTATAACTCTCTATCAAAGCACTTTCTCTCAAACCACTTTGGATTTGTGTGCAAAGAAGAACGGAATTCTTGCTTGCGAGCCGCGAAACTTAGCTTGCAGCAAGAGTTTTATTGATTTAAGAAACGGCATTGGTGCCATGAGCAGGGGATTTACATTCATAAGATGACACAAGGCATTTGTCGAAGCACACAGGTCATTGCAATATCCGCTGAAATATACATTTTTGCTTCCAAGCTTTGAGACAAGCTTATCCCCGACTTCTTTTATCGCACAATGCCCCACGACAAACACCCTGCCGGTGATTGCATTAATAACATCGCAGTCATGCCCCTTACCCATTACGATTGTAAAACCGCCCTTGCCGTTATAGTCATATGCAAGGCATTGTAGCAGCGTCAGCGGATTATTTTGACAACCCTCTTTGCAGCAGCGTGTGCCGCCTTTTAGTATAGTAACATCTTCGGGAAACTGCGGATATAAATCCCAGTTATACCGCTCCATAAAGTCAGATATATCGCCGATTATTTCAACATCATCAAGGCTTTTCACGCCATTACCATAACCGCGCTCACAGACTATTTTCAGGTGCTCCGCATCGCGCTGCGCCGTCAGCCCGAACAAACGCGCGCCCACCAAATCCGCCGCAACCACATTGGTGCTGCCAATGAGCACACGAAACGGCAGTACGCACTTGTCTGCAAATGCCGTGACGGGGTAATGCCCATGAATAGTCGCTTCAATACCCTCAATAAGCGTAAAGTCAGGCGCAATATAGCCGAGCATATCAGAGAGTTTGCTTGCAAGATTGTAGTTATGGTCTGCTCTGCGGTCGCCGGGCTGAGGAAATGCCCATTGATTTTTAACACCGAGAGTAACCCCCGCCATAGAATGTGTTTTTAACTTCGGCAGGTTTATATATAAATTTTCGTCCGCTCTTTCAATGAGATTTTCCGTAACAAACCTTGGAATGTTAAACGAAGTTTCGGCATACCCGCCCTCCTCCTCACTCTCGGAGGCTTTGCCTGTAAATTTGTATGGCACGCTTTTTTCTTCGTCAAGATAAACCTCTCGCACACCGTAGCGGCGGCAAATATCACTGTACCCCGTCAGCGCAAACACCATACGGGTAAAGTTGCTCTGTGTGCAATTTTCAAACAGATAAATATTTCTTGCTCCGTTTTCTTTCCAATAACAAATAACAGCCTCGACAAGCTCGCTGCGCGTGTAGCAATATGGCTTACTGTCAATGCCGTTTGGTTTCAAGTATACATCACCGCTGCTCTTTAGCAGGTTTTTCCCGCCTGCAGCTTCAAAAATATCCGAAACTGCGCTGAACACTTCGTCTTTCATAGCGGGTGACAGCGGCTTAAACTGCCCAAAAGACTCCGTTTGATGCGGCGTTTGAAGACGTTTGACCGTCACACTTGCTGCTTTTTGCATAATGCTTACATATCTCCTTTAATTTATTCCCCTTCAACCCTCTACCCGGCGCAGTCGCTTTTCACGCCGCATATCTTTCGCAATCCGTGCTCGAGCGACGGCAACACGGCGGCAAGGTTTTCTTTTGCCGCTTTAGGACTGCCCGGCAGATTTATTATGAGTGACTCTCCGCGGATGCCTGCCTGCTGACGTGCCAAAATCGCGCGTTCGGTTATTTTCAAACTTTCTGCCCGCATGGCCTCAGGGATGCCCGGGGTCATTTTTGTGCATACTGCGATTGTTGCTTCGGGCGTGACATCTCGAGGGGTGAACCCCGTGCCGCCTGTTGTTACAATCAAAGCAATTTCAAGCTCATCGGCACAGCGTACAAGCTCGCTTTCAATCATGTCCTGCTCATCGGGAACGGTTGATGTTTGCTCAATCTTATAGCCTGCTGCTTTGAGCATTTCGACCACAACAGGACCCGACAGGTCGTCGCGCCCGCCCTCAAAACAATTATCACTGACCGTTATAACCGCAGCTGTAAACATATTATGTTGCTCCCTCAAAATTTCCTGTAACAATTATACCATATTTCGATAAAATGGTGTATAATGTAACAGCGTTGACGGAAGGGAGCATTATCGTGACAAAACGTTCAAGAATTTTCACAATAATTATAGTTCTTGTTTTGACGATTATGTTCGGTGTGCAGCTTTATATTATCTGGGGGCTGACCATACCGCTGAGCAAAGGGCAGCAGGAAGACAGACTGCGCGCAGCGGAGCTGCAGCAAAGGATTGCCGACCTCGAATATATGCTTGACAATACTGATGACCCCGATGTTATCAGGCGGATTGCCGAGGAATTGCTCGGTCTTGTTTCGCCCGATGAAATTATCATATCAAGCGGCACAGACGGCCGCGGAAGTGATTAAATTATATGGCTGATATTAATAAAAAAAGTAAAGATGAACTGATGCGCGACTTAAAACCCGCGGGTGCATATTTAGATAGCTTGGACGGGTTTCATGATTTGCTTGGAACTATCAGACAAGCGGAAAACGCAGCAAAAGAAGTGCTCGGTGAAACTGCGGAAACCGTCGAGGCAAAAGTAAAAACGAAAAAAGTAGACAGCAAGCAGGACAAAGCCGATACAGAAGAAAAACCCGCGGAGGAAGAAGCCGTAGCCGAGGAACTCTCAGTTGAGGAGCTTCTCGAAAGATTGGATACTCTTGTCGGCTTAAACAACATCAAACAAAGCGTTAAAAGTCTTATCAACTTTGTTAAAGTCCGCAAACTCCGTGAAGAAAATAAACTGCCAAACCCGCCGATGTCACTTCATATGGTATTTACAGGAAACCCCGGCACAGGAAAAACAACCGTTGCAAGGATTTTATCAGAATTATACAGAGCAATCGGAGTGCTTTCAAAGGGGCAGCTTGTCGAAGTTGACCGCTCGGGTCTTGTTGCGGGATTTGTCGGGCAAACAGCTCTTAAAACATCAGAGGTTGTATCTTCTGCACTTGGCGGAATACTTTTTATCGACGAGGCGTACTCGCTTGCTCCGGACACAGGTTCCTTAAACGATTTTGGTCGCGAGGCAATCGAAACACTGCTCAAGCTCATGGAAGACCACCGCGACGACCTTATCGTTATCGTTGCAGGATACAACGAACCAATGGAGCGCTTTATCACATCAAACCCGGGATTAGAGTCGCGTTTTAACCGATACTTTACGTTTGAAGATTATAATAGTGACGAGCTTTATGATATATTTACATCAATGTGCGTAAAAAATGAATATCTGCTTACAGATGAAGCAAAAGAATTTGCCCGCGATTATTTTCTGAAAATTTATGAGCAGCGTGAACACAATTTCGGCAATGCAAGGCATGTCCGTAATTTCTTTGAAAATATAGTTACAGTACATTCGGACAGGATTTCATCACTCGACGACCACACACGCGATGACCTGACAATGGTAATTCTTAAAGACTTAAAAAATGCAGCAAAAATGAAACAATAGGGGGAGAGATTATGTCACACGGTAAGGATATTAAAGTCGTTTGCGGAAACTCGAACAAGCCCTTCGCAGAAAGTGTCTGTAGAAATCTCGGACTGAGGCTGAGCAGCTCGCATGTTTCAACCTTTTCGGATGGTGAAATTGCAGTTTCTCTTGACGACTCTGTTCGCGGTTCGGACGTGTTTATTATTCAGTCGACATGCACACCGATAAACGACTATCTCATGGAAATGCTCATTATGGTTGATGCCTGCAAGCGCGCTTCGGCTCACCGCGTCACCTGTGTTATGCCGTATTTCGGCTATGCGCGTCAAGACAGAAAAGCAAAAGCACGTGACCCGATTTCGGCAAAGCTTGTTGCCAATCTGATAACATCGGCAGGTACGGACAGGGTGCTGACAATGGACCTGCACGCCGCACAAATTCAAGGATTTTTTGATATCCCTGTTGATAATCTGATAGGCTCACCTTTGTTTGTGGACTATTACAAGAAGAAGTTTAAGGGTCACATGGACGATGTTATGATTGTTTCTCCCGACATCGGCTCTGTAGCCCGCGCTCGTGCGTTTGCCCTGCGAATGAACTTAGGGCTTGCGATAGTTGACAAGCGTCGCGAAAAAGCAAATCATGCCGAGGTTATGAATATAATCGGCTCTGTTGAGGGTAAAAGAGTTATTCTATTTGATGACATGGTAGACACGGCGGGTAGTTTATGTGAAGCGGCAAAAGCTCTTGTTGAAAACGGCGGTGCAAAGGAAATATATGCAAGTGCCAGCCACGGGGTGCTCTCGGGCGAAGCGATTGAACGTATTGAAAACAGCGTTGTCAGAGAAGTTGTTTTCTCAGATACCGTACCTTTTACAAGGCATGAACCATGC
>WQXY01000028.1 GCA_009781515.1 Oscillospiraceae bacterium
ATTATTGCGATTATTGAAGTGTCATCGTCCGTGAAGTATTTTGTGAACTGATTTATTATGAGCGCTCCGCTGTCGTTTCCGCCGAGGTCAATTATGGTTTTGCAGCTTTTATCCTCAAGCGGTGTTCTTACTGTTGCTCCGAGAGCGGGAAGCTCAAGTGTTACTTCATTTTCATATGCACTGCCGTAGACTGCTATACCTGCATTTTCAAGCATTTCGCGCTGCTCTCTTGAGCGAAAATACGGATTTACAATGTCAAGGTCAATGATTGCCATTTTTGAAAACAGGCGAAGTTTCTCTTGTTTTAGTTGCAGCGCAAGGGAAACCGCGAACTCGGTCTTACCGCTGCCGTAATGTCCCGTGACGATTGTTTTCCTCTTTAATGTATCCAGAAATCGCTCCCCACTCATTGCTAAACCTCATAAAAATAAACAGTAACTTAATATTTTTATCAGTTGGAGTGTTGTTTGTCAAGATTTTTTTCATGTGCTATAATGCTATAGAGCGATTTAATTTCAATGAAAGGTGGTGGGAGGCATGAAAAAACTTCAATCGTTATTTGCATATTCAAGCGGCGGTGGCTGAGGCACAAAGATAGCTCCGGGCGAGCTAAAAGCGATACTTGAAAAAATCACACCTACGAGTGACGACAGGCTGATTGTCGGCTTTAATTCATCTGACGATGCTGCTGTTTACCGCTTGGACGATAAGCACATTTTGCTTTCGACGACGGACTTTTTCCCGCCAATGGTAGCGGACGCCAAAACATTCGGAAAAATAGCTGCTGCCAATGCACTGAGCGACATATACGCAATGGGTGGCAAGCCGCTTTATGCACTCAACTTGGTATGCTTTCCGAAAGAAGCCGACAGCGACCTGCTTACGGCAATACTCGAGGGCGGGGCGGAAATCTGCAAGGAAGCGGGAGCGGTGCTTGCGGGCGGGCACTCGATTTACGGCGATGACATTAAGTACGGACTTGCCGTCACGGGGATAGCCGAGCCCGAACGGATATACCGCAACAATACACCACGCATCGGCGATGCACTTATTTTGACCAAACCGCTCGGTGTCGGAATTATCACATCGGCAGACAGAGACGGCGCGGCAGATGAAGCAGACGCAGCGCAAGGGGTCGCCTCAATGGTAAAGCTTAATAAATACGCAACTTCAATGCTACATTTATATAATGTAAGTGCATGTACAGATGTAACGGGTTTTGGACTAATTGGTCATCTGCTTGAGATGACGGCAGGCAAGGTATCGGCGGAGATTGACTGTGAGAATTTGCCGTATTTTGAAAATGTAAAGTACTACATTGATGAGGATTACATCACAGGAGGCGGTCAGCGTAACCGTGATTTTGCAAGCAGCAGGGTTGATGTCAGTAAAATTCCGTCATGGATAGCCGAGCTTTTGTTTGACCCGCAGACATCGGGCGGTCTGCTCGTTGCGGTATCGCACGGGGAGGCAGGAGGTCTGCTGCGCGAGTTGCAGGCGGAGTACAAACAAGCCGCTGTGATAGGGCGCGTGACGGAAAAAGGCGAAAAGGAAGTAATGTTTAGATAGTCTCGATGTAAATGTCATTTCTGAGCGGAGCATGGATGCGGAGCGGCCGCATGTGGAACGCATGGATGACGTTCTCATGCGAGAGAAATGACTTTACATTGGGACTAAAGATGCACAATGCAATTGATTTGGGAGTAATTATAATGCAAAATAACGAAAACTTGCTCAGAGAAATTCCGCATGTTGATAAGCTCATGAAAAATGAGCTTTTAACAGATAACGAAATAATCAAAGAGTTCAATATTTACCGCCATGAGATAACAGACGCCGTGAGAGATGTGCTTTCCGATATCCGTGAAGCCATAATATCGGGCAAAACCGAAAAAGTGCCTGATGAAAATGAAATTGCACAAAAAGCGGTAAACTTGGCGGCGGAGCGCTCACAAAAGGGTATACAAAAGGTTATCAACGGTACGGGCTGTATACTGCACTCAAACCTCGGCAGAGCCTGTATGTCGCAGGCTGCGGCAAAGGCTGCATATGAAGCGGCAAGGTCATACTCAACTCTTGAGTATGATGTTTTAGCAGGTGAGCGGGGGAGCCGCACGTTTTGTGTTGAGGCGTATTTGAACGAACTGACAGGTGCCGAAGCGTCGCTTGTTGTAAACAACAATGCGGCGGCGGTGCTGCTGATACTCACGTCAATCGCAAGCGGCGGGAATGTTTTGGTGTCGCGCGGGGAGCTTGTTGAAATCGGCGGCGGCTTTCGTGTGCCGGAGATAATATCGCAGTGCGGCTGCACCTTGCGCGCCGTGGGTACAACCAACAAAACACGCTTAAAGGATTATAAAAAAGCGATAGGCAAAAAAACAAAGGCACTTCTAAAAGTGCATACGAGTAACTTTAAGATTGTGGGATTTTCAGAGAGTGTATCGGTAGGGCAGCTTGCGATACTCGGCAGGTCGCAGGGCGTGCCTGTTATCGAGGACATCGGCAGCGGTGCAATCATTGATATGCAAAAGTACGGCATACACAGCGAGCCTTGTGTCAGGCAGAGCCTCAAGGACGGCGCTGATATTGTGTCATTTAGCGGCGATAAGCTGCTCGGCGGTCCGCAGTGCGGGATAATTGTCGGCAGCAAAAAATATGTGGACGAAATGAAAAAGCACCCGCTCTATCGTGCACTGCGAGCCGATAAAATGACAATCGCCGCACTTGAAGCAACACTTCGGGTGTATTTTGATGTTAAAGCGGCGGAGCGGGAGATACCCGTACTTTCTATGCTCTCTGCCACTAAGGAAGAGCTAAAAGAACGTGCGGAAAAGCTGCTTGAACTGATACGGGAGTCCGGCGGCAAAGCTGAGATAGTTTCGTGCAAGTCGGTGGCAGGCGGCGGGTCTGTTCCGGGTCTTGAGCTGCCCTCATATGCAGTTGTGCCGAGTGTGCAGGGGCGCAGTGCCGAGGGGCTTGAAAAGTTTCTGCGGGAGCAACAACTACCAATCATCGGACGCATTGAGGAGGGCAAGTTGCTTCTCGATGTGCGAACGATATTTGAAGATGACTTTGAGTACGTGGCAGCGGTGATGAGCGCGGGGTAATGGATTATACTATTACGGGGACGGTGGTTGACAAACCCCCGTCCCCGTGTCATGAACTTTCCCTACAAAAAAATATTTTTTGTGAATATTCATAACATTTCTACAAAAGGGTTACAACTCTCTACATATTATTCTACATCTTGTAAATCTTATGTAGAAATATTGCCATTCAAACGTGTAATTTCAACACTTTGAGCGATTTGCAATCTATAAATAAATATGTATATAATGCTTCAATAAGCATCCTGATTAACGAAAGGAAGATTAGCATTATGAAAAACGAGATTATTTTATATCGACCGAATGTATTGACCGGCGATTTACAAACCGAAGCGATGCATATTGAAGTAAGATTTGATGAAGATACTGCTTGGCTTACACAAGCGCAGATTGCAGAATTATTTGGTACAAAGCGACAAGCTATAACCAGACACTTAAGAAACATTTTTGCATGTAGAGAGTTAGATGAAGATTCAGTATGTTCCATTTTGGAACTAACTGCTGCTGATGGAAAAAAATACAATACAAAAATATATAACTTGGACGCAATTCTTTCTGTCGGATATCGTGTAAACTCGGTAAGTGCAACTTTTTTTCGTCGATGGGCGACAGCAAAACTAAAAGACTACCTGTTAAAAGGCTACGCCATAAACACTCGTATGAATCGCATTGAAGACAACGCAGATGTGCTTAAAAGTGATGCAGATGTGCTTAAAAACAGAGTCGATGAGATAGAGCTACAGATAAATATGCGAAATATTCCTGCGCAAGGAGTTTTGTTTGACGGACAAATTTTTGATGCTTATGAACTTGCTTCGAGAATTATCCGCAGTGCAAAACAAAACATAATTCTTATTGATAACTATATTGACGAAAGCACTCTTACCCACTTAGCTAAGAAAAACACCGGTGTAAAAATCTTGTTGCTTACTCAAGCTATCAATCCGGAGCTCGCATTAGATGTACAAAAAGCAAATGCTCAGTATCGGGGATTTAAGGTTAAACAATTTACGAAAAGTCACGACCGTTTTCTTATAATAGATAGCGGCAATGAGGTGTATCACATAGGAGCATCTTTGAAAGATTTAGGCAAAAGATGGTTTGCGTTTCAAAAAATGAACAAGGAGTCAGTTGATAGTATCATAGCTGCTATTTCGGAGTTGATATAACATTGAACAGACAGGTTGACAAACTACCGTCTCCGTGTCATGCACATTCTATCTAAATATATATAATATCCAGGTATCTTTTGTAGGGACTATATATCCTACATCATCATTATGTATAACGTACACCCTAAAACTGGTAATTCCCTCTTCTAAGTGTCCATTCAGACGCGACCTTATAGATGATTTCATCTGTTCATCTGTTATTCCGCGATTAAGGCGTTGTGGCTGATCATATCCTAAGCTCGCTCTTGGATTATCTCCTCCCGCAGTTGGGGTATGTGTCAATCCTATGGATTCGCCGTATGATATTGCATAATTGAGATATACATATGGGTCGAATGGAGCATTTGGATCAAACACTCTCATCGTATAGCTTGCTGTCAGTCCATTGTAGCTTGTTGCAGTTATTGTGACAGTACCAAGTGAAACAGGGGTTATGGCACCATTTCTCTGATCAGCAATAGTAGCAATGCTTGTATCGCTCGATTTATATGTGACATTTTGATTTGTCGCATTACCCGGTGATATTACTGCAGATTGTCCTAACCATTCACTTGTTTCACCTAAAGCTATTGAATTATCACGTGTTCTGAAAGATATCCCCGTAACCTCTACATAATCACTTGGTTTCGGTGTTTGTGTATTACTACCACCTTGATTACCACCACTTTGACCACCACCACCGCCACTACCCTGACCGCCACCTTGAGGTGGTGTTGGTGAGGGTGACGGACTTGGGCTGGGTGACGGTGTAGGAGTTGGACTTGGCGTCGGCGAGGGCGACGTCTCTATCGTCTCCGAAGGAGACGTGGGAGCCGTGGGACTTGGACTCGGTGTCACCGCCGGCGTTGCTGTCGGGGCGTCTGTTGGCGTTGGTGTTGGCGTTTCAATAGGTGTAGGGTCATCCGGCACAGTTGGGTCGTCCGGGAAGTCGGCTTTGTTGCAGGCTGACATTAAGACAGTTACACCTACAAGTATTGTTACAATTAGTAATCCTTTTATTAAAATCTTCATTATCTTAATCCTCGCTTTCTTGTACAGGTTCGGGTGGACAAACCCCCGTCCCCGTGTCACGTGTCATGTTAATATAGGCGTAGTAGCATGGTGAAAGGTTTTATTTTTTTGGGAAAATCTTTGAAAAAATACGAACGTTTTATGTTATAATACAATCATGAAACACATTATTATAGGGACGGCGGGGCATGTTGACCATGGGAAAACAACCCTCGTGAAAGCACTGACGGGAATAGACACAGACAGGCTCGAGGAGGAAAAACGCCGCGGCGTTACAATCGAGCCGGGCTTTGCGTACCTCGACTTCGACGACGGGACAAGAGCAGGGATAATTGACGTGCCGGGGCATGAGCGGTTTATAAGAAACATGCTTGCAGGCTCGGGTGGAGTTGACCTTGCCATGCTGATTATCGCCGCCGACGAGGGGATTATGCCGCAGACACGCGAGCACCTTGACATACTCACCTTGCTCGGTATAACTGACGGGCTTGTGGCTGTTACAAAAACCGATAAGGTCGACAGTGAGTGGCTTGAGCTTGTGTATGAAGATATCGCAGGGCTAATGAAAAACACGTTTTTGGAAAACAAACCCGTAGTGTCTGTGTCGGCAAAAACAGGTGAGGGTATAGCGGAACTGAAAAATGCACTGTTTGAAACTATAACCGGCATAGCTGAAAAAAACATAAAGCTGCCGTTTCGGCTGCCAGTCGACAGGGCTTTCCCTGTCGACGGCTTCGGTACGGTGGTCACGGGCACGCTCATTGAAGGCTCTGTGAGTGTCGGCGACATAGCAGAGATACTACCGTCGGGACAAAAAGCAACAATACGAAGCTTGCAGGCTCACGGCAAGGACGCGGAAACAGTCTATGCGGGGCAAAGAACGGCAATCAGCCTGAGCTCCGTCAAACGGGGAAATATTAAACGTGGAGATGTTGTTGCTGCAGATGGCATGGTAAATGTCACAAGTGCCATTGATGTAAAAATCAGCATTATTTCCGGTAGCGGGAGAGTAGTTAAAAACGGTGATAGACTACATTTTTACCATGGTGCAGAGACGATGCCGGTAAAAGTATTCCTGTTGGACAAAACAAAAATCCAAGCTGGCGAAAGCTGTTATGCAAGGCTTAAACTGACACAGCCCCTTGCGTGCAAGCGCTGTGACAGGTTTGTCATACGTTTTTTATCCCCTCTTGAAACAATAGGTGGCGGAATAATCTTGGCTTCACTACCGGATAATCGTATAAACAGAAGCTGTGCATCTATCGAAGCGTTAAAAATCCGCGAAACCGGAAATGCACAAGAGATAATACTACAGACAATATCCGGATCCGGTGGGATATTTACGCTAAAAGAACTTTGCAAACAAACAGACTTAGACAGCTTGACATGCAGCAAAGTAACCCTAACCCTCACAGAGCAAAAGCAGATTATATGTCTTTTGCAAGGAAAATATGTCTCGACAAAATGGCTTAAAACTATTGGTGAAAAAAGCAAGCAGATAATAAATGACTTCCACTTATCAAATCCGCTCAGAAGCGGAATGAGCATTGCCGAACTGCGGCAGAAACTTCTTCCAAGCACCGAAACAACGGAAGCTAATGCGGTTTTGAAAGAACTCGAAAGGCTTCATATCATAAAACTATCTGAGCGGGAAGCAGCTCTGCCTGAATTTTCTGCAACCTACTCACCTGTGCAGGACAAAATCCGCGAGAAAATAATAGCGGACATGACCTCAGCAGGCTATGATGTCAAAACTCCCGAGGAGCTTGCGGCACTTTTTCCCAAGAACGAAAAGAGAGATTTCGAGCAGGTGTTTGAAAGCTTGGTTTCCGGCGGCGAGTTGATAAAGCTCACGCCTTCAGTGTTCTGGCACAAAGAGGTTTATAACACAGCAGTCGCACTGATAAAAGCACATTTTGAAAAAAGCGAAACAATCACGCTTGCCGAGTGCCGCGACATGTTGAAAACATCACGCAAATATGCACTCGCTTTCCTCGAGCATTTGGACGGAAAGCAAGTGACACACATGCAAGGCGACGCAAGAAAACTATCAAAAGGCTTTGCCGTGCTATAAAACATAGCGTTATTATGCTGTAGGTTAGTTTTTGTTTTCTGCGGTAGTAAGATGAACTGACCACAAGACAGTTAATTTATATAATGGATTTAGTGAGGTAAATAATGGATTTTGAAATGATGATAAAGGAAACACTCGAATATTTGCAAAAAAACATAAATAATGAATGTTTTGCAGTTGCTTTGTTTACCGAGAAAGGAAATTTTTATATCGATTGTTGCAGTGCATTCAGTAATTGTTGCGAAAAGACCGATGATGATTATTCAATCATAAACAAAATGATTGAAGCCGGAGATAACAGAGTTTTGAAGTTAGTTGGAATATTCAAACAGGGAGAAGTAAGAGGAATATCGGTACCCTGCTTTGATTTTTGCCAACATATTTTTGATATGAATAAAGAAAACGCACATACAAAACTTAAAATTAGTAAAGAAGAAATTTCATTCGTGTATCATCAGGAAAAAGGATACATTGATATAGATAATGAAGAGGTTACTTTTAATGAGTTTTTTGGTTTCGCATAGTATAAGCATTAGAAAAATGCACGTAGTATTTCCTAAACACAAAAAGAGGATATGAATATGGAAATACGTTACATTCCTGAGGGAACAATGACTTCGACGCAGCAAACAGATGTGGATATAATAAATGATACCTGCTTAAGCGGAAATTCTGATGGTATTGAGGAAGAATTTGATATAAACACATATGAATATAGTGCACCGGAAGATGGTATGTACCTGCTTTTTGACGGAGAAAAGGCAGTTGGGCGTGCAGCAGTACATAAAGTATTAACAGAGTATAATGGCGAGGAGTATTATCTTGGAGGATTTGGCGGTCTTGCGGTTTTGCCGGAATATCAAGGGAAAGGCTATGCAAGAAAACTGGCGGAAGCAGCACTGGAAAAGGCTTATGAAATCGGTGTTGACGTTGCCTGCATGGAAGTAGACATGGATAGCGGAATAACCGATTTGTATCAAAAATTAGGATATAAATTCTTAAATCGTCCTGCTTATTTCATAAATCACGGAAATAATGAAGTGCCGGATGATAAAGTTATGATTAAAGGATTACGAAACAAAGAGCTCGCAGAAAAAATCCTCACTACTGATTACAAATTTCATTACGGCAAAAGCTTAGGACACTGGTAATGTAAAAACCCTTTATATCCAAGCGTTTGAGGAATTGTCCCAAAATGGGACAATTCCTCTTTCAATGCCGCATCCGAAGAGGTGGCATGGCGGAGGTAAATTGGAATCGAACCAATCCGTGAGCTTTTGACCCACACAACGGTTTTGAAGACCGCGAGGCACACCAGTTACCCGTTTACCTCCAAGTTTTTTTACTTTAACAGAAAACATATTTATATTCAAGCTAAATTACCAAGGTTTCGCACCGTTTGCACTGTAAATATCAATAACATGATAGGTCAACTCTCATCAAATAGGGGTTGACTTATTATGTGTGTGTTGTACAATGAAAAGTAGCCATGAATGAGGTAATAATCACAAACAACCCCTTAGTTGAAAAAGAGTACAAAAGAGGCTTTTCTGTGGAGCTTAAAGACACTGACTTACTCGGTGTTTTGCTACATGTAAGAGACTTGATACATAAGGGTTATGAGCTGCTGACGCACCCGTTATCGGGTAGTATCAAACCAAATGAAACGTTATACAAAACCGTACTGCTCCGTAAAAATAACAAAACCGATTTTCAATCAGTGGAAATTATAGAAAAATGTATTGAAACAGTGAAAAAATTCCCGCCGAAGCAAATCGGACAAAACCACCTGCATGACATGCAAACAGTAGATTTAGAACATATAAAAACTGCCATGTAGTGCCGGGGTGGTCAATAGGTTAAATAACACCGGAGGTGAAAATATGAAGCTTGAACTGGGTTATATCGACATAAAAGATATTAAGTTTTCTGACATTTCAAAAGTCGAAAACGGTGTCTTACATGTAAATGCCAAGGAGCTTGAGGCGATTGTCTTGGAAGATGAGCACCTTAAAGCCGTCAGCTTTGACATTGCAAAGCCCGGCGAGAGTGTCAGAATTACTCCCGTAAAAGACGTCATCGAGCCTCGTGCCAAGGTGGAAGGCGTAGGCGACATGTTCCCCGGCGTGATTACCAAGGTCGCGACAGTCGGCTCGGGCATTACCCATGTCCTGCGGGGTGCGGCGGTTGTCACAGTCGGAAAAATTGTCGGCTTTCAAGAGGGAATTATCGACATGACGGGTCCCGGAGCGGACTACACGCCGTTTTCAAAAACAAACAATCTTGTAGTTGATTTCACTCCGAGAGAGGGCTTGACGGCACATGAACATGAAAAAGCTATCCGTTTTGCAGGACTGAAAATTGCATATGTACTCGGCAAGCTTGGTATAGATGCAAAACCCGATGAAGTAAAAACCTATGATTTCCCGTCGGTTATGGAAGGCATTAAGGCTTACCCGGAGCTGCCGCGTGTGGGATATGTGCTGATGCTTCAAAGTCAGGGGCTTTTGCATGATACATATGTCTACGGTGTTGATATGAAGCAGTCGCTTACAACCATGCTCAGCCCCACCGAAGTAATGGACGGTGCGATACTTAGCGGAAACTGCGTGTCGGCATGTGATAAAAACACAACATATCATCATCAAAATAACCCCGTAATAGAAGACCTGTTCAGCGAGCATGGCAAAACCCTAAACTTTGCGGCGATGATAATCACCAATGAAAATGTGTACCTTGCGGATAAAGAGCGCAGCTCGGACTGGTCTGCAAAATTGGTTGATTACCTCGGTCTCGACGGTGTTATCATTTCACAGGAGGGCTTCGGCAATCCCGATACCGACCTCATAATGAATTGTACAAAAATTGAAAAAACAGGAACTCATACCGTAATAATTACCGACGAATATGCAGGGCGTGACGGCACCTCGCAGTCGCTCGCAGACGCCGACCCGCTTGCAAACGCCCTTGTTACGGCAGGAAATGCCAATGAGCTCATTACACTGCCAAAACTCGACAAGGTAATAGGCACACTTGACTACACAGAAAAAATCGCGGGTGGTTTTGCGGGAAGCATAGACGGCGGCGGTAATATTACAGTTGAAATACAGGCAATTACCGGAGCCACAAACGAGCTTGGCTTTAGCCGCCTAAGCGCGAGATAATGAGGTGGAAATATGAGTAAGATTAAAGTAGTTCATTACATAAATCAGTTTTTCGCAGGCATTGGCGGTGAGGAATTTGCCGACCACAAGCCCGAAATAAAAGACGGTGTTGTCGGTCCGGGCATGGCATTTGCGGCGTCATTCGGCGAGAGCGCCGAGATAGTCAGCACCATTATCTGCGGCGACTCATACTTTAACGAAAATTTAGAGCAGGCAAAAAAGACAATACTCGACATGCTCAAAGATATAAAACCCGACATTTTCATTGCAGGACCTGCCTTTAACGCGGGGCGCTACGGCGTTGCATGTGGCACAATTTGCGATGCGGTAAAGCAGGAGCTCCAAATACCCGTTCTCACGGGAATGTATGAGGAAAATCCCGGCGCCGAAATGTTTAAGGATAAGCTGTATATCATAGCAACAAAAGACAGCGCGGCAGGTATGCGAAGTGCAGTTCCCCCAATGGCGACGCTTGCCCTCAAACTCGCAAAGGGCGAAAAAATAGGAGCATCAAAAGAAGAGGGATATATGCCGGGACTTACCCGTGTCAACTTCTTTGAAGAGCAGCGCGGTTCAAAACGTGCCGTGGATATGCTGCTGAGCAAAATGGCAGGCAAACCGTTTGTCACGGAATATCCTATGCCCGACTTTGACCGTGTAGAACCGAACCATGCAATAAAAGACATGAAATCGGTGACGCTCGCTATTGTTACGTCAGGCGGAATAGTTCCAAAGGGTAATCCCGACAGAATAGAGTCGTCGAGTGCGTCAAAGTTTGGCGAGTACGATATCACAGGTGTTGACAATCTGACGGCAGACACGTTCGAGACGGCACATGGTGGTTATGACCCCGTTTATGCGAATACTGACGCCGACAGGGTGCTGCCGGTTGATGTGCTGCGTGACTTTGAGCGTGAGGGAATAATCGGAAAGCTCCACAACAAATACTACGCAACAGTCGGCAACGGCACCTCCACAAAAAACTCGAAAAATTATGCAGCCGAGATTGCACAAAGGCTCAAAAATGACAATGTGCAGGCGGTTATCCTCACATCTACCTGAGGAACGTGCACGCGTTGCGGTGCAACGATGGTTAAAGAGATAGAACGTGCCGGAATTCCGGTGGTTCATGTGTGTACGGTAACTCCCATTTCAATGACGGTTGGCGCAAACCGTATTGTTCCTGCGGTTGCAATTCCGTACCCGCTTGGTAATCCTGCGCTCAGTGAGGCTGAGGAAAAGGAACTTCGGCGCAAAATATTAAACACCGCACTTAGTGCCTTGGAAACCGAAATCGACGGACAAACCATATTTGAAGTAAAATAGTAGGGACGAACTGCGTTCGTCCGCCACACCATTTGAAAATAAATAGTAGGGACGAACTGTGTTCGTCCGCAAAAAAAGGAAAGAATGAATATGTCAGAGAATATTTACGATGTAATAATTATCGGAGGCGGACCCGCGGGGCTCTCAGCAGGCTTGTACGCAGGGCGTGGGCTTTTGAAAACTCTCATTATCGAGCGCTTGCAATATGGCGGTCAGGCTGCAATGACAAATGAAATTGACAACTACCCCGGTGCAGCTGCAGAGGAAACAGGTCCTTCGCTCATTGAAAAAATGCTTGAGCAGGCAAAACGTTTTGGTGTCGAGTTCGTTTCCGACGATATTATTTCCGCCGAGCTTGAGGGTGATATCAAAACACTGAGCAGCAAAAGAAATACATACAAGGCAAAAACCATTATCATCGCAAGCGGAGCTTTTCCGAGAACGCTCGGCTGCAAAGGTGAGCAGGAGCTCACGGGCAAAGGCGTTTCATATTGTGCCACATGCGACGCGGCATTTTTTGAAGAGCTTGAGATATACATCGTTGGCGGTGGTGACAGCGCGGTTCAAGAGGCGTTATTTATAGCCCGTTTTGCACGGAAAATCACATTTATTCAAAATCTGCCTGAGCTTACAGCCGCAAAATCAATACAGCAAAAGGTTCTCAGCGACCCGAAATACAGCTTTGTGTACAACTCGGTTGTTGAGGAGCTTCGCGGCGACGAGGGTCTTCTCGATACGATTATAGTGAAAAATACACAGACAGGTGACATCACACAGTTTGATGCCGACCCCGAGGACGGTACATTCGGACTTTTTGTGTTCATCGGACTTATACCGCGCACCGAAATTTTCGAGGGCAAAATAAAAATGGAAAACGGATACATTCCGACAGATGAAAATATGCGCACAAACATACAAGGCGTTTATGCGGTGGGTGACTGCCGTGTCAAGCCGCTGCGACAGGTAGTAACGGCAGCGGCAGACGGTGCAATCGCCGCCATGCACATTGAACGATATTTGGAGGATAAATCATGTTAGAGCTTGATAAGGAAAATTTTGAAGCCGAGGTGCTGCAAGTGTCGGGTCCTGTATTTGTGGACTTTTACAGTGATATGTGCGAGCCATGTCAGGCGCTTATGCCTGTAGTGCACGCTCTTGCAGAAAAATACGGCGATAAAATGAAGTTTACAAAAGTAAATACAATGAAAGCACGTCGCATGGCAATAGCTCAAAAAGTTATGGGTCTTCCTGTCACGGCGATTTACAAGGACGGTGTAAAAGTTGCAGAGCTTGTAAAAGACGAGTGCACGGAAGAGAATATCGAAAATATGATAAAAGACAATACATGAATATCTTGGCGTCATTGCGAGGAGCGCGTAGTGCGACGTGGCAATCCAGACTACACCTCTAAACAAGTGCAACTTCTGGATCACCACGCGTATGTCTCCAATGTCTCGCTTGCGAGACATGTACGAGACATTACGCTCGCGATGACGATAGATCTAAAAAATGTGAAAGGAGAATGGTTATGGGTTTGTTTGAAGGAAAAAAAGTCGTCATAATCGGAGACCGTGACGGCATACCGGGGCCGGCTATCGAGGAATGTCTCGTAACCGCAGGGGCAGACATAGTATTTTCATCAACTGAATGCTTCGTCTGAACATCCGCCGGTGCAATGGACTTGGAAAATCAAAAAAGGGTCAAGGAGTTTGCCGAAAAATTCGGTGCAGAAAATGTGATAGTTGTCTTTGGCGCAGCAGAGGGTGAAGCCGCAGGGCTTGCCGCAGAAACAGTCACATTGGGAGACCCCACCTATGCAGGTCCGTTGACAGGAGTCTCGTTGGGACTCGAAGTGTATCATATATGCGAAGACGCAATTAAAGACGAAGTCGACGCAGGCGTTTATGACGACCAAATCAGCATGATGGAAATGGTTCTTGATGTTGAAGACATCGTAAAAGAAATGGACGCAATCCGCAGCCAATTATAGTCAAAGCATGAGCGCATATTTCAAATAGCATATTATTTGTGTAAATGATACATGAATAGTGTGCTATTTATGCTTTGTTTTGTTGTAACAAAGAGTATAATATGATATCATTGTATTGATACATTATCTTGAAAGTGTGAAATTGCAACTATGGACGACAACAAGAAAGCAAGCGGGTTTGGGCAGCTATTAAACAGCATTAAGCTGAAGCTGCGTCCTAAGCTGATACTTGTGTTTCTTGTATCAAAGGTTGTCCCTATCGCTTTGCTCACAGGTATTGCGCTGACGCAGATTTTTACTATCGGTAATGTGCTTCGTGATATTGCCGTTGAAGACGCAGAGCGGGCGCTTAATGACGGGGCAAGGGAAAACCTCGAGAGGCTGACCACGGATTTGGCGCTTGCCGTCGCAGATTTTTTAGACCAGCGTGATAATGACATCTTACTGCTTGCGGGTTTGCCCCGTCAGCAGGAAGTATACAAAACATTTTCCGATAATAAAAACGGAAAATTAGTAAAACCGGGGGAATGGATAATTTCCGACGACGGCAAAACATGGGTTGAGAAAGAGCCGTTTAAGTTTTACGAACCCGATAATATATCCACAAATGTTGAAAACAACGACATACTGTTCGGCAGCAGCTTCCGCAACAGACCGCCCGAGTTTTTTGAGCAGTATTTGAAAGACGTTCCTTTATATGATGAGATTACATTTATTGACTTAGACGGCAATGAGATAATCAAATATTTGAGTCCTGACTCGGCAAAAATTCACTACCCGCTCAATCCCGATAAATTAAACGTGGCAGATAATACGAACACATATGTAAAGGCTGAAAGCTACTGGGAAAACATAAAATCATTGGGGCAGGGCGAAATATATGTATCAGATGTCATCGGTGCATATGTCGGTACAAATTTCATAGGTATGTATACACCCGGGGTGCTGCTCAGTGAAGACCCTGCGGTTATAAATCAGGCACACCCGAACCTTGAGGAACTTCGGAGGGTCGGGGCTTTGCCTATGGAGGAGTTCATTGAAGCCGCAAAACTGCAGGCTTTTGCAGGGCTTGAAAATCCTGTCGGACAACGCTTTGAAGGTATTGTCCGCTGGGCGACACCTGTTTATGAAAACGATATAAGAGTCGGCTATGTTACTATGGCTCTCAACCATGACCATATCATGGAGTTTGTCGACTATATAAATCCCATGCATGAGCGCTATTCGCTACTGCCGAGCCCGCAGGACGGCAACTACGCATTTATCTGGGACTATAAAAGCCGAAGCATATGCCACCCGAGGCATCACTCCATTGTCGGGTACAACCCGCTCACAGGTCAGCCGCAGGTTCCGTGGCTTGAGGGAACCATTGCACTTAAGCGCGACTATATTAACGGCGGGTTCATTAAGGAAGAGTTTGAGCCGGGCAGATTTAGAACAATACCTATACTTGATGACGGCGGAAATACTTCGCTCGCTTTGGATACACCGTTTTATTTTTGGTACTCGGCAAGCGGCAGCGATTGGCTTGATGCCAACCCGACATGGGAATTATCCAATCTGAGCAGTGTCATACATGGCAAAAACTGGTGGGAATGGGATATCTCTGATGACCTGTCGCAAGGCACAAGCTGGGGCGATTTTTACGCACAAAACGTAGATAACAGAGAAATACTGCCGCAATTTGGCGAGAGGGTACTGCGTGACAGTGGCGGAAATGTCGTCACAGATGAGCTTGGCAGCTTCATTCTTGATTATCAGTCGCGGGACAAAACTCCCGCAAGAGCACTGACGGCCGCAGGTTTTGTCGGGCTTGACGGACGCTATCTCAACAATGCCCCGCAGTGTACAGGCTGGATGAACCTGACTGAAAACGGAGGCTCCGGCTCTTTCTACATTCTTTGGAGCGGAATTTACAAACCTACCACCGCAGGTGCGATACCCTACTATACGGGTCAATATAGTCCCGACATTCAAGGCAACAAACGCGGGTTTGCATTTGTTACCATTGGCGCAGGTATCGAGGATTTTACCGCCCCCGCCTACAGCATGAGAGAAAATATCACCCACGCCATTGAAAACAACATGAGACAAAATACAACGCAGTTTGCGATAATTACGCTCAGTCTTATTGGTGTGGTTATACTTATGGCATTGCTTCTATCGTCATATCTGACAGACAATATCAATGTAATACTTGCTGCCATATCACGTTTTCGTTCGGGTGATAGAAATTACAGAATGCGTTCGGAAACAAAAGATGAGTTTGGTGTTCTTGCCAATTCATTTGACGAAATGGCGGACACTCTTGTTTCCGACAGTGCACGAAAGGAAAAAGCAGAGGAAGCAAACCGTGCAAAGAGCAGCTTTTTAGCGAGAATGTCCCATGAAATACGAACCCCCATGAACTCAATTATGGGAATGGCGGAGCTTGCCATGCGTGAGGATATGTCAGACACGGCAAAGGAATATACTGCGGCAATTAAACAAGCAGGCGTAAATCTGCTTGGAATTATTAATGACATTTTGGATTTTTCAAAAATCGAAAGCGGACAAATGGACGTTCAAACAGAAAAATATTCGCTTTCATCACCTATAAATGATGTGGTCAGTATCATCAGGACAAGAGCGCTTGAAGCAAACCTGTTTTTTGAGGTGGATATTGACAGTAATATGCCTAACAATCTTATCGGTGACGAGGTCAGAATGAGACAGATAATGCTCAATATTATCAGTAATGCCGTGAAATATACAAATCACGGATACGTTTCATTTCGTGTGACAAGCGAGAAGCTTGATGAGAGTAATGTAAATTTGATAATAACGGTTAAGGACAGCGGCATCGGGATAAAAGAAGAAAACTTAGCTCAGCTTTTTGATGAGTTTACACGTTTTGATATGGAAAACAACAGAAGCGTAGAGGGTACGGGACTTGGTCTTTCCATAACATACAGCTTTGTAAAAGCCATGAACGGCGATATAGACGTGGTATCGGAATACGGCAAGGGTTCAACTTTTTCAATTACCATACCGCAGGGAATTTCTGACAGCGACAAGTTGGCAGAGGTAAAAGACCCCGAGAACAAAAAGGTTCTTGTATATGAGGACTGTAAAAGAAGCATTTTATCTGTAGCAAATACACTTAGCAACCTGCAGGTTGAATACAAGCTTGTCGATGACGCCTTAGAGTTTCACCGTGAGCTTCTCGGCGGGGACTATGCGTTTTCTTTCGTAGCCGCAGCCTTGTACGACAAAGTGAAATATATTTGTGCCGAAAAGGAAAAAAGCACCAAGACAGTAATTATCGCTCCGTTTGGAGAGCAGATAAGCGGAAAATACATGAGTGTGCTCACCACGCCGATATATACAATTCCCGTGGCGAATACCCTAAACGGAATTTCAGACAGCTCAAACAGGGACTTTTTCAGAAAGTTTGCAATCGACTTTAATGCGCCCGAAGCAAAGGTTTTGGTTGTTGATGATATCAGCATGAATTTGGTCGTGGCAAGGGGGCTGCTCTTGCCGTATAACATGCAAATTGACCTTCGCGAAAGCGGCAGGGACGCAATAACCGCAATGATTAACAACCGCTACGATTTGGTGTTTATGGATCATATGATGCCCGAAATGGACGGTGTCGAAACTGTTGACAGCATAAGAAAAATGGGCGCGAATGATACCTACTTCTCCAATGTGCCTATTGTTGCACTTACTGCAAATGCAATAGCGGGTACAAAAGAAATGTTTATGGAACACGGGTTTAATGATTTTCTTTCCAAGCCGATTGACACAGCCGCACTAAACAGTATTTTGGAAAAATGGATACCAAAAGAAAAACAAACCGTTTCAAGCTCCGGTATGATTACCATATCTGATGAAATTAACGAGCATATCGAGATTGCAGGCTTGGATACAAGAGTCGGCATATCTATTACAGCAGGAACGGTTGAGGGTTATCTGAAAATCCTTGCAATGTATTGCAATAACGGGCATGTCAAACTCGGCGAGATTAAAGAAAGCTTGGAAAATAATAACATAACACAGCTCGCGACATATGTTCACGCCCTTAAAGGCACCTCAGCCAGTATCGGCGCCGTGAGCCTCGCTGCTGCTGCAGACGCTTTGGAACGTGCGGGAATGATAGGGAATGAAGAATATATAAATGCAAATACGCAAAAGTTTTTGGACGACCTTAAGACCTTAATAGATAACATAGAACAGGTGCTATCCTCAAGAAACAGCATTATTAGTGACGAGCCTGTTGATACACAAGGCTTAAAAGAGCATCTTTTAATGCTGAAAACTGCTCTCGCTGAGTTTGATGCACAAGCCATACACAAGGCGGAAAAATATTTAAGCGGCTTTACAAATCCTCCCGAATACAGGGAAGTTATAGATAAAATAATACGGCACCAGCTCAATTTTGACTATGATGAAGCTGTTATATTGATAGATGAAATGCTTGAAAACATACCATAAAACATATAAATATTGTATTGAACACCATGTGCAAATGTACTAAAATAAAAGAAAATACTACAGTAAGGTAACAGTGAAAATGAACAGTGTACTTAAAGGAACTTCGTATGTTTTGGTCCATGCTCCGGACATGCTTGTCCACGCAGGAACAACACAAACAACGGAGCGGATAGTAAATCCGTCATCGGAATATCTAAAAGAGCTGCCGAAACACCTGCGAAGCTTTGAAGATGCAGTGGCATATCTGCCAAATCAAGTGTATATCGGCAATAAAATACCTGCTGATATGAGCGATGCAGGGGAAACATGGTATGACAAGCCGATAGCAAAGGCACAGCGGAGCGGGAAGTTTGGCGAGATAATGTCGCAGGCCGAGTTTTATATGCTCATGTATGCCTGCGACGCATTTGACTTGGTGATGCTTGAGGCTAAATTTGTAAGTGAAGCGAAGCTGCACTTCAAAGAGCGGGCGCAAAATGAAGTCATGTCAATATTTGATGAAAATCTTTGCGTCCGCGACTATGAGGGAGTGGCTTTAAGCGAAATTGAAAATGCCGTAAAAAATGAGCAGGCGGAGGGACTTTATCATAACGGAAAGCTGATAGGCTGTGTGAAAAAAGCGCATGATATTGATACAAACCTGTCGGCAGGTATCATTTTGGAAAATTTGGTGTCCAAAACATCATGCACCTTGGCTCTTTTGCATCTCGTAAAAACAGCAGGGATAGATAAATCCTCAATAGATTTAGTGCTCGACTGCTCGGAAGAAGCTGTCGGTGACATGAACCAAAGAGGCGGAGGCAATTTAGCAAAAGCCGCAGCCGAAAGTGCAGGTTTTATCAACGCGTCGGGTGCCGACATTCGCGCGTTTTGCGCAGCCCCTGTTCATGCAATGATACATGCAGCCGCACTTGTAGCAAGCGGCACGCATGAGAATGTTGTTGTTGCAGCAGGCGGTTCGATTGCCAAGCTCGGCATGAACGCAAAAGACCATATAAAAAAAGGAGTACCCGTGCTTGAGGATGTTATCGGAGGCTTTGCCGCTCTCATATCCGCAAACGACGGTATCAGTCCCGAAATTCTCAGCGCCTATACAGGCAAGCATAATGTAGGCACAGGCTCGTCGCCGCAGGCTGTTATTACCTCGCTCATTACAGACCCGCTCGATAAGCTTGGAATAAAAATTGCCGACATTGACAAATACTCGGTCGAAATGCAAAATCCCGATATCACAAAACCCGCAGGAGCGGGTGATGTGCCGCTCGCTAACTATAAAATGATAGCGGCTCTCGGTGTCAAGCGCGGTGAAATGGAACGCACCGATATTGACGGCTTTACGCAAAAGCACGGTATGCCCGGCTGGGCGCCGACGCAAGGGCATATTCCGTCAGGTGTGCCGTATATGGGCTTTGCCCGTGACGATATTATGTCCGGCAGAATTAAGCGAAGTATGATAGTCGGAAAAGGAAGTCTTTTCCTCGGACGTATGACAAACCTGTTTGACGGTGCATCGTTTATTATGCAAAAAAATGACGAACTAAATGCAAAGAAAAAAATGGGCAAGCAGGCACTAAAAGAAACAGGCGCTGCAGAAAAAGTATCAATTATTCTGACGGGAATAGGCAGTGAACATGGCGAGGAAAACATGATACAAGGCGCGGCAATGGCTGCAGCAAGAGGTATCAACGTTTTATACGCAGGAACAAAAACAACGGACGATGTTACAACCCTGCGGGCAAAGGACGACAAAAAAGCACATGAAGTCATGGAGCGTTTGCTCAAAAACGGGGAAGCTGACGCCGCAGTCACAATGCACTATAACTTCCCGATAGGTGTTTCAACCGTCGGGCGGGTGGTCACGCCCGCGCTCGGAAAAGCGATGTATATAGCCACAACAACGGGCACATCATCAACAAACCGTGTTGAGGGCATGGTGATAAACGCCATATACGGCATTATTACAGCAAAAGCCTGCGGAGTGAAAGCTCCGACAGTCGGAATACTTAATGTGGACGGTGCAAGGCAGGCGGAGATGACACTTAGAACGCTGCAAGAGAGCGGTTATGACATCAAACTTGCAAGCTCGAAGCGTGCTGACGGCGGCTGCATATTCCGCGGAAATGATATGCTCGCGGGCGAGTGTGACGTACTTGTGACAGACCCGCTGACAGGAAATATTTTAATGAAAACGCTTAGTTCGTTTACAACAGGCGGAAGCTATGAAGCGCTCGGTTGGGGCTATGGTCCGGGGGTTGGTAAAGGTTGGGATAAGCTCATACTGATACTCTCTCGTGCATCAGGTGCTCCCGTTGTAGCAAATGCCATTGAGTTTGCAGCACAGCTCGTGAGAGGTGACTTTAAGAAAGTGGCAGCCGCCGAGTTTTCGGCACTCGGCCAAATAAAGGTGCAAGATATTCTGAGTGCTGCCCGCTCAAAGGAAACGGAAAAGGACACAGCAAAAGAAACAGGCGGGGCGCTTAAAGTTCCACAAAAAGAGCCTGTCACTGCAGAAATTTCGGGAATTGAAATCACCGACCTTGATGATGCAGTCGCCGTTTTGTGGCGTGAGGATATTTATGCACAAAGCGGCATGGGCTGCACAGGTCCCGTTGTGCTCGTAAACGAGGGCAAACTAAAACAAGCCGAGGGGATATTAGCGAAGAAGAAATTCATATTGCAAGTAGATGATTAGGCCATGAGCAGGTGGTTTGGACCGGTTTTTTCGCGTACCAAGGGCGACAAGACCCGTGTTAGCGAAAAAATTGGGACAAATTACCTGTCATGGACCAATCATGAAACTGATACATGAAAGTAGGTTATACTTATGAACGAACAATCATTTCCCCGTACCGAGGTTGCAGGAGTGTCCCTGCCGCGTATGCTTATAGGAACAAACTGGATATTAGGCTGGAGTCACCGCTCGCCTGCGGCTGACGGCATGATTAACATGCGAAACAGAAATAAAGAAGCAATAGCCGACATTGTTGAAGCCTTTTTGTCATATAATATTGACGCTGTAATGGCACCTGTTTCGCAAAACCCCGTGCTTGCCGAGGGCGTCAGACTTGCCGAGCAGCGTACAGGCAAAAAAGTCATAATGATTGACACACCTATCATCAACGTCGACGATACAACCGATGCCCGCAAGGAAGCGGAAGCGGTAATCAAAGGCTGCCGTGAAATAGGTGCGACATTTTGCCTGCCCCACCACAGCAGCGTTGAACAGCTTGTCAACAAAAACAAGAGAACAATAGACAGACTGCCCGATTATTTAAGCATGGTGCGTGAAAACGGCATGATACCGGGAGTTTCCGCTCACATGCCCGAGCTTATCGTATACTCCGACGAGCAGGGTTATGACGTGGAAACATACATACAGCTATATAACTGCATGGGATATATGATGCAGGTGGAAATTGAGTATGTTCATAGTGTTATATGGAACGCAAAAAAACCCGTCATGACCATTAAATCAATGGCAGCCGGACGGGTTACGCCGTTTGTCGGTATTACGTTCTCATATGCCACATTGCGCCCCTGCGATATGGTGACAGTCGGGTGCTTTACGCCCGATGAAGCCTATGAAGATATTGAAATAGGTCTTGCGGCAATCGAACGCAGACGTCCAAACCTTGAGGGCAGAGCCAGTCCGAACAAAACCGCCGCCATGGGCGAGTAAAAATACCCGAGCAGAAGGAATTTATTAATGAACATAGGAATTGATGTCGACGGTGTGCTCAATGACAGCCACAGCTTTAATTTGAAGCATGCGCCGCCGTTTTTTAAGAAAAAATTCAACCGTGATATTGTTGATGAAAATCAATATGATATCCGTGATATGTTTGTTTGTCCGCTCGATGAATTTGCAACTTATTGGAAAAAGCATTTGTTTGCGTACACAGTCTTTGAGCCTGCCCGAAAGTCTGCTAAAAAAATAATTCGCAGCCTGCGTAAGGACGGTCACAAAATATACATAATAACAAAGCGTGTGTTTACCTGCCGTGAAGATTTTGCGGGCAAGCTCATGCGTTTTTTGCTAAAAAACTGGCTTTGGCGAAACGGTATCCGCTATGATGAAATTATTTTTTGCGACAGTGAAATTCCCGACAGCAAGCGTACGGCATGTACTTCAAAAAACATTGATATAATGATTGACGATGAACAGGTAAACATTGATGCGATTGTTTCGGTCGCAAGGGTGATATGCTTTGACACCTGCTATAATCAGCAGTGCGAGGGTGAAAATATCACAAGAGTATACAACTGGGATGAGATTTATCCGCTGATAAAATAAAGGAGGATTTTCATGACTAAGAGAAAAACATGCAAGCCCTTAATTTATGCACTTATTTTTGTTCTTATGGGCAGCTTCACCGCAATTTACAGTATAGTAGCCTTGGCGGCAGGCTTTACTCTGTCCCCTCCGTCATCTGTTCAAATTGAAGACATAACAATATCGGTAGTTGATATTATAGGCGGTCAATCGGTAGTGGACGGTGAGCTGCAAGGCGGGGTTATCGGCGGAACGACAGAGCCTCGGCAAGTGGCAGCGGGCGACAATGTAACATTACATATTGTTGCATATGGCGATCCCAACCCTGTATTTATGGGTGGCGAGCTTAAAGAAATTTATGAAATCTGGCTTGAGGACACAAGCGGCAACAAGCTTACAGGAGGATTTTACACCACAGGCTTTTTTTACTACGACGGGGAGTTTGACGGAAATCCGGTAATAATGCCCTCGTTTCGTATGCCGTCATATTCCATGACAGTGAAAATCGCCTTTGCGGTAATCGGCAGCGGCGATGACGAACCGACAGGCGACAATGCAGCAGGCGGTGATACAACAGGCAGCGACGGGGACCCTGCAAATACAGCTCCGAATAATTCCGGCGGTGCGTCGGGCGGGGGTATAGGCAGTGGGCAGGCATCAAGTGGTGCGGTGAATATTAACACCGCAGTAATAATCGGCTCGGTAGTAGTGGCTCTGACAGGGATTGGCGTAGGTGTGGCAATAGCAACACGCAGACCACGCAGATAATATTATATATAGAAAGGTCAACCAACATGAAAATATTGTTTATCGGCGGAACGGGCATCATCAGCACGGCAATATCAAAAAAGCTCATCTCAAGCGGCGAGCATGAACTGTTTCTTATCAACAGGGGAAACCGCAATGACGCTCTACCGAGCGGATTTAAGTCGATAAAATGCGACATTAACGATGAGGCTGCTGCTTCAAAGCTGCTGGCTGATATGAATTTTGATGTTGTGGCAGACTTTATCGCGTTTGTACCCTCGCAGCTTGAGCGGGATTACAGGCTCTTTGCAGGAAAAACCAAGCAGTTTATTTTCATAAGCTTGGCATCGGCATATCAAAAGCCTCTTTCGGATTACAGGATTACAGAGGGAACTCCGCTGTCCAATCCATATTGGGAATACTCACGCAACAAGATTGCCTGCGAAGACTACCTCATGAAAATGTACCGTGACAACGGTTTTCCTGTCACAATTGTTCGCCCGAGCCACACATATGACGAGCGCAGTATTCCTCTCGGTGTGCACGGCAGCAAGGGCAGCTGGCAGGTTGCAAAACGTATGCTTGAGGGCAAGAGCGTTATTATCCACGGCGACGGCACAAGCCTATGGACGATGACGCACAACTCCGACTTTGCCGAAGCATTTATCGGGCTTTTGGGGAATATCCATGCAATAGGTGAGGCTGTCCAGATTACGTCCGACGAGTCGCTCACATGGAACCAAATATACAGCTGCATCGCTGATGCTCTCGGCGTTCCGCTAAAGCCGTACTTCGTATCATCGGCTTATCTTGCGGGGTGCAGGGCTTATGATTTCACAGGCTCGCTGATTGGTGACAAAGCAAACTCGGTTATTTTTGATAATTCAAAAATAAAACGCCTTGTTCCCGGGTTTGTGCCAAAGGTGAGGTTTGACCAAGGCGTCAAAATGACTATTGATAATGTGTTGGGGAACAAGGCGTTGCAGGTCGAAGACCCCGAGTTTGACACATGGTGCGACAAGGTAATAGCGGCGTTAGAGGACGCAGCAGGCGCGGTGTAGGTAACGCGGGACTAAAACCGCAACATCGCATCAAAACAACATGTTTATAGGGTTATAATCGCAAAACTATTGACATTTTAATAGTTTTGCGATATTTTATATGAGGGAGTGTGATGAATATGATTTTTCGACCGGACTATGTAAATAGAATTATGAAATTTGTAGATACACCATTTGCAAAAATATTATCAGGTGTTCGACGTAGCGGAAAGTCTACTATACTTAAAATGATAGTAGAAAAGCTACATGAGCGAGGTGTTTCTGACGAGTATATTCTTAATTATAGCTTAGACTCATTGCAATATGAAGATATGACTGCATCAATGCTATACAATGAAATAAAGAGAAAGCTATTGATTAAGAAAAAAACCTATTTATTCCTTGATGAAATTCAAGAGATCAAAGACTGGGAAAAAGTCGTTAATTCCTTAATGATAGAGTTTGATGTAGATTTGTACATAACAGGTTCAAATTCACATATGCTCTCAAGCGAGATATCAACCTATCTAACAGGACGGTATATTCAATTTCGTGTTTTTCCGCTTTCATTTAAAGAATATTTGACTTTTAGGAATGTAGGAAGCTTAAATAATAAAGAAGAGTTTGCCAGATATCTGCGTTTTGGCGGATTTCCGGCAACGCATACACAAGAATATAGTGTTGACGAAGTATATACGATTGTAAGGGATATATACAACTCAACTATTTTTACAGACATAGTGAAACGCAACCAAATCCGCAAGGTTGATCAATTAGAAAGAATTATTAAGTTTGTTTTTGACAATATAGGAAATACATTTTCGGCAGCATCTATTTCAAACTACCTCAAATCTCAAAAGCGTACAATTGATAATGAAACAGTATATAACTATCTTAGCAAGTTAGAGAGTGCTTTTATATTGCATCGCTGTTCGCGTTTTGACTTGCAGGGGAAAGAATTGCTAAAGACACAAGAGAAATTTTATGCTTGTGACCCTGCAATGAAATACAGCGTAATGGGTTACACACCTGACAGTGTTGCCGCAATGCTTGAGAATGTTGTTTTTTTAGAATTGCTTCGCCGTGAGTACGAGGTTAGTATTGGGCAGCTTATAAACGGAGAAATAGATTTTGTTGCAGTAAAACAAGACAAAAAAATCTACGCTCAAGTAACTGAAAAGATTGAAAGAAAAGAAACGCAAGAACGTGAATACGCACGGCTGCTCAATATAAAGGACAATCATCCAAAATATGTTTTAAGAACAGACGAATTTGCTGACGGAAGCTATAATGGTATCAAAACAATGCATATTGCAGATTTTTTGTTGTCTGATGAGTATTAGGTGGATAGATGATTAAGTCTGCGATTATGTCATAATCATATCAACCTGTTCCTTATCGCGACAAAGTGATAGCGGCGTTAGAGAACGCAGCCGGGAAGGTGTAGGTGCTCATATATTAACTAACAAAACAAAAAGAGCTTGGGATAAAATTGAAAATGAATGTTTATTTTGTGTTGACATAGGACAAATACTATGGTACTATGGTACTATAGTATTTGTGCCATAGTACTTTCTTGAAGGGGGTTGTAGATGAAACACTTGCACATGCTAACATTATCAAGTGTTACTGCAAGTATTCTACTCCAAAAGCAAAATTAAGTTAGGAGGATAATCTATATAGTTGATTTGGAGTATTCAAAAATAATTTAATAGATGTGACGAAGTGCAGCATAGGCGAATAAGAATATTCGATCTCTATGACAGGAAACGAGGAGACCGTAATAATGACTTTAAACGAATTTCTGACAATATCCCGAGCGAGTGGGGTTAAAGATGAATGTACTAAAGAGAGAATCCATGATAAGAGAATTAATGTATACCATTTGTATTGTAATGGTAAGCACGGGCAAAAATTTATTCCGATCACAGATCCTGACGCTCAAATGAGCAAAGAATTAGAAAATGATTTATTCATATTTTTAATAAAATTACAAGAACAAGATAAAATCTAACTAAATACGATGTCATCTAACTGACATTTTTGTCAGTTAGATGACAAGGCGACAAGTGTAACACTATGATTCGAAAAATACTTATAATTTATTAGTTTTGTTGTTAAATAATCAAAAGCTCAGTGTACATATTATGAGTATTTTTCGGGGCATGTAACCACCACATATTATTAATGTGCCTGAAATATTTGAAAGGAGGAGTGCGTGGAAAACAAAATTATTATGTATTGTATTGGAAGTCGAGGAGTGTTATATGGCAACAACGATAGTATCAAAAAAGCAAAATGACATCTTTCGAGGAAGGACAATTGATTAAGGAAAATTTAATAGTGCTATTTAAATGGAGAAAGAAATGAAAAGAACGATTGAAAAAAAATCTAATAAATCAATAGAAAGTTACATGGCAATGCCATATACAAAGACTCTAACAAAAACTAATTTAGGAACATATTTTGCAAAAGTTATGGAAATTCCCGACTGTATAGCCGAAGGGGAAACTCCTGAGGAAACATTCGAACTGCTGGAAATATCGTTGAAATACTATTTTACAGACGCAATAGCGAATGAAAAAAATATACCCACTCCGCTTGAAGTTGAGAAGTATAGCGGTCGATTTGTTGTGCGGTTAGCCCCCGCCGTGCATTACCAACTGGCAAAAAACGCCTTAAAAAAAGACACTTCACTTAATCAAGAAGTTGCAGAGGCAATTGATTCTTACTTGATGCAAAAGGTATAGTAAAAAAAGAAAGTCTTGTTTTGCTAATCCTTATGACTGAGTACACTTGTATTAAAAATTAAATTGAATAGAATAAGCAAATGCACGTTTTCCGATAAAATACTTGCGCTTTCTTGCGCTAACCTGTATAATCCACTACAGGAAACGAAAGTGCCTCGCCGACTAAAAAGTCTCGCAAACGAGACTTCGGCGGCAGGTGAGAAGGGGGCTGAATCCCTTCCCACCCTGCATACGTACCGTGATACGTACACAATTGCAAAGCAACACCGTGCCAATAAGTATATAATTATTTGCGTTTAACTGCAAGTATTACATGATTGGCAGTGTGGCACATTAAAAACG
>WQXY01000029.1 GCA_009781515.1 Oscillospiraceae bacterium
CCCCTCGAGTATCAGCGAGGCGGCGACTGCGTCAACAGTTGCTTTGCGTTTCTTGCCGCGTTTGCCGACATCAGAGAGCACCTGATGAGCACTTTTTGTAGTCAGACGCTCGTCCCAAAGCTTTATTTCTATATCACACAAGGAGCGAAGCAGCTCGGCAAGCTTTTCGCTCTTTTCAGCTCTGAAACCAATGCTGCCGTCCATGTTTTTCGGATATCCGATTACAATACAAGAAACATCACGACCCTTAGCCTCAGCGGCTATTTGACGTGATGTTTCATTCATGCTTTTGCTGTGAATAACCCAAGCGTCACCCACGAGAGTTGCGGATATGTCGGAAACGGCGACACCTGTTCGCGCATCACCGTAGTCAACTGCCATTACTCTCACGACTCGGCTTCCTCGCTCGATGTTTCGGTTATTTCGACGTCTTCGTCAGACTCTTCTTCGATAGCATCAAGCAGTTGTCTGTACCATACGAGGGAGTCGAAAAATGCACCTGTAAGTTCGGTGATATCAATGCCGTTTCGCACCATAATGATTGATGTATTATGCCAGTCGGCATGTTCATATGCAAAGATGAGCTTCAAAACCTCGCTGAGAGGTCCTGTTTTATTAACAAGGGCATCTCTGATTTCGCCGGAAGCCGCAACCTCGTCTATAGCTTTTTCGAGCGGCATTTGTAAGATAACATCAAGCAGTGAAAACAGACCTGAAATAAAGAGAGCGCCGGATTTTATTGCCATTTCAAATGCAGGAGCCAAGTTCTCGGCAAATTTCGCACGTATAAGCGAGAGCCTTGTGACTTCGCTCGGACGGTCTTCGCCCATTCCGACCGAAATAGCAATAGACGCCCATTTTTTGACTTCTTTTTGACCCAAAATCGCGACTGCATTTCGGATGGAGTCAATCTTACGGCTGCGGTCGGGGTTCATCGCGTTAATAAAGCGGAGCAGTGAGATTGAAAGAGCGGGGTCACGTTCGATTATCACGGCAGCCTCGCCTAAGTCAAATGCTTCGTTGTTGATTTGACCGAGCAGGTTTAAGGCGTTGATTTTCAGCGGTGAAATATCAACAGAGCCTTTTGTAATAGGCTGACTGTAAAAATTTCCGGAAAGAAGAACACCGCGTGCTCCGGAATACTTCTTGAAGCTTTCCATATCGGGCACATCGGTGATAACAAGCCTTGTCTTAAAAATAAACGGACGGATTTCCTTGAGTTCGGCAGTAAAATTATCATCCTTGCAACTGAGCAGGACATAGTCAAAAACCTTGACGGCGGTATCCATACTCATGGCGCGCGGATATCCGTCAATAGCAAGACGATAACCTTTACGTTTTAGTATGCCCATTTTAGAATACGCTGCGTTATCCTCGAGCGTATCCTTATGTATGACGCAGACCAATTTTTCGGGAGGAATTTGCATATTGAGAGGCATACCGATAAGAAGCTGATACTTGCCGATTTCGATGAATAAATCATTTTCACCGGCAAAAGGCTCTGTGCCGATGTCCTTAACAAATTCCAAGGACGGTGCAAGCAGCTCGCCGCCAAGCATACGGTGGTCTTCAGCAGAACCAAGCAGCTTGTCGCCGTCATGTGTCATCATTCGATAAGCGTGAACCTGCATATTTGAGTCAAAGAAAGGTACTGAACCGAAAAAGAGCCTCAAAGTGACTTACCCCCTAAGTGATTGGACTTATGTCCGTCTTGACAAGGTGATAATGCTATTGTAATGTATTATACACTACAATAGGGGAGAAATGCAAATGGGTATTATTTTTGGCATAGATATCGGTGGGTCAACGACAAAAATAGTTGGAATAAAAGACGGAAAATGTATAGATATGCTGCAGGTCAGAGCGGCTGACCAAATCACGTCATTATATGGTGCCCTCGGGAAGTTTTTGCGAAGCCATGAACTTCAAACAACCGATGTGGAAGAAATTTACCTGACAGGTGTTGGTGCGTCATTTATTGACGAGCAAATATACGGAATAAAAACATATAAAGAAAGTGAATTTAATGCAATAGGTAGAGGCGCTTTGTTTTTGACGGGCTTGCCTGCTGCTCTTGTTGTCAGCATGGGTACGGGCACTGCTTTTGTAAGAGCGGGCTCCGATGCTGCAGTTCACATCGGTGGTACAGGTATCGGTGGCGGTACAATTATCGGGTTGGCATCAAAGCTGCTTGGTAAAAGTGATGTTGATGCGATTTTAGCTCTTGCAGGAGGCGGTAACATAAAGAATGTAGACCTCACGGTAGGGGATATATTCGGCAAGGATATTGAGTCGCTGCCGTCGCATTTAACCGCGGCAAACTTCGGCAAAATAGAGAGCACTGCATCAAAATCCGACATCGCACTCGGGATTATCAACATGGTTTTTGAAACTGTGGGAATGATGGCGGTTCTGTCAATAAAAAATGACAGCATAAACGATGTTGTTCTGACAGGAACATTAGCGACATTTCCTCAGGCAAAGCCTGTGTTTGACGGGCTTAAAGAGCTGACGGGCATTAACTTCATAATTCCGGAAAAAGCCGTGTTCGCCACCGCTATGGGAGCAATATCACGTTAATTTTGCTCGTTGAAGTATAAAACAAGCAAATCAACACAAGCCCCGTAAGACATAATACCGAGCTCTTGGTCGTTCGATTTGAGAAATTCATCGTAAACAGTGTTTACGGTGCTTCTTGTTGTTCTCATTAGTGCCGACAAAATGTTATCAAGAAACTCAATTCTTGTATTTGAAATATTTGTAGAAGCCCAAAAGTCGGAAGTTTGCGCCCTATCTAATTTGACCTCATCGGTCAATTCGTTCCAAATGCGAAGCCAAGCGTCATAATCGGCCATATAAAGTGCGTTTGATAGATAATTGTAGCCCGACATATAACCGGCATACTCAAACGCAAGATTGTCTGAGGTGACACAAGCGAGAATACCGACAAAGTTAGCTTCGTCCTCTGCAAAAACCCCAAGCTGATGAGCATGCTCATGAGCGACTGTCACAGGTATGTACACCCCCGGCGGGTCTGTGTTTATCATAGCCTCGCCTGTGAGTGCAAAGTACATCCCCGAGTAGCCTGTAACAGACATGAGCCATGAATAGAGCATGGGCTTTGGCGGATATAAAGTGCCCCCTAAACTTGGGAAATCTTCGGAAATATTTTTGTATACATCTCTCGACGCGGCAAACACCTCACGCCTGTCGAAAATAATATAGCCGTCTTCGTCACGCTCCATCAGCAAAGACAGCTCGTTAATATTTTCGGCAAAAAACTCTGTGACAGCAATGAGGTCTGAGGTTTCGACCCCATAACTGACAAGACCGTTTTTTTCGGCAAAGCTTGCCCCGTGATAGCCGCTGTTCCAAAGCCAGCAAAATGCACCCCAAAGATAACAGGCTATAACGAGTATCGGCAGTAATTTTTTTCCGAGAAGCTTCCATCTTCCGCGTCTTCGTGAGGTATCTCTTATGGACTTAATTATGTAATAAATGAGAAATATGCCGCCTGCGGTGAGGAGCACTTCCATAAGGGCAAACGGATAAATCGAGCTGAGCAGACCGTAAAAATTTCGGATAGGTCCGGAAATATAAGTAACGACCCAATCCATGACACTCCCGAAAGGGCGGAGTATATAGAAAAGAGCCGTTAGAACTACAGGAAAAATACATATTGCGATTATAACACCGAAAGGTATTTTGATGTGTGTCTTAATCCACGTCTTTACCTTTTCGGTTCTTGTGAGACTCATCTGCGACCACTAAATCTTCGCAGCACAGCGTCACCGATTGCCGTAAGTGAGAGCTGCTCGCTGACGCCGCCTCTTTTGTAGGCTTCCATGGGCATACCGTACACAACGCATGACGCTTCGTCTTGTCCGATTGTGTGGGCACCGTTGCGTTTGAGTTCAACCAAACCCTTTGCACCGTCGGCACCCATGCCTGTAAGAAGCACGCCGACTGCGTTTTTGTGAGCCACTTGTGAAACAGACTCAAACATGACATCAACAGACGGGCAGTGCCCGCTGACCTTAACTCCGGGTGTTAAATAAACATAATAACCGCTTGCGTCTTGGCGGACATAAAGCTGGTCTTCGCCGCCGGGAGCAATGAGAATAGTTCCGGTAGTAATGCGGTCGCCGTTTTTGGCTTCGCTGACTTTCATAGCACATATTCTGTCAACACGCTCTGCGTACATTTTTGTAAAAACAGGCGGCATGTGCTGTACGATAATAACTCCGGGTGTATTTGCGGGGAACTTTTTGACAACTTCAATGATAGCTTCTGTTCCTCCGGTTGAAGCACCGATTGCGATGATACTCTTTGACGAGGCACCTGAAACGGTCGGACGTGCCGCAGGAGCAGCAGGAGCTGACGGACGTGCAGCTACCGGTTTTTGGTCTGCATATCTGTGTGTGTGTGCTGTTGACGCGACCTTTATCTTTTGAATAACTTCTACGATAAACTTCGCTTCATCAAAACCGGGTGTTGAGCCGGGTTTGCCGACAAAGTCGATAGCACCGTTATGCATTGCGTCAAAGACGTTACCGGACAGAGCACTGATGACGATTGTCTTAACACTTGGATGCTTTGGCATAACAGTCTTTAAGAACTGGTCGCCGCGCATTCTCGGCATTTCCATATCAAGAGCAATAACATCGGGGCGAAGTGCGGCGATGTTATTTGAAGCTTCGATAGGGTCGCCAAAACTGCCTACTATTTCGATAGCAGGGTCTTTTCCGACTTGCCGTGTGAGGAATGTTCTGAAAAACAACGAGTCGTCGATTATCATTAAACGGATTTTTGACATTAAGCTTAGCTCCTATTAGTAGGATTTAGCAAGTATAGTGCTATTATAACTTATATGCATGTTGCATTTCAATGTTTATTTTACGATAAAAATTTCATACAGCCCCGTAACAGGATTTACGGATTTACTGTCAACAAAAATTCCGCTGCCGCTGCTGAGCACAGCATACTCGTTTCGCTCGGGTTTACGTCCGAGATTGCTCTGGGCTGCTTCATACATCGCCTCACGGAGTTTGTCTTTTCGCAAAAACCTTTCCTTCAAAAATACAGGAAGGTTCTTTCCTTTTACCATAGAGAGCCAGTCATAGAGAAGTTTGTCACATAAGATGTTATTTTCAATACCCGCTTGCCTGCTGCAAAACTCATAAATCTCATATATATAATCTTCAAGCTGTGTTTTACGGTTTGGAAAAGCCGAGCCAAGCTTATGATAAAAATCAAAAGCGGTTTGTTTGGAAACAGAAAGCACATACTCAATGGTTGTTAAAAAGCGCCCCTTGTTGTACGTGCGCTGTAGGGCATTTTCCGTGCTCTTAAGTATTTTTATGTCGTCACAGCTGAGCCATGTACTGCTTTGAATTTCATACGGCGGGTTTTTGTCATATAAAATACCCCAAGTGCCGTCGGTTGGCACTTTGCCATCTGCCTGCTCTTTGAGCCTGCTGCCGTGAAGCAATTTCAAAAACCCAAGCTGGAGTGTGTGTGCTCCGAGCTGATATGCACGGTTAAAGCTAATGCGAAAATCATCAAGTGTTTCATACGGCAAGCCTGCAATTAGGTCCGCATGAATGTGACAGTTTTGTGCCTCAAGCAGCGATTTGATATTTTTCTCGGCCTTTATTAAATCCGTTTTACGTGAAGCTGCTTCAAGTGCAGGCTCAAAAAAGCTTTGCAAGCCAATCTCAAACTGTATACGCCCTGCGGGCGCTGTGCGAAGCAGCGATAGCGCTTTTTCGTCGAATAAATCCGCCGCCACCTCAAAGTGAAATTTGCATGATGTATCAAGCCCGATTACATATTCAAACAGTTCGTAAGCTCTTTTTGCATTGCAGTTAAATGTTCTGTCAACAAATTTAATAGTTTTAGTCTTTGACCTCGACAGCTTAAAAATACGCTCTTTTACGATATCAAGCGGCAGATACTCCACGCTGCTTTTTGCCGAAAGACAAAAGGCACAACTAAACGGGCAGCCGCGTGATGTCTCAATATAAGAAATCCTGTCACCGAGCGCCTCAAAATATTCATCGGTATAAGGGTCAATGTTAAAATCACAGTGCCCGAAAAGAACATGGTCGGCGCCGTTTTCAAGCCAGTATTTTTCATTAAAAACAGCCTCGGGTCCGCCAAGTACAAGAAGTGCATCAGGCAGTTTATCCCGTAATAAACCAAGCAGCGGCGGAAGTAACCCGCAGTTCCAAATGTACGCAGAAATGCCCACAATGTCAGGGTTAAAATCAGCGACAGTGCAGGCTATTTCTTCGATATTTTGATTTATTGTTGCTTCGACGACTTTAACATCGTGCTTTGTGCCGTGATTTTTTGCCATAGCTGCGGCAAGCAGCCATACGGAAAGTGACGAGTGGACATATTTAGCATTTACGGCAAGAAAAACAACTTTACTCATATAGCTATGATACCATATTTATGAGGCTGATGTTACAACTTATGTTATGACATCACGTTTTCTGTAGAAGTAAAAACCGGTTGCAGTCAAAACAGCAGCTATTAGTGTTAGTGCAGCTAAAGGCAGAAATGTTATTTCATCAGCAGGTAAATTCGGCACATAACCAAACGGCGTCAGCTTTACCGCCCAATCGAACAATCCTATTCTCCCGAATAACATAAAGAAGAATGTATAAGCAAAGTATCCCCACATTATCCCCGTGCTTTTCGGCAGTATTCCTATGAGAAGTATTGCCGCTCCTATCATTACCCATATAGCCGGTATGTAGACAAGGCTTGATTTTACCATAAACTCCAGTGACAGCTCAGATGGGTCGGGCAGTACGGCAACTCCTGTTGTGTACATACCAATCGCCCACATAGCTTGAATAATTACAGCCGATACAAACGCAATTATCGCATATCCCGCAAGGTATTTTCTTTTGCAAAGCGGTGTGGCAAAAAGCAGTTCGGAACGCATTTCTTTTTCTTCCGCTTTTGCCTTTAATACGAACATAAGCACCGGAACCATGACAGTCATGCTCATCATACTGCTTATCATTGAAGCAAACAGTTCGGCTATTGTAAATCCTGCCGCACTTACTATGTTTTTCATAAAATCGACAGTTTCTTCTGTTGAAAGCCCTTCAGGTAATTTTATTCCTGCAGGTGACAGGATTAAATCCTGATACATTTCATTTTGTGCGATGAAACTATCAATTTCTTCAAAAACGGAAGCATAAGAAGCTCCAAGCATAAACATACCGATAACCCAAACTATAATGCTTGTCCGAAGAAGCCGAAATGACAGCCCGAACGGGGAGCGCATAAGAGTCGAACCGTTAGCAGGTCCGGGCTTGGCGGGTATAAGCCCTTGGTCTATATCACGGCTGCTGTTTAGTTTGTATGTAATGACGGAAACGGCACAAGCAATACCGAGCATAATAAATATAGGCCACCAGTAATCACCGGCATAAGCCTGTGTACGAAGCACAAGACCTAATGGACTTATAAGCGCGAGGATTTCCATATCTGTATTCATATCACCGGGAGCGCGTAGCAGGTAGAATACGGCAACAGCAGTAAAAGCATACCCCATTGCACCGCGTGAATTTGAAGACAGTTGACTGAAAAGTGCTGCGATAGCAGCAAATACAATCCCAACAGCACCAAGTGACGCTCCGAAGAGCAAAGAACCATTAAGACTCATGGACTCGTCACCAACGGCAAACATTCCCAAACCGATGACTAAAGCAAGTATGATGTTTACGATAACTGCTGCTATCATTGTGGAATGGATATTTGCCAAACGACCTGTCGGCAAGCTGCGTACCACTTCATAACGACCTTTTTCTTCGTCTGCACGTGTGTGACGTACCACAAAGAAGATGCTCATAAGAGCCACAGGCACAGCGGTTACAAGCAGCATCAGATTGACATAAAGCGCACCGAAACCGGGATGGTCAATGGAATAAGCTTTTCCGAACATTGCAATCAGCGCAGGGTTTTCAAGCATTGGTTTCAAAGCCTCGCGACCTTCAAAATCAATTGCAACATCCATTCCCGGAACAAGCCCTACAACGGCAAAGGCTATTGCCAAAATCCATACGGCAGTTATGATGCGTTCGCGGCGCAGAATAAACCTTGTCAAGAGAAGTGAGTTGTCAAAGTTTCCGCGTATCATGACACATCCTCCTTTTTATAATGCTTCATAAACAGTTCTTCCAAAGAAGGCGGTGTGCTGTCAAGCTTCTTAATACCAAAGCCGTTAAGATGATTTATTACAGCACCCATTTTATCCGTATCCACATTAAATGTAACGCCATTTTCGCTCTTTATAATGTCGTGGACACTGTCAAAAGTATCGAGCTTCTCAATAGGCTTTTCTGTAGCGACTTGAATGTTGTAACGTGTTAAATGACGAAGTTCGTCGAGTGTTCCAACTTCGACCAGTTCGCCCTCGCGGATTATGCCCACACGGTCACAAAGACGTTCAACCTCGGACATAATATGACTGGAGAGAAACACTCCTTTGCCTTTGTTTTTGACGTCCAGTACATACTGCTGGAAAACCTGCTCCATAAGCGGGTCAAGGCCGCTTGTAGGCTCGTCGAGTATGTAAAGGTCAACATCCGACGCAAAAGCGGCAACCAAAGCAACTTTTTGCCTGTTACCTTTTGAATAGGTGCGGCATTTTTTAGTAGGGTCAAGGTTAAAGTCGCTTATAAGTTTTGAACGCAGCTCCCTGTCGTGTGAGCCGCGCAGGTTTACAAACAAATCAATGACCTCGCCGCCTGTGAGATTTGGCCATAAATTAACATCACCCGGAACATATGCGATTTTTTTGTGAATTTCAACCGCATCATTCCAAGCGTCCAAGCCAAATACCTTTGCATTGCCGCCTGTTGCTTTGAGAATACCGAGCAACACACGAATTGTTGTGGTTTTACCTGCACCGTTAGGTCCGATGTAGCCAAATACCTCGCCTTTGTTAACGGTAAGGTTTATGCCGTCAAGTGCGGTAATTTTCCCGAATTTTTTCACCAAATTTGTGATTTCCAAGCTAAATTCTGACATTGTATGCCTCCTATTAATTATTTGTAAAATGCTTTTTTGAGTATTTCAATATAATCTTTCATTTCTTCCAAATATCTGTCGTATTCTTTTTGATAATCTTCCATACGCATTGATGTGTTGATTTGCGAAGTCGAATAGCTGCTTAGTGTCCAAAGAATAATGTTCGCGGCTTTTTGCGGGTCAACACCGTCCTTAAAGAGTGAGGTGTCAATATCTGCTAATACTTTGTCAATTGCAATGCTTCTTGTTTTTTCAAAGAAAGCCGTAAATTCTTCATTCGGATTTTCCTGCAGGTCTACATATGCTTTGGCAAGAAACTCAAATAGTGCAGGGTGTTTATATGATAAATCCATTTTAAGCAAGGTCATTTGCCAGACCTTTTCGATGATATCCGACTGCTTGAGGTCTATGAGTGCCAAATATTCGTTATAAATCACTTCGCATGCACTCTTTAGGATAAAGCTGTATAGCCCGTCTTTTGTTCCGAAATAATGAAAGAGCAGCCCCTTAGAAATTCCTGCTTCGCGGACTATTGTATCTGTGCACGCATCCTTGTAACCTTTTGCGAACTCTTTCATTGCGGCATTGATAACTCTGTCCCGTTTCTCCGGTTCCATCGCCATTATCTTGTGTGCTTCCAAGTCTTCACTCATAATTACCACCTCCCGTTAAAACAATGTTGACTAAATCAGTCAATAGTACAATACCACTATTGACTATAACAGTCAATAGTTATTTTGTGAAATGCTATTGTTTTTTTTTGTGTGTTATGCTAACATGGCTTGGAACTAACCGCGAACGACCCAACGAAGTGGTCGTGAGCGGAGAGGAGGAGCAACGTAGCGGAACGTATGCTCTCCGTCAGGAGAGCGAAGTGTAGTGTAGTTTGCTCCGACGAGCGCCCGTAGCTCAGCTGGATAGAGCGTCTGGCTACGGACCAGAAGGTCAGGGATTCAAATTCTCTCGGGCGTGCCACAGAAAACCCCTGCGGGACAATGAAAAACGTGTCTTGCAGGGGTTTTCGGCTTATTATTACTTTTCTGAAAGATTAAAAGGTAGGGTTGAGGTTTTTCCTCATAAGTGATATAGTAAGCACTGACAGAAACTGAAGCAAAGAAAAAAGGAGCCATTCATGCGAAAACTTTTATGTGTTCTATTACTTACTGCATTGCTTGCTGTACTACTGACAGCTTGTGGTGACAAAAGCGGACCTACGGGGTCTCTAAACGTTTATACATCAATGAAAGACTCATTGATTATGACATTGGTGGATGATTTTGTTGCGAAAAACCCTGACATAATAGTCGACATAAAGGTTGCCGGAGCGGGAACCCTTATGTCGCAAATCGAAGACGAACGGAAAAACGGCAAAATTATTGCCGATGTTTTATGGACAAGTGAAATTCCCGACTTCTACTATATGAAAAATGAGGGTCTATTACTGCACTACACCCCCGCAGGAGCGGAAAATATCCGAAATCCGCTTAATAATACAGACGGCTATTTCTTCCCCGCCCGCTTAGGCACAATGGGTATTGCTTATAATACGCAGCTTGTCAGCACGCCGCCGGCTTCGTGGCACGACCTGCTCGGTCCGGAGTTTGCAAACGGGTTTGCCATCGCCGACCCGTCAACATCGGGAACGGCACTAATGGGAGTGGCAATGCTAAAAAATGCCTTTGGCACAGAGTTCTTCCATGACTTAAAAGCAAACGGAGCAACTATAGGACAAGGCTCAAGCCAAGTTATTGAAGCTGTCGCAACAGGTGAACTTGCTGCATGTTTGGCAGTTGATTATATTACATTCGATAAGGCAGCAACAGGAGCACCGATTGCACTCGCTTATCCGCCGGAGATGATTGTTATCCCAAGCCCTGTAGCAATATTCAAAGACAGTGTGAATTTGGAAAATGCAAAGAAGTTCACCGATTACCTTATCTCACAGGACGCGCAAAAAATAATTGCGAGCACCGGCACATTGCCGATACTCGACGGGGTAACTGTTCCGAAGAACTACAATATTCCGCCTGTCGCAGAAGCCATGGCACGTATTATTACCATAGATAATGCAGGCGCGTCATTATTAAAAGATGGCATTGTTGATATGCTTTTGAATATCATGCGTTAAGCTTTGCACGTAGCTCCTCTATCTCCTGCTTTTGCTGTTCAATCAGCAGCAGATTGCTGACGCGGCGAAGAAGCAGAGCGCCTGAAAACGGTTTTGTTACATAGTCTGCCGCACCTAAGTTAAAGCCTTCGATTTCACTTTCTATATCATTTAACCCTGTGAGAATGATAACAGGAATGTTCTTAAAGCGTGGGTTCTCGCTCATAACCTGCATGACTTCAAAACCGCTCATTCCGGGCATATCAATGTCAAGTAAAACCAAATCGGGAATTAAGTTACCCATAATTGTAAAAAGCTTTATTGCTGACGGTGCAGGAAACACCTCGTAATGAGGCTTTAACAATTCTCTGACAGTTGTCAGATTTGCCGCATTATCATCAACAATGATGATTTTTTTTCTTGTGTTCTCTGTTTTAATAACTTCCATTTTAATAAACCTCCATTTATTTGTTGTAATCTGACAGTTTTTGTATAATTTCTTCAAAATTCATCTGCTCGGCATTTTCCCTCAGCCAGATTATAAGCTCATTGCCCGACCCATAATTAAATGCTTCCAAGGCGTCAAGAGTCGCGTCAACACTGTCCATATTATAGTCGCGGCAAGCTTGAATGAGTCTGTCGAGTGCTTCGTCGTCGGGCTTGTCTTTTTTAGCTTTTTGATTATCTGCGTCTATTTCGTCAAGCACGGTGGCAATATTCGAGATAAGCTTTTGAGCGTCCTCAATGAGCTTTGTGTTGTTAGAAAGTATATAACTATAATCCCCGTCGCGTGCCGCATTTTCCAGCTTACGTGCCATGTCGGCAATTTCTTCTGCACAAATACCGGAGCTTGACCCCTTGATACCGTGAACAATCGTGGCATAATGCGCCATATTATCCTTATCGAAATCACGGGCGGCATCAAGAAGTGGCGGGGTGTTTTTTGCATATGAGCGTAAAACATTAACATATGAATTTTTATCACCATAAAAGTTCATTATTCCTTTTTCGATGCGAAGTCCCAAAATGCCCTTGTGCAATGCCTGCCAGTTCATATTATCGTTTGTTAAAGGCAGCTTTTCTATAATTTCATCACGGTAGAGTGTTTCTTGTGCCTCATCTCTGACCCACTGGCGAAGCACTGTATCCAAAAGTGAAATTTCAATGGGTTTTGATATAAATGCTTGAAAACCGTTTTGCAGGAACATTTCCTCATTGCCTACGATGGCATTTGCCGTCAGAGCAATGATTGGGATATTTTTTGCGTAATCGGTGCCGATATCACGTATTAGTCGTGTGGCTTCAACTCCGTCCATGCCGGGCATCATATGGTCCATAAAGATAGCGTTATACCGTACTCGGCTGTCGAGCATAGCTTCAATGGCTTCCTGACCGCTGCGGACACAATCAATCTGCATGTTATATGGTTTCATTAACCCTTTGGTCACATCAAGGTTAGTCGCTACGTCGTCAACAAGAAGTACACGTGCATATGGTAGATTTACTCTCGAAATATGTCCGTATTGACGTCGCTTTTGCTCATAATAGTTCAGTTGCTTTAAGCTTTCAACTGCTTTGGAGTCTATAATGTCATCAGTTTTACTCTCTTGTTTAACACGTACGAAAAAAGTGCTGCCCTTACCGTAATTGCTTTGAACGGTAATCTCTCCATTCATTAGGTCAACCAATCTTTTGGTTATGGAAAGACCAAGCCCGGTTCCTATAACATTACGATTTGAAGACATATCTAATTGAACATAATCACCAAACAGGTTTTCCATATCTTCCTGACGTATACCAATACCTGTATCGCGGACTTCAAAAGATAACCAGCCCGTTTCATCTTTGCGCTCAAAGTTTACTGTTAATTCAACAGTTCCCGATAGCGTATATTTGAAAGCATTTGACAGGAGGTTGGTAAGTATCTGTTTTATTCTATGCTCATCACCGTGAAGCAATGTGGGGAGATTATCGCCAATATCCATAATAAACTCGATAGGCTTGTCTTCTCTGTATGTGATACTTTGTGTCACAGCGTCATTAATCATGCTGGGAATGTCGTATGTGGCAGAAACAAGCTCGAATTTCCCAGCTTCAATCTTTGAAATATCGAGAATATCGTTTACGGTATTAAGCAGTGTTGCCCCTGCACTGTTAATCTGGTCTAATCTATAACGGCTTTCCTCGCCCAAGCTTTTGTCCGTATCTAAAATCAAATCCGACAGACCTATTACTGCATTGAGCGGTGTGCGTATCTCGTGGCTCATATTGGCGAGAAATACACTTTTGGAATGATTTGCTTCCTCTGCCTGCTGCCTTAATCTTTCGGTATTAACCAATGTGTTTATCTCTTCGGTTATATCCATTATTGTACCTAAGGTACGCACAGCATTGCCGTTATCATCGCGGATAGATTGCCCGGTTGCGCGGATATATATATATTCGCCGTTCTTTTTCTTTGCCTGATATTCAGCGTCAAAAGGTGTTTTGCCCGAAGTGTCTAAAATGTGATTATTCATATTATCTGTAACCATTTGGTAATCGTCGGGGTGCAGACAGTCGTGGAAACTGCTCAGTACATTCGGAAATTCGTGTTCGTCATCATATCCTAAGATTTCCCGAAACTCTGCGGAGTATGTGATGACATTTTTAATGTTCATCGGGTCGTCTCTGTTAGTTTCGAGTTCCCATAACCCGATTCTTGCCGCTTTATTTATCAGATTTATCTTGGCAAGCTGTAGCTCGTTAGCACTTTGTGCGTTTATGAGGTCAAGCTCTCTTTTACGGGCATCTGTTATATCGTGAGCGTAAGCAATTATTGCAAAAGTGTCATCATATGGAATTCTTCTAAACTCAATATCAAAAATCCTTGTTTTTTCACCCAAATGAAGCTCTGTAACAAACCTGTCGACACCTTCGTTTGCAGCAGTTACAAGTCGTTCTTCCAAAGTTTTGCTGAGTCGTCCGTCAGGTTGAATCTTTGGCAGACTTTTTGCTATACGTTCGGAAAAGCCTTCAATCATATCTTCTTTTTTTTCAAAACCCATGAACATCAGGGCGGTAGTATTACAGTCGATGACCTCGAAGCGGTTATTAAATAGGATATTTATATGAGGATTTGTGTTAAACATAGCCAATGTGGTGCTTTGCATAGTATGAAAACGCTTGTTAGCTGCTTCCAGCTCCGTGCTTTCCTTTAACTCGAATTGCCGCTGTTGAGCGGAATACACTATAAAACCGCTGAATAAAACAATAAACGAATATGGCGTAATGTCGAAGCCGAAGTCAAGTGCGCCAAAAGTATATAACACATTTAGTGTTATCGCTAATAAAACGCCAAACCCTACATAAGCAAGCGCCCGTATTTTTCTTATGTTGTTGATAATATATATTGTCAGAAATACAATGCCTAACAAAATAGGTGTATAGCTGAGTATCACGTGAAGTGGAAATAATTCCCCGCCAATAGGGCGCATACCGTCATAGCCTGCTATTAAGCTTTGATGCCACGGGTTTGTCCATAATAATACATAATCTGATACAGGGAAAATTGCAATCAGCCAAATTAACCATTTTTTCTCGGCAAGTGCGGAATTTGTCAAACACAATAAATACCATAAAAATATGGCGGGTAAAAAACATGCCATTGTAAAATATAGCGGATAGATAAGTTCAAAAAAATCCTGTGAAAGCAGTACGCCAATTCCGTTAAAAAGTGTCCAGAAAGACAATAATAATCCCAAAGTTAAAAAAAGCTTTAGGGATGTAGTGCGTTTGCTTCTAAACCAGATACTACATGTTATATACCCCAAGGCTGCAAATAATAAGATCGAGCTGTAAAATAATATTAGCTTAAGTGTCATACTATCCTGTCTTAATGTGTTTTACATTAGAAGTTTGGCAATTTTTTTCTGCACATCAGCGGGAGCAATAGGCTTCATGATAAAATCTGCCACACCGACTTCCATATATTTAACCATTTTTTCCTTTGTGATTTTACCGGTTGTGATAAGAATTGGAGCTTTTTGCCCTGTCACCCGTATGATTTTTGTCAAGACAAACACATCGGTCTGCGGCAGGTCTTCATCGAGGATTATTAAGTCAGGTTTGGCGGTTTTTAAGTAATTAACCGTGGACTCTGCAGACATTACGCCAAGAATTTTATGACCGGACTCGCTCAATGCGTTTTTTATGCTGTTCATAAACATCTTCATCTTATTAATAATAAGAATTGTTTTTGAGTTTTCATTGGCACCCGAGGCGAGCAGCTCGGCATCAGATGTGAGCTGCTTTGCAGGGCTGGCATGAAGTTCGCCCGGCTCTATTTTTTCAGGCAGCCTTAATGCTTTAATATCTTCAGACAGCATTGATACAGAGGAAAGAAAATAATCGATAAAAACCTCTAATCTTTCGTGCCTTATATTGTTAAAATCCTTATTTATCTCGATTTGTTTACTGCAAGTTGCGGCAAGAGCGGTAGCATGAATTTTTGTCAGTGCCTGCTCAAGTGCCGTGAGCCATTGCATAACAAACGCATAATGCTTTATTTTTATTGAGTTTTTGAGACCCTTTTCCTGTGCCTGAAAATCCTTGGTAAAGGTATTTAATGTTTGAATGAAAATACAAAGTGCCATATCCGACATTTCGTTTACAGCGTCGGCATTAATTTCCTTAATGGAAAGTATTTTGTCCTTATAACTGACGGGTGCCTTTGGTGCTTTTTCGGCTTGTGTTTCGTCTTCGTCAACCTCAAGCTCGCAGAGTACCGTATGTACATCAGAGTAGAATATGGAAAGCATCGGTAAAAAATAGTCAATAAAAGCCTTGACTCTTTCGGGGCGTACATTGCTGTAATCACCATCCGCGAAATTGGAATTGATAAACTCATCACATTCGCCGGCGAGTGCGTCTGCATGTACCTGAGCCAAGCTACTGGACATTATCATAAAAAGCTGGAAAACCATCTCCATGCTGTTTTCGCCAAATGCATATTCAAGTTCTTCTTTTTGTACGGGAAAAGTGGCAGCAGTTATACTCAGTGACTGTGCAAAGCTCAAAAGCTGCTTGTTTGACATACCTCTGACAGCCTCAGCGTCAATATCTGTAAGACTGAGCAGCTTTTCTTTCGCAACAGCGTAATCGTTAATCATGTTTTTTACCCTTCATTGAGGAGTTAAATTTCGCTTATTGTACCACAGTTACATTGATAATAAAAGTGCTAAGTTTAATTATCTTTAATCCTTGTGGAGCATATGATTTTTATGTTAAAATGTCAGCAGAGGGAGAGCGTATATAGAATGAAAAAAAGACTAATTATAACAGTGTTATGTTTTGTCCTTGCTGTATGCGTGACTCTTACAGCAGGCTGTATATTATCGCCTGCACCTGCACCCGACCCGACCCCCGATGCAACGGCGATGTCCGACCCGACAGCGGCGCCCACACCCTTGGCTACACCCACGCCAACACCTGCACAAACACCGGAGCCAACACAAACCCCAACGCCCTCGCTCACACCGACACCGTCGCCTACACCTAATCCTACACCGACGCCGACGCCTAATCCAACGCCGACACCGATGCCTACAGCGACACCTACACCTACTCCGACGCCAACACCAAGGCCTACACCTGCTCCGGCGCCGACGCCTACACCCACCCCAACGCCTGAACAAACTCCGACGCCGCCTCCTGCAAGCACTAATTTCGGTGCACTTATATCCGAGGTGTTGCGGCTTACAAATATCGAAAGAGAAAATCACGATTTATCGGCCCTATCCGGTAGTAATGGGGTACTAAACTCTGCAGCAGCTATCAGAGCAACGGAAATAATAACAAGCTTCGCGCACACCCGTCCGGACGGGAGAACCCCGTGGACTGCTTATACAGAATTAGGAGGCTCATACAGTGCATTGGGTGAAAATTTGGCATCGGGCTACAGGTCGGCAGCGGGCGTTGTTCAAGGTTGGATGGACTCTCCGGGTCATAGAACAAATATACTAAGTCCGGATTATACTCATCTTGGAGTGGCTGTGGCAGAAGATGAAAACGGAAGACTTTATTGGGTGCAGTTCTTTATGGGATAAAATAAAGACACAAGAGATTTGCACCCTTGTGTCTTTGCTCTGCTGAGTAAAACTATTTCTTTGCAAACAGATTTGAAAGCTCCGAAGCTCTGCCGATGTCCCCTTCGATTTTTAACTTTCCTGTGGCAAATGCAAGCTCCTTGTTTAATTTGCCGTTTATCATTTTTATGAAATTTGCCGATGACATAATGATATTTGCGTGGCGGTCATTGTACTCATAAGGCTCGATTGAAAGCTTGCCGTCTCTTACTTCGATATAAAAAACCTTTTTCAAATCCTTTAATGTAATTTGAATTGCAAGGAAACCGAGATAATTACTCGCATCAAAACCTGCTGTTTTCTGCTTGAGTTCGTCGATAATGTCTTCAAATTTTGTTTTTTCTGCCATGATATTTATCCTCCGGAAATATTGTATTTGGTGATGCGGGTAAGTCTATCACATACATGTACAAACCGTCAATACATGATATAATGATTAAAATTAACTCATTTTGAGAGAAAAGAGACAATAATATGAAGTTAAAACTACGAAAAAACAGCAAATATGGTATAGCGGTGCCGACAAGTATGGGCGTGCGGATTACACCGGTCGGTCTCGCACCTGTGCATACGAGCAGCACATATATCATGCAAGCGACAAGTGCGGAGTCCAATGCGGTGAACATTTCCTCGGCTCTCGGTATAAAAGGGCTTGCTCTGACAAACTTTGTAGAGGACAGCCCGATATCATATTTCATAAAGAGCGAACTTCGCCGCCGCAACATTGACTATATCGGTCCGGACATTCCGCAAGGCGACCCGTGGGGTTATCGTCATCAGTTTAACATAGCCGACAGTGGTTTCGGGTCGAGAGGTCCGCGTGTGCATAATGACCGTGCGGGTGAGGTCGGGCGTGTTCTGTCTGCAAAAGATTTTGACCTCGAGAAAATTTTTGGCGAGGACGGTGTGCAAATACTTCATCTGTCGGGACTTGTAGCTGCAATTTCACCCGAGACAACCAAGTTTTGCATGGATTGTATAAACGCAGCAAAAAAGCACGGTACGCTTGTTTCTTTTGATATGAACCACCGCAATACATTTTGGAAAGGCCGCGAAGCTGAGTTGCGTGCCGCATTCACAGACATGGCAGGTAAAACAGACATTCTTATCGGAAATGAAGAAGATTATCAGCTTTGCCTCGGCATTGAGGGACCAAAAGAGGGCGGTTCGGATATAACCTCGCAGATAAACGGGTTTAAGGAAATGGTCGGGCGGATAAAAAAAGCATACCCGAATGCACAAATATTCGGAAACACACTGCGGCAGGTTGTCTCTGCAGGTGAGCATCTATGGGGTGCGATTACGCTCTTTGACGACACATGGACAGTTATCGAGCCGCGTCCGATACAGGTGCTCGACCGTATCGGCGGCGGTGACGGCTTTGCGGGCGGCTTGCTATATGGTATTTTAACCGAAATGGAGCCAGAAAAAGCAACAGGGTTTGCATGGGCGTCAGGAGTGCTTGCAGTAACCGTACTTGAAGATTATGCGATGCCTGTCGACGAGGATATGGTTTGGAGCATTTTTGAGGGCAACGCAAGAGTGAAACGTTAAAATCCTCCGCCGTCATTGCGAGCCGTAGGCGTGGCAATCCAGTATAAAAGAGAAAAGAGATATGAATTATGAATAAATCTGATATCGGGCTTATCGGGCTTGCCGTTATGGGTGAAAACCTTGCTATGAACATTGAAAGTAAAGGTTTTTCTGTATGTGTCTATAACCGCACCAAAGATAAAGTTGACAGCTTTTTAGAAAGCCGTGCCAAGGATAAAAATATATGCGGTGCTTACTCTCTTGAGGAGTTTGTAGATTGCCTGAAAACTCCGAGAAAAATAATGCTTATGGTGAAAGCAGGAAAACCTGTTGATGAATATATCGACGCACTAATCCCACACTTGTCAAAGGGTGACATTATAATTGACGGCGGAAATACGCATTACCCCGACACTATCAGACGTGTGAAATACGTCGAGGAAAAGGGGCTTTTATACATCGGGACAGGTGTTTCGGGCGGCGAAGAGGGCGCGCTCAAAGGCCCGAGTATAATGCCTGGCGGTTCGGCGGCGGCATGGCAGCATGTTAAGCCGATTTTCCAAGCGATTGCGGCAAAAGTAGAGGGCGACATACCCTGCTGCGAATGGGTCGGAAATGACGGAGCGGGGCATTTTGTAAAAATGGTGCATAACGGCATAGAATACGGCGACATGCAGCTTATCTGCGAGGCGTATTTTTTAATGAAAGAATATCTCGGCATGAGTGCCGACGAAATGCACGAGGTCTTTAAGAGTTGGAATAAAGGTGTTCTCGACAGTTATCTCATTGAAATTACACGGGATATACTCGCATATAAAGATGACGACAATACCCCGCTTGTTGAAAAAATACTTGATACGGCAGGGCAAAAAGGCACGGGGAAGTGGACTTCCGTTTCTTCGCTTGACGAGGGAATACCGCTCACACTCATCAGTGAAGCGGTTTATGCCCGTTGCCTGTCGGCACTAAAAGACGAAAGAGTTAAAGCGTCAAAAATACTGACAGGTCCAAAGCCGGAAGAAAGAATTTCAAGTAAAAACGACAGTGACTTAGAGCTTATTGTCGAAAAAATGGACTTTGTTGACAGCATTGGGCAAGCGTTATTTGCGTCAAAAATCATATCATATGCGCAGGGCTTTTCGCTGCTGAGAGCAGCTTCCGAAACGTACGGCTGGAACTTAAACTACGGGGATATAGCTATGCTCTGGCGTGGCGGCTGCATAATCCGTTCGGCATTTTTGTCAAACATTAAAGAAGCGTTTGATAAATCACCAAATCTTGATAATCTGCTGCTTGACCCGTATTTTAACGAAGCTCTCGCAAAGGCGCAGGACGGCTGGCGTAATGTATGTGCCACGGCAATAACAAACGGGATTGCCATACCTGCATTTGCAAGTGCACTGACATATTATGACGGATACCGCACAGCAAGCTTGCCTGCAAATCTCTTGCAGGCTCAGCGTGACTATTTTGGCGCGCACACATATGAGCGGGTAGATAAACCAAGAGGCGAGAAGTTTCACACCAACTGGACAGGCACCGGCGGCATGACGTCTGCAACATCATACGAGGTGTAGTGGCATGGTGAGTTAATTTACCTTTTGCAGGCTTGCGTTAATTACTTCAATATACTGACCCTCGGCAAGCTCTATCAATGTTGGCGCAGCAAGTACATAAAACACAGTATAATCATATAAGCATCGTTCAATAAAATCCTCAAATAGAGGTAACATACCTTCATCAAGCATACGTTCCGGATGAAATTGAACTCCCAACGCATTTCCGCGCTCCATGGCTTCTATAACAATACCCGCTCGTGCAGCAACAGTGAACCCCGCGGCTACCCCGTCGACGCATTGATGATGAAACGAGTTGACCTCAATTTGTGAGCCAACCAAATCATATAGCCATGTACCGCTTACAATGTCTATAATATGGCGGGCTTGTTTTCCATTGTGCGTATTATGTATGCCGGGCTTCAGATTGAGCAGAGCCGGTATATCTTGTATTAACTCCCCGCCCATAGCTATGTTGAGCACTTGCATACCTCTGCATATGCCGAGAACGGGTTTATTTAAAGCAATGAAAGCACGGCAAAGAGCTAATTCTGCGGCATCCAAAATTTCATCGGGCGGATTACTTGCAGGGTGGTGCTCTTGATTAAAGAAATGAGCGGCTACGTCACCGCCGCCGGATAAAATTAAACCGTCATATTGTTCTGCCAACATTTCGGCGTATTCAACCAAACCCTCACGCAGTATCTTAGCAAGTTCTTCATCATCGTCCGGTAATATCGGGATACCCCCACCTCTGCTTACAGCGTTGGAATATGTGGGGCGTCCTTCAAATTCTCCGCGCCCTGTAAGATAACGCGCTGTTATAATGATGTTTGGCTTTTCGGTGTTTGGGACGAAACTGCTTTTAACAATTACTTGAGAGGCGTCTGAGTCATCATTTGTTGCCATATATACACCGGCAGGAATATCTACTCCAACCACATATACACCCGGCTGATAAATAATAGCGTCGGGAGTCGGTTCCGGTGTTTGTACAATATCATCTTGAGGTCTGGGTGTGCCAGCCGGCTCAGGGGTATTTTGTGCGACAGGAGGGAGAACATGCGGAGGTAGAGCAGCGGGTTCTTCAAAATAGTTATATGTACTGTTAAAAATAACTAATAACACTAAAAGAAATGCTATTGCTGTAACTCTTTTCAAACTCTCTCTCCCTATTGCGCAGGCGTGTAATATGAACACCTGCCAATAAAATCATTAAAAATTGACTCTAAAGCTCCTGTCGGTAATCCGGTATTATTAAACTGAATACCAAGAACATTGCCTTTTTCCATAGCTTCAATAACGTCTCCAACACGGGCAACGACAATAAAACCGTCAGCCACCCGACCAACACTTTGGTGATGAGAGGAGTTTACGGTTAATGAACTGCCAAATAAACTATACAGCCACGTTCCTTGCTCAATCTGTATAGTATGGCTGTTAGCGCCCGAATGAACACTGTCGTCAATACCAAGTAAGTCCGGAATGTCTTGAATAATGTCCCCGCCCATTGAGACATTTATTACCTGCATACCGCGGTTCATACCCAAAATCGGCTTGCCTGCATTTATGAATGCTTGAGCTAATGCAATTTCTGCGATGTCACGATTTTCGTCCGGAGCAGCAGATGCAGGGTGCTTTGTCTGTCCAAAAAACCTTGCCGATATATCGCCGCCCCCTGTTAAGATAAGTCCGTCATAAGATGATGCAAGTGACTCTGCATGAGCACTGTTGCCGTTGCGAAGCATGTCTGCAAGCAGTGCATCATCACTCGGCAATATTGGAATACCACCAGCAGCTTTAACGGCACTTACAATCAAATCCTGATCTGCAAATGTATTGTTACTCGAATTATAACGCGTTGTTATAATAATTCTCGGGTTTTCGATAAAAACTACGGTAGGTGTCGGTTCCGGCGTTTCGGGTGGCGGAGCAACTGTTGGAGGCGGTGGAGGTGGCGTTTCATCAGGCGGTGGAGTTGTGTCCGGTGGAATTGTCTGTTGTATATCTAAGGGTGGAGTGTTAACGGGTTCATCATTGCTTTTGGAATCACTGATGAATCTAAATAAGAAAAATAACCCGACTACCAATACAACAACAATAGCGAAAACAATACCGATGATAATACCGGGAGAAATAGATCCCGATTTTTTCGGTGGGCGCGCAATTGTATGTGGCGGCGGAGGGATAAAAGCTTGTTGGTTATTTGCCACCGGAGGGCTATATTGCACTGCTTCGCGTGGAGGCGGTGGAGGTGCATTAAAAGACGATGTGCTCTTTTGGACACCGCAATTTGTGCAAAACGCATCATCATTGTGAATTTTACTTCCGCAGTTAGTACAAAACATAAAACTTATTACCTCCATAGGAATTATATACAAACAATGAATATATAACAATAGTTTGTGCAATAATAAATGCTGATATATAAGTATTTTTGTCTATTGACCGGGTGAGTAAGCCTATGGCTTTTCTATAGATTGTTGTACTAGGCTTCCGCATGAAGTGCAAAACTGATCATCTGTTTCTATTTGGGTTCCGCAACTCTTGCATAAGTCGATTTCTCTATCTTCAACAATAATACTCTTTCTCTTTCGCAGTATAAAAATAAGAACAAAGCACAGTAAAACAAGTATGATACCGGCAATTATAACAATTATTAAATCACGAATATTGTTTTGGGTGCTGATATCACTCGTTTCTGCATCAGCAAGATTTGCAAAGTTGATTTCTCCTTCAAAAATGTCGTCATTTGTATATTCTACTCTTAGATAGTGGTTATCTGTAAGCGCATCTAAGTATTTATCGTCAACAAGCCAACCTTCACTATCAGAAAAAATGAGTTCATCATCAATAACTATCTTGCTTGCATATGGCATTTCGTTTTCAACAATTAGAAACTGTTCTTCAACAAATTCACCATCAGAAAATGCTACGCTTAATGCATGGTAACCTTCTTCCAATGTGTCAAGAAAGCTTGGTAGAAGTGTGACTATGGTTGAACCACTTGTGAGAGTAAAATGTACATCCTGTGTTAACGGGACTTCGTTTACGGTCACACTACTGAATTGTGTGATGTCTTTATCAACAGATAATGCGATATTTTGATTTAACCCGGTGTAGACAACAAAGTCACCAACAAAAGTGGAGAAAGGTTTTGCGGGTTCGGGGACACGTTTGTTATCAAATATCCAAGGGTATGGATATCCATTGTTTTTTTGTGGCGAATTAGTCCAGGTGTTATTGCTAAAATTCCAGCCGACAAACGACGAGCGATTCTGCATTGCTGTATGTGAAAGCGGAGTACCGGTGCTGTTTATATTGCGCGCTGTTATTATTTGTGTATTCAAACGGTAATTGTTTCCTGTCGTTGTGTTTGGGTTTCGGCGACCAGACAATCCGCCTGCATATGAAAGGGGCGAGGAAGTGTTGACATTAAGTACGTCCTTTTTAACGAGACCAAATGTGAATACTTTAACAAAAGTATTCACGGTAACATTAGCAGCTTCGCGAATAAAACTGCTTGTTCCATCAGCTGTGACATTTGCGGTTGAATAGCTGTTGCCAATTGAAAGCGTAGAATTTTTTCCATCAGCTTTAAAGCCAACTATACCACCTGAATATGAGAATGCATAAAGATCCAATAGAATGCTATGAGTTGAAGCCCATGAATACACATTACCTCGGCTGTAACTATTGTTAATATTTACTTTTGCGTTTCCTTCAACTGCTCCTATTAATCCTCCGGCATACGCATAACTATTACCGTCTTTGATGTGGTCAAAGTACGCAGCATGCAAGTCTCCTATTAATCTGATTGCATCTATTGTATCAAAAATTAAACTTAAAATAGTTTCTTCACTTGGTCCCATACCAAGAAAGCCTGCGAACTGTTGTATTGTTTTAACCCAATTAAAAATTCTTGATTGTACATTTATATTTCCGTTGAAATAGCAATTCTCTATGGAAACAGTTCCTCCAATACAACGTCCTATCAGACCTCCTGCATATAGTCTTGTAGCGCCACTACTTGATTGGAAAGATGCGTTGACACTTCCTGTTCCGGTTTCAACACCAAGATTTTTAATTGTGACATTTCCTGTTGATATTGTTCCAAATAATCCTGCACTGTGCATGTTTGTGGTTACATTTGTTCGGAGACCAGTAATTTTATGCCCCGCACCGTCAAGAGTTCCTTGGAAATCATGTATTGGTGTCCAGGTGCTCGTAATGTTTATGTCATTTGCTAAAATGTAAGTTTTTCCTGCACTTTGCGCTCCGCCGATAGCTGCAAGTTCTGCAGCAGTGCTGATGTATGTAATATTGGAATTATCTGTGCTCGGTGGACTAACAGGAGTTGCGTTTTGTATAGTTGTTATCGGTACATACGAATCAAGGAAAATTATAATATCAGCGTCTGTAACTATGACATGAGACTGCGGTATATAGTCATTGTTTACCCAGGAACCTGAAGATGAAAACAAATCGCCGAGTATAGAAAATGAATAAGGTACTTCTTTATAATCAATCATTATATCATTTATTGAAGATATATATTCTGCTTCACTCACTTCAATATTATTAAAGAAATAGCTATAAATATTTAATTCTTTTTCAAAATCATAATCATACATTTCGGAATAACTTGCTATTATTGTATTGGTATATACTGTTTCATCAAAAATAGTTGCATCATCAAATATATTAACATTTACCCATGGGTTTGTTGGATCATAAGGCATTCCGGTGTCAAAGCGATATACAAGAGCGTTGTCGGCAACTCTGCGATATAGACTTAAGCCTTGTGGTGGCCAATCTGTAGACCAATTATAAATTAACAGTTCCAGATCGTTATTGACGACAGCCAGTATAGATGTGCTTCCCTCGTCGCCATTAAATATTAATTCTGGAGTACCGCAAAAGTTTAAATCTGCAAGCAAAAAAGCACCCAGGTTTACATAAGGTAATGCAGGGTATTCATAATCTCTATGCCAACATGAACAATTAAAATCACAATCCCGCCAACTGTGTGCCGCGGAATATTCAATTAATCTTTTTATCTCATCAAAATAAAGACGCTTCCATAACGGGTCTGTATCCGTATATGGGTTTCCAGTTTGTGCTGTCGCACTTTTTGAATGCTCGGTTATAAAAGGTGCTAACCCAAGTGCAAGATGTAATATTAACATAAAGGATAGTATACGTTGAAAAAACTTTTTGCTTAGCATATGTCAAGATACCTCTTTTTATAAATGTAACATTTTTATGTCAACTTTCGTTTAAAGAAAAGAGTATAAGAAAAATTCTCATAACCATTGGTAGAAGATGACACAAGTTCCCAACCCTCTTCGCCCAATTGATTTACCTCATTCATAAAGGCATTCATTCGTATTTTTGTGTTTTCATTCTGTCTATGGTGTAGAGATTCTCCAGCATAGAAATATAAATATGTATATTCCCAACGCTCTCCGGCAAATAACCCGCCTACAATCAATGTGCCAATATCTGCAGTAGGATTTGATGTTGGTGTTTTATTATCCTGCGTTAAGTTATTATGCGACAGCGAGTTTTCGTTGCCAAATGTACAAGCACAAAGTGAAAATGTGATAACCATTATTAGTAAAACTGTGAGTACTCTTCTCATAAAATTACATCCTTTCAATTGTTTACATAGGGTCCCCGCATTTGGCACAAAACCTTGACCCTGTGGGATTTATAGCTCCGCATTTACACGTGGATGACCCCGCTTTGCTTACACCGGTAACCATGCTCAGCTCTGACTCGATTCTTCCTAATTGGTCATGCTGTTCATCAATTAGCTGCAATCGATTTTTTATTTCAACAATAAATCCTATGAAATCATTTACTGTGACATCGTTGCCAGACATGTGTGTTTCGTATACCTTCATTCCGAGAAGCTCTGCAAGCTGCTTTCGTTCTTCATCTATATTATTTATTGCTGCATTTACTCTTGCTTTTTCTACCATTGCCTTAGAATTTGCGCTGACGACCGCAACTCCTTTGCCTAATCCACCTACCATCTTATCGAAAATATCAGCCATACCTTATTCTCCCCGTATAATACTTTTGCGAACAGTAATGAATGCCATTGCAAATATGCTGAATATTATTGTCAGATATACCCAAACGGAACCACTTATGGAAAGCATATCTCTAAATTCACGTGGAAGATCTAATAGGTTATTTAATTTTGAGTTTACGACAGCTATAGCTATGGCAAAAATAATTGCTATAATCAATGAAACTGTACTTCCGAGCTGCCCTAAAAAAGCACTATATCTGTTTTCTGAAAGCATTAGGACTATAAAAACCAAGAAGGATACTATCAATAAGAGAATAATAATTTTTATGACATTCGTTGTAATTGAAGCGACTCGGATGCTATTTACAGCATCTCGGATTTCCCTAAGTTCAGAGGCTGAGCCACCCCATAAATCACGCTGACGTTCTAACTCTGTAAAAGCTTCTCTAAAAATACCACTTGCAATTCTTACACTATTACTAAAATCAAATACTGTCATAGTTACTGTTAATTCACTGGGTATAACACCTCTTAATTCACGGGGCAAATTTGATTGGGGAATATATATGTGTACGGAAACCCAGCCAAGCAGCATTGTGATAATTAGTAAAGCAGATAGAAGAGTCGCAATCGCTTGTGTTATTCTTTTACGCTTAGGGTCTACCAGTAAAATAGGTGCATTAGATGATTGAAAACATTGTTGTTGAGATTGGTAAGGTTGATTTAGAATTGACTGCTTCGTTACATCATTATTTGTGAGAATACTTGACCCGCAGCTTGCACAAAATTTCTTACTACCTGTGCTTTCTTTTCCGCAATTGTTACAGAACATACTTATGCCTCCTAAAATAGTTTTTTATTAGATTATGATGGTGGTCCTTTTGAAACAATAATCTGAATGATAGAACCTGCCTGTATCTTCTCACCTGCCCTTTGCACAAACGCTATACTTCCCGCAGCTATAACCTCGTCATAGTCCTCAGACCAGTCTACTATAATATCCAAGTCCCTAATCGACTGCTCAACAACACTTCGCGTACGTC
>WQXY01000030.1 GCA_009781515.1 Oscillospiraceae bacterium
ACATATCAAGCAGAAGTCAATATGGGACGTTCCGGTGATGATATATACTGTACGTGTGGTGTTGGTATCCCGCATGGTGTAGGAGCTTTATGGCCAAATGTGCCGCCTTTTGCAGAACCAAGTATTATGGGATGATCAACTTTGCGAAATAGTCAATGTTTGGCAGTAATTTCGTATAGCAGAGATGAAAGACAATAAATATATTAGAAAAGAGGAACATACGATGAAAAAATTATTAACACTTACCCTTGCGCTTCTCATGGTGCTGACACTCGTCGCTTGTGGCACGGGCGGCGGCACACAAAACGATCCGCCCGCAAACAATGACCCCGTAACAACACCAACACAAAACGACCCTGTTGCCACACCAAACGGCGGTGATAATCAAGGTGGCAACGACCCCGGCACATCGGGCGATAACGGCGACAATACAGTGAACCCAAACGCAACGTACACGGTAACTTTTAATCCAAATGGCGGGTCTATAGGTTTTGGTGACGGGAATACTTATACGGAACCTTATAGCTTTGAAGTGCCGCACGGAAGTGTTATTCTATCGCCGTCAACTTATAAAGAAAAAGGTATAGTTGACGGTTTTATGCAAACATATATGTTTGGCGGTTGGTTTATTGATGAAGAACTAACCATAGAATGGGATTACGGTGAAATTACAAGCGATTTGACACTATACGCAAAATGGGAAGACTAACGCACACATCAAACATGCTGCAAATGTAGAAAAATTAACACTTTTGGGCTTATTTTTCTACACTAAACGATTATAGACAACTGTGCTTAACCATGCTACGCTATTGTTAGCTGTAAAGTAAGAATTCCTTGACAAATACAGCTAATATGATGTATAATGGTGGTGGCTATAAATGAACATTCATGATTATTATACGGAGGGTGGCAAAAAGTTTGGCTTGCTATAGAGGAGGGATTGTTATGCCATTTGTAAAAGTAGACCCGCAGCAGGAACAAAAGGAATTTGAAGAATTACTGAAAGACCCTGTTGCAAAAAAAGCATATGAGGAATTTGAGCGTGAATATACATTCAGACAAAAATTGGCAGAAGCAAGAAAGCAAAAAAGCATTACGCAAAAAGAAATTCAAAAAAGGACAGGATTGCCGCAGCAATCTATAAGCAGGATTGAAAAAGGGGCAATGCAAAAACAAAGTCCTACTCTCAGAACTTTGCTTAAATACTTAGACGCCATTGATTGCGAACTAAGCATTGTTCACAAACACTAAGTACAAGGATATGATGCCATGAACGCTGATATTACAAAACTTAGAAACATTCTGCAAGCTTCCGATAATATAGTCTTTTTCGGGGGAGCGGGGGTTTCCACAGAAAGCGGAATACCCGACTTTCGCAGTGAGGGTGGACTGTATAACAGCACATACGAACACCCGCCGGAAACAATCCTGTCACGCACTTTTTTCATGAAACACACTGACGAGTTTTACCGTTTTTACCGTGACAAAATGCTCTATCCCGATGCCGCGCCAAATGACGCACATAAAGCACTTGCTCAGCTTGAAAAAGCAGGGAAGCTTAAAGCGGTCATCACACAAAATGTTGACGGCTTGCATACACAGGCAGGCAGCAAAAACGTACTTGAGCTGCATGGCTCGGCGCTGCGAAATATCTGCATGACATGCAAAGAGTGCTATCCGCTTGATATAATAATACAAACACAGGGAGTGCCTTTATGCAGCTGCGGCGGAATAATAAAACCCGACGTGGTGCTGTATGAAGAGGGGCTTTGTCCGACAGTGATGTCAAAAGCAACCACGACGATTTACGATGCCGATGTGCTGATAGTCGGCGGCACATCACTCAATGTGTATCCGGCGGCGGGCATGATAGATTATTACAGAGGGAACAAGCTTGTCTTAATAAACAAGTCCGCAACCGTCTATGACAGGCATGCGGACTTGATTATCAGAGATAGTATAGGAAAGGTGCTCAGCGAAGCCGTGTTGTAGGGGCGACCTGTGGTCGCCCGCGGACGAACGCAGTTCGTCCCTACGGTGTCATAGGTAGTACAGGCGGGGGCATTGGCAGAGTTACGGTGGCTTTGAACAGGTCGCCGTCTATTTTTATCTCAAACCTGCCGCCTTGTGCACTGACAAAGCTTTGAACTATCGACAGACCAAGACCGCTGCCGCCGTCGGTGCGGGAGTCATCACCGCGCTTAAAGCGTTCGATAAGCTCCGACGGGTCGAAGTTAAGAGCAGTTGCCGAGATATTCTTGACATCAATGCAAACCTCTTTGTATGGAGTTTGGAATACATCAAGATAGACACGCGAGTTTGGCAGTGAATAATTAAAGACATTTGAAAACAGATTTTCCATAACCCTGTGCATGAGCCTGCCGTCAGCTATTGCAATGAGCTTATCGGGCAGGTTTATCCGCAGGTCAAGACCCGATGATACAATCGAATTATCAAGCTCGCCGAGCACTTGATTTATAAGCGAAACAATGTTGAGGTCGGCAAGGTTGACATCAATGTTGCCTGTTGTGGCTTTGGCAGCTTCAAAAAGCTCCTCTGTCAAAGTCTTTAACCGCAGCGATTTTTGCTTGAGTATGCTCAAATACTCGGGAGCTTTTTCGCAGTCAAGCCCCTCATGCTCAAGCAGGTCGGTGTATGTGATGATTGATGTCAGAGGTGTTCTGATATCATGCGACACATTTGTGATAAGCTCCGTTTTGAGTCGCTCGCTTTTCATGCGTTCTTCAACAGCAACATTTATACCTGCCGAAATGCTGTTTATCGAATATGCTATGTTCCCAAGCTCTCCGCCTCCTGCATTTATCGGCACGTCATAACGCCCCTCACAGGCAGCACGCGCGCCAAGCTCGAGATTTCGCAGACGCTTTGCATAAAGAGAGAGCAGCGTTGCAACTACAGCCGTAGTCATTATTGACAGTAAAAACAGTACAATACCGCTGCGGGTTTCGGCAGTGAGATAACCGATAATAAATAATGTAAAAAAGGTTGCAGCCGATATCAAGCCGACACGCAGCATTAAACGTGTGCCCGCCCACATTGATTTGCCCTTATTGACGATAAAACGCAATGAACCGAACAATAAACTGTAAATTATTGCATAAACGAGCGTGTGCTTCCAAGACTGACCGGCTCTCAGGCGCTTTACGAAGCTCATCAGCCAAAACAGTGCAGGCGGTAAAATAAGCGCTATCATTATTGCATATAAAACGTTCAAAGCTGTAGTATTTACCGATGCATCAATATTCCAATACCATGAAAGGTCATAGAGAATATGGTAAGATAGGGCAACAGTAAGAACTGTCCAAAGCACTGCAAAAGCTAAGCCGACGTCCAAATAGGGCTTGTCGAGGAGTGAAAAGCTTATTTCCGCCTTGCGTACCTTGGCACCGTCTACTAATATATTTTGCTTTCCGACACTCATCAAAAGAACGATTAAAGCAGCAAGTGCCAAGACAAAACAGCCAATAATAATGCTGATATCGAAAATATGCGCACTTCGTATTGCCTTATAGAAAGAGGCTTGTTCATTAACAAATTCCGATGTAAAAGCAAGATAAATCACGGCATTTCCAGCACCGTCGATTTGTGTTCCCTGCCAATAATGGTCATAAAAATAACTGTAAGGCGAAGAACCGCGAAACACCATTTGTTCGCTGTCGATGATGCAAAAAACGCGCATTGACTCAAAAAAGTCTCTTGTTTGCTGAGACGCGGCGACATTGCTGAAAGTGAAGAAATAAAAATCTGTTTCATTTTCATCAATGGCTGACAGCCACATCGGAAATTGCGTAACGATGTGATAAAGAAGTCCTTCAGTATTGGTTAATATCTCATATGACAGGTTGAAAGAATTAAGCTGGTCACGTATTGCTCTTTCTTCATGGAGCCTGCGAATGCTGGGCGTGTTATAAGCATTTTCGTCAATGCTTGCATACTGAAATCTTTCATCGGGAGTTTTAAGCGTATATATGCGCTCAATAAAATATTCTCTGCCATTATCATTGCCGTTGAAAAAATCGTCATATGGATCAGGCGGAGGAGTTTTTGGCGGAAGATCATGATAATAACCATAATGACTGTCATAGATATCCCCATATTCATCATAATAACGATATCTTTCATGTACAAACCATTGTATGCGTTTTTTTTCTGAAATTGCGTCTTCGCTTCCAAAGAGTGCAACAATAGAAGCATGATGCGAAACAGGTCTCATATGCCTGTCGAAAATAGACTCTTCCGGCGACATATTAACCAACACTGTATCGGGATAAATGCCTGTGTTTTCACCTCTAAGGATGCAAGCTGAGAGTCTGTTTAATGCTAAAAAGCAAAAAACAAGTATCAATATAAAGCAAACTGTTCTAACGGCTGTCCAGCCTTTCAATTTTATATCCAATTCCCCATACCACCTTTAAATATTTTGGATTTTTCGGGTCAATTTCGATTTTTTCCCGAATACGCCGTATGTGCACGGCGACTGTGTTATCCGCACAAAATGCGTCCTCACCCCATACCCGCTCATAAATCTCATCAATCGGGAAAACTCTCCCGGGATTGCGGATAAGCAGCAGTGCAATTTTGTATTCAAGCGGAGTTAATTTTACATCTTCACCGTCAACAGTGACCGTTTTCAAGTTGTCGTCAATAACAAGCCCGTCTACCGTATGAACCCCGGCTTCGGGTGACGGCAGGCTGCCAAGGACAGTAAAACGGCGCAGCTGACTTTTTACACGTGCAATAAGCTCAAGAGGATTAAACGGCTTTGTGATATAATCGTCCGCCCCTGCGGTTAGCCCCACAATTTTGTCGGCATCTTCGCTTTTGGCGGAGAGCATTATAATAGGGATATTACGGCTTCTGCGGATTTCCATTGTGGCACTAAGTCCGTCAAGCTCCGGCATCATAATATCCATAAGAATAAGCTTGATATCAGTATCTTCAAGAACCGCGAGTGCCTCTTTGCCGTTATGTGCCTGATGAATTTTATAGCCTTCGTTTTGAAGATAAACAGCAATCGCCGCCGCTATTTCCTTGTCATCATCACATATAAGAATATCCATCATTATATCTTTCCTCCGTGTAATCCTTGTATTGTCCGATATATCTTTACTCAGTTCAATTATACCACATCCTAACTTTCTATGTTGCGTTAAGAATAAAGCATAAATCTTACAAACAAATAAGTGTAATTATGAAGAATTTCTTAAGTTGACAAGGAAAGTCTCTTGCGAGTATAGATTGTACGAAAGAGCACTTACATCGGTGAAACGTGCCAGCGGTTTTTGTTCGCAAGCTCAAAAAACCGGTCATCGTTTCCCCTCACGGCTCTTTCTTGTAGTGCAGTACGTCACAAGAGAACAAACTATTGACATCTTATGATAAAATACTTGTCATGAATATTATTTTGCTCAGTTTAATAGCAGGTGTGGCAGGAATGGGACTTGGCGGACTTATTACAGCTATAGTCGGAAGCCGCAGCGATAAAGTAATAAGTATATTCCTGTCGTTTTCCGGCGGCGTTATGATAAGCATTGCACTTGTCGAGCTCATACCCGAAGCAATCGCACTGTCAAATGTTACAATAATGGTTATAGGGCTTTTTATCGGAGCGGCATTGGTATTTTCATTGCACTATATAATGGACTTAATATCACACTCGGGAGGCAAAGCACAAATCCATGAAACATTTGCCGAGTATTTCCACTCAAACGACATGATATCAAAAAAATCAACTATGCTTCGCTCGGGAATGGTTATGATATTTGCAATCAGTCTTCATAACGTCCCCGAGGGCTTGGCATTAGGCGCTGCAGGGAACTATAATATTAATCTCGGAATGACACTTGCTGTTATCATCGGACTTCACAACATACCCGAGGGAATGGCAGTGACAGCCCCGCTGATTTTAGGAGGACTGTCAAAGCTTAAATCTGTAGTGATAACACTGCTTGCAGGTGCGACAACCGTTTTGGGAGCAGTGGTGGGGGTGCTCATCGGCAGCATATCCGATGTTGCCGTTGCTCTTTCGTTTGGAGCGGCTGCGGGAGCAATGCTCTATGTTGTTCTCGGTGAAATACTCCCGCAATCTATTGTTATGAGTAAGGACAGAGTGCCAACGATATTTGCGTTTTTAGGTATTGTAGTCGGAATGTTATTTACGAAAATGTTCGGATAATTATTCTTGTGTATCCGTCGGTGTCTGTGGGGGTGCAGCATATGGAGCGGGATAGACCGGAGCGGGTCTTTCGCTCTTTTTCTTTTTGTATGCACGTAGTTTGGCTTTGATTATGACCAATGCGATTAGTGCAACGATGACCATGATAATAATTACCGGAGCAGAAACTATAGTCCACATGAAAATGGTTGTAAAGAACCTGCCGATGCCACGCAGGGTAGACATAAGCCCGTCGCCCATTTGCTCCCAGTATGAACGGTGAATAGGCACAAATTCCGTATATTCTTCAACCTCGCTGATATTTACCGACAGCGAGCTGTAGTCAACCTGTCTTTGCCAGTTATTGAGCGTCGTAGTGAGCAGTTCGATTTGATATCTGACATTGGAAATACGCTCCTCAATCATTATCAAATCGGGAATATCCTCAGCCTTTGAGAGCATGTCGAGCAGACGCTCCTCCTGAATGAGCAGGGATTTGCGTCGTGCTTCGGTGTCCGTAAACTGCGAAGTAATGTTCATTGCATTGCTGCTTTGGCTGACAACATTGCCAAGACCGTCAAGCTGTGCTCTTACAGTATCAAAAGCGATTACGGGAACACGGATTGTATAATTTGCGTAGCGGAAGCTCTGGCCGCCATAATGTGTGCTTGCATAATTATTGCCTCTGACATTTGAGTTTTCGATTATTGCTCCATGTAAGGCAATGAGTGCTTCCAATCTGTCGATAGTTTTATCGAATTCGAGCGTCTCGATTTCTGCCCATGCGGAGTATATGATTTTTTCGGCGAAATCATTTGCAGGAGTGTCTATGGGTTCAGCAGCCCCACCTAAACTGCCTCCTCCGGACTGCGCGCGAAGCGGGTGCTGTTCGGCATCACCATACGACATATCTGCCTCAGAGGTATAGCCCGGTAAGCCCGGTAAGGCGTCAGGGATTGCTGAGAGCATAATGTCACTGCTGAAACTACCCCCGGGTGCGTTGTTATCTGCACCGGAGGCGCCGCAAGCTGCAAGAAATACTGTTGCCATAAGAATACTAAGCAGGATTGTAAGTCGCTTTTTCATTTTAATGCCCTTCTTTCGTTTTAATATTTAAGGGTAGCTGATAATCCTATGACGAATGTCTTTCAATTTTGTTCCATAAAAACCTATAACTTTTCAAACATGTCGGGGCGGCGTATACGGGTTCGTTCAATAGACTGTTCACTTCGCCATTTATTAATATTTTCATGATGTCCCGAAAGCAGCACCTCGGGCACTTTTTTGCCCTGCCAAACCTCGGGGCGTGTGTACTGCGGATATTCCAAAAGACCGTCCCAGTGACTCTCGTTAGTCAGACATTCCTCGTCGGGCAGCACCCCCGGAACAAGGCGGCACACTGCGTCTGCAATGACCATGGCGGGGATTTCGCCGCCTGTCAGAACATAATCGCCGATAGAAAGCTCCTCGTCGACACACATTTCGATAAAACGCTCATCAATGCCCTCATACCTGCCGCAGACTATAATAAATCTGTCATGCTCAGCCTGCAGACGGCATGCGTCCTTTTGCTTAAAAACGCTGCCGCAGGGTGAAACAAAAATAGTATGAATTTTGCGGCCTGCCTCGTCGCAAATGGCTTTCCAGCAGTTATACAAAGGCTCTGCGAGCATGACACAGCCGCGACCGCCGCCATAGGGGTAGTCGTCAACCTGTTTTTGCTTATTTGTTGTGTAGTCACGGATTTGGTGACACTCAATGCGGATAAAACCGCGTTCCTGCCCGCGGCCTAAAATGCTCTCGCACAGCATATCACCGACTACATCGGGAAAAAGGGTCAAGATATCAATTCGCATTATAAGCCCTCAATTATATTAAACTTAATGTAGCCTTCACTCAAGTTTGTTTCTGCGATAAACTCCGGCACCGCAGGAACAAGAATTTCCCGCTCGCCATTGATAACATAAACATTGTGAGCAGGGAGGGGCAGCACATCGCTTACAGTTCCGAGCTTTTTATCTGTTTTTGCATCAATGGCACTCAGACCTATCAAATCGGCGATAAGATAATTTCCGTCTTCAAGCTTAATGTTTTCTCGTTTAACACAAACGATTTTGTTTTTCATTCGGGTTGCCGTATCAATGTTGTCAACACCCTCAAGGCTCACAATGACAAAACTCTTGTGAACCTTTGACGATAAGACCCGAACAGGCTTTTCATCTATGTAAAAATATTCAAAGCCTGTCAAAAAAGCAGGCGTATCAGCCCATGGCTGCAGCCGAAGTTCGCCGCGGATGCCATGGGTGTTTACGATTTTTCCTGTTTCAATAAGCCCGCTTTTCATAAAACCTAATCGATAATATCGACGCTGATACGTTTCCCATGTCTTTGTGCGACGCTGCGCATCAGTGAACGGATTTCTTTTGCAATACGTCCGCCGCGTCCTATAACCTTACCCATATCAGAGGGGTTGACACGAAGCTCATAGATTGTTTCCGTTTCTTCTTCGCGCTCGGTGACAGTTACATCATCAGGGTTATCAACGAGGTTTTGGGCGATGTAGCTCAATAATTCTTTCAAATTACTCATTTGTCTATTCCTCAGCTGCTGCTTCCTCTGCAGGCTCAGCTGCAGGTTCTTCTACTGCTTCTTCTACAGGTTCTGCTGCGGCTTCCGGGGCTGCTTCCTCAGCAGCGGCTTCTTCGGCAATTTCTGCTGCAGCTTCCTCAGCTACGGGTTCTTCCGCTACAGGCTCTTCTGCCTTGGGCTCTTCTACTTTGGGTTCAGCTTTAGGCTCAGCCTTGGGTTTTGGCTCTTCCTTAACCGGAGGCGGAGGGGCTACTTTCTTTACCGAACGTTTGGCTTTGCTTACTTTCAAGCTAACACCCGATTTTTTCAAAAGTGCTTTTACAGTATCGGTGGGTTGTGCGCCGCTTTTAATCCAGTACTGTGCGCGCTCCATGTTTACTGTGATTTCCGACGGTGACATCAGCGGGTCGTATGTGCCGATTTCTTCAATAAACCTGCCGTCACGTGGTGCTTTTGAGTCTGCCACAATAATTCTGTAGTAGGGGTTCTTTTTTGCACCCATTCTGCGTAGTCTGATTTTTACCATTTTTCTTACTCCTCATTCTGTTTTCTTTTTTTTGTTTTACATTCCAAATAAACCCTTGCCTTTGCCTTTGAACATAGCGGGTAATTTTCCCTTAGTCATTTGCTTTGTCATAATCTGCATAGCTTCAAACTGCTTTAACAGTCTGTTTATATCAACAACCGCCGTGCCGCTGCCCGCCGCAATACGCTTTTTGCGGCTGCTGTTGAGTACCCCGGGGTTATCGCGCTCTGTTTGTGTCATCGAAAGTATTATCGCTTCGGTTTTTTTGAGTAAATCTTCGTCGAAAGATGCACCTTGGAGTGCCTTTGCGTCAATTCCGGGAAGCATCCCTGCAATACTTGAAAGACCGCCCATGGATTTGACCTGCGTAAGCTGCTCGTAATAATCCGAGAGTGTAAAGCGGTTTTTCATCAGCTTTTCGGTCATTTCTTGAGCTTTTTTCTCGTCAAATGCCTGCTCGGCTTTTTCGATGAGGGTCAGCACATCGCCCATGCCGAGTATGCGTGATGCCATTCGCTCGGGGTGAAAGGGTTCGATTTGGTCAAGCTTTTCACCTGTGCCGGAAAATTTAATCGGCTTGCCCGTGACGGCTTTAACGGAAAGAGCCGCACCGCCGCGCGCATCGCCGTCAAGCTTGGTTAGTATAACGCCGTCTATTCCGAGTGCTTCGTTAAAAGATGCCGCCGCATTAACAGCGTCTTGTCCCGTCATGGCGTCGATAACAAGCAGTATCTCTGTGGGACTGACAGTTGCTTTTATTTTTTTAAGCTCATCAACAAGAGCATCGTCTATATGAAGCCGACCTGCCGTATCAAGCAGTACGAGGTCGTTGCCGCTTTTTTCTGCATGTTTGACACCGGCTTTTGCAATCTCAACAGGGTTTGCCGTTCCCATGTCAAAGACGGGAATATCAAGCTGACGTCCGACTGTTTTTAGCTGCTCTATTGCCGCAGGGCGGTAAATATCGCAAGCGACAAGCAGCGGGTTTTTACTGTTGTTTTTTCGCATGTATGCTGCGAGCTTTGCTGCGTTGGTGGTTTTACCCGCACCTTGAAGCCCTATGAGCATGATGATAGTCGGGGGTTTTGGTGATATTGCGATTTTTATATTTTCGCTGCCCATAAGGGTACAAAGTTCTTCATTGACGATTTTTATAACCATTTGAGCGGGAGTGAGGCTCTCAAGCACATCTTTGCCGATAGAGCGCGCTGTGACCGTATTTATAAAATCTTTGACAACCTTAAAACCGACATCAGCTTCAAGCAGTGCCAAACGCACCTCACGCATAGCTTCGGTAATGTCGGCTTCCTTGAGCCGCCCTTTACCGCGAAGCTTCTTAAATGCCGCATTTAATTTTTCCGATAAGCTTTCAAATGCCAAGTCAGTTGTTCTCCATTTGGAAGTAGTTGATTATTGCAGGGTGCAGATGCTCTCCACTCGCAGATGCTTTTTCTAATATCGCTCTTGTTTCAAGCCATTTTTGAATGATACCTGTTTTTTGCTCGATTTGAGTGAGGGTTTTTTCTGCTCTTGTGATTATATCGTATACACCTTGTCTGGTAATGTTTGCCTTTTCGGCAATTTCGGATAAGGACAAATCTTCATTATGATATAAGTCAAAGTATTCACGCTGTTTTTCGGTCAATAAATCACCGTAAAAGTCATATAGCATTGTCATTTGGAGTGTACCGCTCATTGTTTCAACCCTCGTGGTGTAAAGTGATAACGCTTGACACCCGAGTATTGTATATCACAATATATTTTTTGTCAAGAGTTTGTCAACATCTATTAACGCATCGGCGAGGCGCTTGAAGCCCTCGGTTGTGTCGCAGATGCTTGTCATTGCTATAGCATAGTTTTGCTCGGCGCGCTCAAGCTCAATTTTATACTTAGTTCGCAAAATATCGCATAGCTCCATACCATTCATGTTGGTATTTTTTGTCACGATAACGATTTTCCCCATGTCAAAGCCAAAAAAAGACGAAGTGTCGGGGAAGCGCAGGTGCTTGCAATCTTTTTTCACTTTACCATAAAAATCATTCAGCTTTTGCTCATACTCATTAAACAATCTCTTGCTGTCAGATTGTAAAAGCCGCAGGCAATAGTCGATTGATGACATGAGCACATATGACGGGCTGCTTGTCTGCAAAATAGAAAGCAAGCGTTTCGTCGCTGTAATATCGGCACGTTCGCTGCATATATGAAGCAGTGAGCATTGGGTGAGTGCAGGCAGTGTTTTGTGCAGGCTTACGACAACGAAGTCAGCGCCGAGTGTCACAGGGCTTTTCGGAAAGCTGTCCGAAAAGCCGAGATGTGCTCCGTGTGAGCAGTCAACAAAAAGCAAAGCTCCCGCTCTATGAGTGATGTCTGCTATCGACTTAACATCACTGACCACGCCCTCGTAGGTTGGTGATGTGACAATAACAAGCTTTATTTCATTATTTTTATTTAGTGCTGCCTCAACAGCTTCGGGAGTTATACTGCAAGGTACTGCGCTTGCTTCATCAATATCGGGTGTGATGTATACGACCTCTAATCCGAATAGCTCTGCGGCGTTCGGAATTGACCTGTGGCAGCCCGTGGTGGCGAGTATTTTATCGCCACGTTTTGTGTGTGCTCCTATCGCCGCGAGTATTCCGACCGTCGAGCCGTTAATGAGAATAAATGCCTCCAAGCTGCCGTAAAGCTCTGCCGCAAGCTGCGACATATCGAGCAAAGTCCCGTGAGGGTTATGCAGGTCATCGAAGCCGTAAATTTCGGTTATGTCTATATTGCATGACAAATCAGACAGCATAAAGTCAACGTTTCTTTTATGCCCCGGCATATGCATAGGATAAACTCCGCTCGCTGCGTATTCTTTTAATTTGTCGTATAACATACATATATGATACAATACATATTACTATCTTTCAAGAAGGGGTGGGATTTATGGATACAAAACGTTGTTATATTGCAGGAGCAGGGGATTTTTGCGAAACTACTCTACCGGAAGCCGGCGATTATATAATTGCCGCAGATGCAGGCTATACGGCACTTACATCACGGGGGATAACACCCGACGTTGTCATCGGCGATTTTGACTCCCTCGGTGAGGTGCCAAACCATCCGAATGTAGTTCAAAGCAGCGCGGAAAAAGATGATACCGACATGATGCTTGCGATTAAATTCGGACTACTTCTCGGCTATACGCACTTTATATTAAACGGCGGGCTTGGCGGCAGGCTTGACCATACATACTCGAATATTCAAACATTAGCCTACCTCACGGAGCATGGAGCAACAGGCGTGCTCTACAGTGACGACACATGTGTAACTGCAATCGAAAACGGTATATATAATTTCACTGCCGAAGAAGCCGCCCGAGGCAATAAGATTGCTGTTTTCAGCCACAACACAACGGCAAAAGGCGTAACCTTAAAAGGCTTAAAGTATTCGCTCGAAAATGCAACGCTTACAAATGACAATCCGATTGGCACCAGTAATGAGTTTACAGGCAGTGCCGCTTCGGTTGAAGTTAAAAACGGAATTGTAGTAATTATATGGGGCAAACTGTAATGAAAAACATCAAAGGTGTGATTTTTGACTTTGACGGTACGCTTTTAGACTCCATGAATGTTTGGTATCACTTTGAGATTGAATACTTAAAGAGCCTTGGAGCCGAGGCACGACCGGGACTTGCCGAAGTGCTGCGTTCGCTCAGCAGCATTGAAGAAGCAATATACTTCCAAGAAGAATATGGTGTTACAAAATCAGTTGATGAGATTATCTCAGGCAGAAATAAGCTAATCGGTGAAAAATACCGCAATTCGATACCGCTGAAACCCGGTGCTTTGGAGGTTTTGGAAACTCTGCATAAACAAGGCAAAAAGATTACTATTGCCACGGCAACAGAAAGGGAACTTATCGGACCTGCCGTGGACAGGCTTGAGCTGCCCAAATATGTAGACAGGGTGTTTACATGTGAGGAAGTTGGCGTAAGCAAAAGCAGCCCGGATATATTTATCCAAGCTGCTGAGCATATGGGAACTGCTATAAACGAAACGCTTGTGGTGGAAGACGCCTTGTATGCTGTGAAGACCGCAAAGAAAGCGGGCTTTATAGTTGCAGGGATTTACGACGCCTCATCGGAAGACCACAAGGAAGAAATACAAAGGCTGAGTGACTATTACTGGATGGATTTTGAAGAAATGAAAGATAATATTATCTGACAAGCTGTCGTCATTGCGAGGAGCCATTTGGCGACGTGGCAATCCAGACCACAGAGTTCCGGTAAGTGCACCGTCTGGATCGCCACGCTTTGCTCGCGATGACAGAAATATTATGTTCCGCTGTCGATGTCCCAACTGAGCAGATACTTCGCTTGGTCGGGGGTCAGCTCGTCTATTGAAAGACCGCAGGCTGCAAGCTTTCTAAACGCAACATCTTGGTCAATTTCTTTTGGAACCGCAATAACGCCCGGTTCCAATTTTTTATGATTTTTAGCAACATGCTCTGCAGAGAGAGCTTGAATTGCAAAGCTCATATCCATGATTTCAACAGGGTGTCCGTCGCCCGAAGCGAGATTTACAAGGCGACCCTCGGCAATAACAAATACTTTTTTGCCGTTTGACAAGGTGTAACCCATAATGTTCGGCTTATGCTCGGCTTTTTCCGTGTTGCTGTCGAGCCAGTCAACATCAACTTCAACATTAAAATGACCAGCGTTGCACATGATTGCACCGTCTTTCATTTTTGAAAAATGCTTCTCGGTGATAACACCCGTGCAGCCCGTTGCGGTGATGTATAAGTCGCCGTATTTGACAGCCTCGTCCATCGGCATGACCTCGTATCCGTCCATCATAGCCTCGAGTGCTTTGACGGGGTCAATTTCCGTGACAATAACTCTGGCACCAAAACCCTTGGCGCGCATGGCAATACCCTTGCCGCACCAGCCGTAGCCTGCAATAACAACGTCCTTGCCCGCAACAACCAAGTTTGTTGTGCGGTTGATGCCGTCCCAAACGGATTGCCCCGTGCCGTATCTGTTATCAAAGAGATATTTGCACTGAGCGTTATTGACCGCAACCATCGGGAATTTAAGTGATTTATCCGCTGCCATTGAGAACAAACGCATAATACCTGTTGTTGTTTCCTCGCAGCCGCCAAGCACGTCGGGGATAAGGTGCTTTAGTTTGGTGTGCATGATATTTATGAGGTCGCCGCCGTCGTCAATGATGATGTTCGGACCGGACTCAAGAGCCATTGTCATATGCTGCTCATATTCTTCGGGTGTGCAGCTGTGCCAAGCAAAAACCGACATCGCAGGTGCATTTTTTGTGCCTGTGGCAAGAGCCGCAGCAACATCGTCTTGTGTAGAGAGGGGATTGCAGCCTGCAGCGCTCATAATGGCACCGCCCGCCGCGAGTGTGCGGCAAAGACATGCTGTTTTTGCTTCCATATGTATTGCCAATGTAATTTTTAAGCCCTCAAACGGTTTTGTTTTCTCAAAATCCTTTTTAATTGCCTGCAAAAGCGGCATGTTACGCCATGCCCATGCGATTTTTCTCTCGCCCGAGGGAGCGAGGGACATATCGCGTACCTGACTTGCGTGTGTGACTGACTTAGGAGCTTCTGCTGCACAAGCAGCATATCCTAAGTCTTTTCCGGCTGTTTTAGATGTAATCTTCATCTTGTTCCTATCCTTTCACATATCTTTGAAATTTCATGGTAGATCCGCTCGGAGTCAATGGTAAGAAATTCTTTGTTTTCGAGCAAAATACGTCCGCCGACCATAACCGTTTCGACCTCGCTGCCGTTTGTCGAATAGGCGAGTGCCGATATGGGATTATTAACGGGCTGCATATTTGGTGTGTCAAGGTTTAATATAACGAGGTCGGCAATGTTGCCGGGTTTTATTTCACCGAGATTATCATATCCCGTCGCAAGAGCGCCGCCCTTTGTTGCGATATAAAAACCTTCCTCGGCAGTGACTGCAAGGCTGTCGTGATTTATACCCTTATGTATGATAGAGAGCATTGTCAGCTCGCGGAACATATTGAGTGTGTTGTTGCTTGCCGCACCGTCTGTTCCGAGCGCCACCTTAACCCCCGCTTTGAGCATCTTCGGAATGGGGGCAACACCGTTTGCAAGCTTTAAGTTGCTGACGGGATTTGTGGCAACCGTAACACCGCGTTCGGCGAGTATGGCAATGTCGCTGTCTGTGACCTGTACGCAGTGAGCGGCAACGGTACGCTCTGTGAGAAGACCGTTTCTGTCAAGCACCTCGACAGATGTGCAGCCGTATTTTTCGCGTATTGTGTCGATTTCAACAAGACCCTCGGAAATATGCGTGTTAATCGGCAGACCCAAACGCCTTGCTTCCATTGCCACCTCGCGCTGGAAACCCTCATCACAGGTATATGGAGCATGTGGAGCAAGCATAAAGCTGATACGCTCATGGTTCCATTTCTTAAACGCATCAACAGCTTCGCGAAGTCTTGTCTCACCCGCACTCGGGTCGTCGGCACTTCCTATAAGCCCGCGGGAGAGTGTGGCACGAATACCCGTGTCATCAACCGCGCGCGCAAGGTCGTCCAAGAAGTAGTACATGTCAATATATGAGGTGGTACCCGTGCGGAGCATTTCCATAATAGCAAGCGTAGTACCCCAGTAGTTGTCTTCGCCTGTCATTTTGTCCTCAAGCGGCATAATACGGCCAAAGAGCCACTCGTCAAAGAGTAAATCGTCCGCACAGTTACGAAGTATTGACATTGTGGCATGAGTATGTGCATTAACAAACCCCGGCATCAGCATTTTGCCGCTGCCGTTAATAGTTTTATCGGGCTTAAAGCCGTCAGGTGCCTCGGTAATCGAAACAATCAGACCCTTTTCAATATAGACCGAGCAGGTTTTTGCCTCTAATCCCTTGCCGCCGTCTTTCGGCAAAACAGTAAGTATGTCCTTAATGAGAATGTTCATAAAGCTCACCTCTTTCTACATTGTATACATAATACCAATATGAAAGAAATAAAGCAATTGAAGATTTTTCGCTATCAAGATTATGCAAAAATTATGGGATAATTTTTCTTGACATCCTGATTTTTATATGATATAAAAACTGAGAACTAACGAGGAAAGGGGTTTTAGTGAAATGCGTCAAAAGGCTGTTAATGCTAAAAATGTAAACACCTGGCTGTGGCGTGTGTCCGTACGTTTCACTAAAACACGTCTTGTTTGAGTTTATATAAAACAGCTTAAAATAACGTGTTTGACGGTGAAACGTCGGACACGTTTTTAATGTCGAGAACCGGCGTCATCGCGAGCCGCAAGGCGTGGCGATCCAGAAAAAATAAATCAAAACAAAACAAATTAACAAAAAGTCAAAAATGAAAGGTAAAAATAAAAATGAAAAAGGCATTAGTAATTTTAGTAGTCATGGCAATAGTATCAGCAGTATTTCTCGTAGGATGCGAAAACTCAAAAGGCACGGAAAACCTAAGAATTGGTATTATTCAATTTGCACCTCACCCGTCACTCGACAACTGTCGCGACGGTTTCGTAAACACAATGAAAGCGCATGGTTTCACAGAAGACACAGTGACATATGATATTCAAAACGCAAACGCAGATATGAACCTTGCAAACACAATTGCGCAGAAAATGGTAGCGGACGCTTGCGACCTGATTGTCGGTATCGCAACTCCTGCGGCACAAGCGGCGTTTAATGCGGCGATTGACACAGATATTCCGATAATATTCATTGCGGTATCAAATCCGGTTGCAGCAGGACTTTCAGGACATTCAAACGTAACAGGAGTAAGTGATGTATTGCAGGTTGATGAGCAAATTGACCTTATAAAAGCACTTCTTCCCGAAGCGAAAACAGTCGGTGTTCTCTTTAACAACGGTGAAGTCAACTCGGTAAATCAAGTTGAAATGCTCGGCGAGTCTGCCGCAAAGAGCGGATTTGGATTTGAGACTGCAACAGTTGCAAATGTGTCTGATGTTATGCTTGCGCTCGAAAGTCTTTTAACGAAAATTGATGTACTTGTAAATGTCTTAGACAACACGGTTGTCAGTGCAATGCCGAGTATTGCGGACAGATGTGCCGAAGCAGGCATTGCAATAATCGGCTCGGAGGAAGAGCAGGTGCGAAATGGTGCGCTCGCAAGCAGCGGATTTGATTACACCGATGTCGGCAGCCAAGGTGCGGATTTAGCCAAGCGGATTTTAGACGGTGAAAGAAACATTAACTTTGAGCTTGTAAAAGAAACGCAGGTCACAATCAATGAAGCTGTAGTACAGGCGCTCGGCATAAATGTGCCGGAAGAGCTTGCAGCGGTCGCGGAGTTTGTAAAGTAAGGTAAAGTAGGGTTATGAGTTTTACTGTCAGCATTTTACAGCAAGGACTGATATACGGAATTATTGCTTTGGGCGTGTATATATCTTATAAGATATTGGATTTTCCCGACTTAACTGTGGACGGTTCATTCACGCTCGGAGCATCGGTCGCGGCGATTTCGATAATATCGGGTGTCGACCCGTGGGTAGCTTGCGTGCTTGCTCTTACATGCGGACTTTTGGCAGGCATAATTACGGGACTACTGCATGTTTACGGTAAAATAACAAACCTGCTTTGCGGAATTATCACGATGACAGCGTTATATTCGGTAAACTTAGTCATTATGGAACGCCCGAATATATCGCTCGCGGGGCAGCCGAATATATTCCGCAGCGGATTTTTCGGCAGTGATGCAATAACGAGGCTCATTTTAATCGCAATAATTGTGCTTATAATCAAGCTAATTCTCGATTGGTTTTTTCGCACAAAAAAAGGTATGCTCATTCGCGCGGTAGGGAGCAATCCGCAATTAGTGACATCGATAGGCGGAAATGTCGGAACATATAAAATCATAGGGCTGTCGATTTCAAACGGACTTGTGGCATTTGCCGGCTCACTCATGGCACAGCTGCAAAACTTTGCCGACGTGGGAATGAGCAGCGGAGTGATTATTTTGGGACTGATCTCAGTAATACTCGGCATAACAATATCCAAGGGGCTGAAATTTATTTCCGGCTCTACGGCGTCAATCGTCGGAGCGGTGATTTATCAAGCGGTCATAGGCACGGCGCTTTATCTCGGAATGCCAACGGCATTTTTAAGACTCACCATGGCGACACTTCTCGTTACAATACTTCTCATTGGCAGAATAAAACGGGAGGATACGCTCAAATGATTGAAGTTAGAAAAGCATGTCAAACATTTAATAAAAATACTCCCTATTATTTGGAACTTTTTAATAATCTGTCCCTTACCATAAATGACGGCGATTTTATATCCCTCATCGGCAGTAACGGGGCGGGTAAATCGACATTGTTAAATATGCTTGCAGGGTCTTTTATGCCGGACAGCGGCGAGATATTTTTTGACGAAAAAAATGTTACGCGTCAAAAAGAATATGTCCGTGCAAAGTATATAGGCAGAGTTTTTCAAGACCCCAAAATGGGAAACTGCCCCGATATGAGTATCAGAGAAAACCTGTCCATTGCGTACAACAAAATGAAAAGCTTTAATCTTACGCGTGGTGTTGAGCGTAAAAACGAACCGTTTTTTATGGAGCAGCTTGAAACCTTCAAAATGGGATTGGAGGGGTTTTTGAGTGTTAGGGCGGGGTCGTTATCAGGAGGGCAGCGTCAGGCACTCTCGCTGCTTATGGCGACAATAACCGAACCTAAGCTTTTGCTGCTTGATGAACATACTGCCGCACTCGACCCCGTTACGTCAAAAACCGTTATGGAAAAAACCAAAGAAATCGTAGAAACAAAAAAAATAACCACGTTTATGGTTACGCATAACTTGAATTATGCTATTGAATACGGAAATCGCTTGATACTTCTGCACAAGGGCGAGATAATATTTGACGTTTGCGGTGAAGAAAAGAAAGAGCTTACAAAACGAAAGCTCCTTGATATATTCACAAGCTCAGTACCCGATGATGCACTCAGTGACATCATGGCATTCGGATAAATCACACAAGCTGCAACCACATTTTGTGTGCGAAAACGCCACATACTGTGGCGTAACCGTCAAAATCACCTAAATATTGGGTAAAATGTGTTGAATTTGACGAAAATAGTTACATATGTTTACAAAAGTTTGGTGAATTTACAAATTGATTTTATGTTTTATTTATATTATCATTGCTATCGTAAAGATGTGAAAGCATCAAAAAGCAAAGACCGAATTTTAACGAAAGGGGGCAAGAGCCTTGAAAAAGAGACACGAGAATATAGCCGGGCTTTTGCTGCTCCGATAACGGCAGTCCTTTACCAAATGCAAAAAGCAAAAAATGCTTAACATGAATTGCATAATTACGGTCGAAAGCTTGGAACAAAAAAAGCATTTCGACCGTCTTATATTATGGGTAACAAAGTTACTAACACTAAAAGACAGGAGGTGAAAAGAATGAATACATACGAAGCACCCGTAGTAGCAGGTACGTTTCTGCAACACGACACGAAACCCTCGATAGACAGCATTATCTGTCATTATCTCGACGGCACTACATTAAAGAACGCTTTGAATTTCATCGATTACATCAGAGCATCAAAGATGAAAATCAAGTGGTCTGCGGTGAATGTCTGGTCAGTCCGGTACAAGGGCAAACGTGTTTTGGATATCATAGTCAAAGAAGACTCATGGAGCGTACGTTTGGTTTTCGATCATGTTGGTTCAATCTTTGGTTTAACCGAATATGATGTGGAAAGCATAAGAAGCTTAGTCGGGACACTGAGAGTCTCAATGCCGAGACACCTCGAACCAATCCCCGCAATGTCTTAACCTCCCTTGTTACGGGGTGCCGCATACAGAATGCAGCCCCCGGAGGGAGGTTCGGACGGTTGGAAACAGTCACCTTTTATTAGGTGTTATTTTTATATATAGGTGCTCTTGACACTGTCCAAATAATATTCTATACTAAACCTATACTAAAAGGAGGGCATACCATGAGTGATAATAATAATGCCGAAATCCTTAATGCGATACTACAACTTGAAGCGAAAATGGACAGTCGTATAAATGATTTAGACGCGAAAATGGACAGTCGTATAAATGATTTAGACGCGAAAATGGACAGTCGTATAAATGATTTAGACGCGAGAATGGACAGTCGTATAAATGATTTAGACGCGAAAATGGACAGTCGTATAAATGATTTAGAATCAAATATGAATGAGCGTTTCGATAACTTAGAGTTTATGATAAAAGAAGCATTTGTTGATATCGGTTTAGTCGAAGACAGTGTTGCAGCACATAGACATGCCTTTCATTCAAGGTAATAAATATCAAACTCGGAGAGTCTGACCACAAAGTCAGGCTCATTTTTTTTACCTGTTACCCCGATAATCGAACTTCTTACCATTTATATATAGAAGTATTATATTTTGTATGATATTATAAACAGCAAAGCAACAAGGAGGGTTCATATGTTACAAGATTTATTGAGTGTGCATAAGGCGGAGTTTAAGGACCATACCGAGCTTCGTGCACAAGTGAACACAACAAAACGTGTCACATTGTTATTAGGCAACATGGTGTCAAACTCGCAGTCCGAGGGTGGCGGCGTGAGTGCCCGAGTATACAAGGGCGGGACATTTGGTTTTGCTTCGGGCGCCGAATATTCGCCCGAGAGCGTCAAAAACGTAATCGCTGCCGCAACCGATAACGCAGGATTTATGAACACGCATGTCAATCTCGGAGAAAAGCCGCTGCCGCAGGCAAAAGCAGGCAAGGCAGAGCTTAAAACCAAGGTGGAAAACAATGTTTCGCAAAGCATGCTGATTGACTTTGCAAATACCTTGGACGGTATTATTACGAAAAAATACAAGAACCTGACGGCGCGCACAGTCATTGCCGACTTTCTCGGCATGGAAAAGCTGCTTGTTGTCAGTGACGGAGCGGACTCGCACTGGTATCAGCCGCGCAGCACAGTCTATGTATTTATGACAGCCGAAACAAGCGACGGTGTTCCCGTGGAGCTCTACGAGCCGTTTAGCTCGCATGGGCATTTTAACGAGATTTTTACCGACCCGAACCTTTTGACAAATAAGCTTGATGAGCTGTACGAGCATCTTATGAAAAAGCGTGAGGGTGTATACTCCAAAGCGGGGCTGTGCAAATGCGTAATGCACCCCGACCTTGCGGGCATACTCGCGCACGAGGCAGTCGGGCATACGGTCGAAGCCGACCTCGTACTCGGCGGCAGTGTCGCAGGGCATAACCTCGGCAAGCAAGTAGCAAGCGACCTTATTACAATGCTTGACGTGGCACATACATTTAACGGTAAAACCTGTCCGCTTCCGATTTATGTCGATGACGAGGGCGTCACCGCAGAGGATGCGGTTCTTATCGAAAACGGAATACTCAAGGGCTTCATGCACTCACGCGAAACCGCACGCCGCTTTGACGTAGCGCCGCAAGGTAATGCACGTGCCTTTGCATTTAACGACGAGCCTCTTATCCGTATGCGAAACACGGTCATCATGCCCGGCAAAAGCAAGCTTGATGATATGATAGCAAGCATTGATGACGGTTATTTCTTGGTTAAAACCGGCAATGGTCAGGCAGACTCAACGGGTGAGTTTATGTTCTCTGTTGAGCTTGGTTACGAGATTAAAAACGGCAAGCTCGGACAAGCTATCCGCGAAACGACAATTTCCGGTGTCGCCTTTGAAATGCTCAAAACCGTAGATATGGTTTCCGACGACATGGTCTGGTCAATCAGTGGTTTTTGCGGTAAAAAACAGCCGATAACTACAAGCATGGGCGGTCCGGCAGTCCGCTGCGACATCAATATAGGAGGCAGATAACATGAGTGTTATGACATTAAATGAAATTGCGGAATATGTGTTAGCGTCGCTGAAAAAAGCGGGTGCCGAAAAAGCATCATGCGTTACAGCGCGCGGACGCAAAGAAGAATTCAATATTGAAGCGAACAAATTTACACTGCTTCGCACCTTGTTTGACGATGCCTTGTCTATCAAGGCTTTATACGGCGGGCGCAAAGGTGTCGCGTCAATAAACAAGCTCGACAAGGACTCTATAGACAAAGCGGTGGAAGACTGCATAACCCTTGCAAAAGCAGGCACACCCGACGAAGCTGAAGACATTGCCGAGTTTATCGAAAACAAAAACTTTAACCGCAGTATCGGCGGCTCACAAATGGACAAGCTCTTTACGAGAACAAAGGATTTCTTGGAGCAGATTAAAGACGAATATCCGCTGATTATGCTTGAGGGTGTAACATCTGCCTTTTCTTCGGGACGTGGCGTTTATGCAAACAGCAACGGCGTAGTATTCAGCGACGAGAGCGAGTGCTACGGCATGGGCTCCATGTTTGTTGCAAAGGACGGTGAAAAATCATCATCGTTTAACGGCTACGGTGAGAGTATGCTCTCGCTCGACAAAGCTTTTCTCGACATGGGTATGCACAGAGCTTTGATTGAGGAGTCCGTTAGGTCTCTTGACACACGCATGGTTGATAAAAAGTTTGTCGGCAAGGTCATTGTCACGCCTGCTTGTGAGGACATGATTTGGGACACACTGCTCGACTGCTTTATGTCAGACAGGTCGCTTATAGAGGGCACAAGCCGCTGGAAAGACGCACTTGGAACAAAGGTCGCTGACAGTAAACTCACAATGCGCAGCGTGCCACACCACCCGAGTGTTGTGGCAGGGGAGCGCTACACAGGCGACGGTTACGAAAGCTTCGATGCCGACCTTATCAAAAACGGTGTGCTCGAAGCGTTTGCACTGTCACTATACGGCGCCAACAAAACAGGCAACAAGCGCACAAAAAACACCGCATTTTCAAACATTGAAGTTGTAGCGGGTGATGTCGCTCTCGCCGATATGATAAAAGGTGTTGACAAAGGCATTTTACTCAACCGCTTCTCGGGAGCTTCTCCAAGTCCGAGCGGTGATGTGTCGGGCGTTGCCAAAAACAGCTTTTTGATTGAAAACGGTAAGGTCACAGATGCTCTGTCCGAAACAATGGTTTCGTTTAATATCGTCGATATCATAGCCGACATCGTGGCAATCTCAAAAGAGCAAGCCACAAACGGCTCGAGCATACTCCCATGGTGCTGCTTCGACGGCATAACAATATCCGGCAAGTAAGGGGCGGGAGGAAGGCTTTTTGGATTTACGCAATATCGCAATCATTGCACATGTTGACCATGGAAAAACAACACTCGTTGATGAAATGTTAGCTCAAGCGGGAGCATTCAGAGAAAATCAGAATGTTGTAGAGCGTGTAATGGACTCAGGTGACATTGAACGCGAACGAGGCATTACAATACTTGCAAAAAATACCGCAATCCGCTGGGGCGGAGCAAAAATAAACATAGTAGACACACCGGGACATGCTGATTTTTCAGGTGAAGTTGAGCGAATTTTGAAAATGGTCTCCGGTGTGTTGCTGCTCGTTGATGCTGTTGAAGGACCAATGCCTCAGACGCGCTTTGTATTGGGGCGGGCGCTCGAACTCGGGCTTAAAGTTATTATAGTTATAAACAAAATCGACAAATCTGAGGCACGTGCTTACGAGGTTGTCGACGAGGTTTTGGAGCTGCTCATGGATTTGGACGCAACCGATGAGCAGCTTGATTCACCGATACTTTTTTGCTCAGGGCGTGCAGGTACGGCATCACTTGCACCGGAAGACGCAGGAAGCGACCTTGTACCGCTCTTTGACACAATTTTAAGCTATGTACCACAGCCGGAAGTGACCCCGGAAGGACCGGTACAACTGCTTGTCAGTTCTATCGATTACAATGAATATGTCGGACGTATCGGGATAGGGCGTGTTGAGCGAGGCACCGTAAGAGCAGCACAGGAAGTTATGATTTGTAATCAGGCAAGTGACACGCAGCCATATAAAGCCAAGCTTGTCAACTTATATACGATAGAGGACTTGCGCCGGGTTCCGACAGACAGTGCAAGTGCAGGAGAAATCGTATGTTTTTCGGGCGTGGAAAATATAACGATTGGAGATACGGTTTGTGACCCTGTATGTGTGCAGGCGCTTCCTTTTGCACGTATTTCCGACCCGACGGTAGAAATGACATTTTCAGTAAACGACTCTCCGTTTGCAGGGCGGGAGGGAAAATATGTAACAAGCCGAAACATAAGTGACCGTTTAAGAAATGAACTTTTGCGTGATGTATCTTTACGTGTCACAGATACTGATACGACCGAGAGTTGGAACGTCGCCGGACGCGGAGAAATGCATCTTTCAATACTTATGGAAACAATGCGGCGTGAGGGGTATGAATTCCAAGTTTCTACACCCCGTGTTTTGTATAAAGAAATAAATGGGGTGCAGCATGAACCGCTTGAATGTTTTGTGTGTGATGTGCCGGAAACGTCCGTCGGCACAATCATGGCGAAAATGGGTCAGCGCAAGGGCGAACTGAGGCACATGAACCCAATTGGAAACAGAATGCGTCTTGAATTCGTTGTTCCGTCACGAGGATTATTCGGATATCGCAGCGAGTTTTTAACAGATACTCACGGTGAAGGAATAATGTCATCTATTCTTGAGGGTTATACTCCGCATAAGGGTGAGGTCACAAGACGGCATAACGGTTCAATGGTAGCATTTGAAGCGGGAGAAGCAGTGAGCTACGGTATCCATAATGCACAGGAGCGCGGAATATTGTTCATAAGCCCCGGCACCCAAGTTTATGCCGGTCAAATAGTCGGGCAAAACGCAAAAGGTGAAGATTTGACGGTAAACGTATGTAAACGTAAGCAGTTGACAAACTTTCGGGCATCCGGCAGCGATGATGCTCTGCGCCTCACGCCTCCCGTAATAATGAGCATGGAGCAAGCGCTTGAATTTATTGCAGATGACGAACTGCTTGAAATAACGCCTAAATCCCTGCGTCTGAGGAAACGTGAATTATCTCATGAAATGCGCATGAGGCAACGAAAAAAAGCAGAATTACAATAGACTGTAGGGGGCGATGCCCTAAAGCCCTCTTTAGTAAAGAGGGTGCCCCGTAGGGGCGGGTGATTTGTTGTTGTAGGGGCGACCGCCTCGGTCGCCCGCTGTCATTGCGAGGAGCAAAGTCTCTAATATCTCGCTTGCGAGACATTAGAGACTTACGCGACGTGGCAATCCAGAAAACTTTGTAATTGCAATGGTTTGAGGTTGAGTCTGAAAATCAGACTCAACCTCTTTTGCATGTGTGGTTGTAGCTTAGTTTTTTCTTATCCGTATCTTCAACGCAAGCAGCATACATGTTGCGATGAGCGAAAGTGACCTTGTGTGCTTCTGGGCTCTGTGTTATCATGATATGGGTTAGTTTTATTATCTGCGGTAGTAGAGTGAACTGACGACAAGACAGTTTATTTATATAATGGAGTGTTTTATGTCAATAATTGAATCATTTGATAATACGACAGAAGAAGTGTTAAAACCCTCAAATATCGCTAAAATGATTAACGGGTTTCCTGAACGTGTTATCGTTACATTTAATGCCAGGATGTTAGATGTAATGCTTAAAAATACTGAGTCGGAAGTAATCAGTAGTATGGTTGCGGGGTTTGAACATAAGATATATAAAACTGTTTACGACGGCAATGAAATAGCTTTTTATATGACATCTATTGGTGCACCTTCAACCGTTGGTCTTCTCGAAGAAATAGTTGTAAAGGGTGGAAAGAAAATACTATTATTTGGTTCGTGCGGCTCTCTCGACAACAGTATTACAGACGGGCATATTATTGTGCCAACTCACGCATATCGCGACGAAGGGACAAGTTATCATTATGCTGCACCAAGCGAAGACGGTTTTATTGATATTCATACAGCAATGAGAACATATGAATTGCTTAAAGAGCTTAAGATTCCTGTTATCTGCGGAAAAACATGGACAACAGATGCTATATACCGTGAGACACGTCGAAATGTTGAACTGCGAAAAAAAGCCGGATGTATTACTGTCGAAATGGAATGCGCCTCTGTAATGGCTCTTGCCCAGTTTAGGACTGTAGATATTTACCAATTTCTTTATACTGCAGATAATTTAGATTGTG
>WQXY01000031.1 GCA_009781515.1 Oscillospiraceae bacterium
ATAATTCGTCCGGACACATATCAATTCCGCCGCTCCATTCAAGAGATATTGGGCTTATTTTGACTGAGTTGAAGATTGTTAGCGATTTTAGCGGTGCAAAAAAGCTATCAGTTAAATATGGCGTGACATCAAAAATGCGTTTTTCATTATTGTCGAACGTAATAAGTAATTTATATTCATTGAGCGGTTCAACCGCAACCGGGTAATAGCTTTCCATCACTAACCTTCCAATCCCTTAATCTTAACAACTTCGCTGTTTTCATTCAATGCAGTCCAAGATGCGTTAATTTCATCTTCTCTTAGAGCGACCCATGCTTCAACATATTTTTGTTGTTTTCGCGGGAGTTTTCCTGCTAATATCTCACCATTTGCAGCGATTGACATCTTGTCACCCGCAAACACGGCATGAACATGCGGTTTATTGTGAGGACTGTTTTTTTCCTTAAACATATATATAAGAACACCATAAAAGCTTGAAATTAGCGGCATATTAAATCAACTCCTTTTGGATATCATTATACTTCATAATCGTTGTAATATCAATGGCTATTTTCGTATCAAAACAAGGGGTGGTGTCAATCAAAGCACAACCACCCCTTAAGTCCTATTTACATAAACAAATCACCTGCCGAGGGAAAGGGCTTGAGGAAAACTATTTTTGCGTCTTGGCTCGCAGCCTGCGACGGTAAAGCTCCGCGCTGACAATGCAGCCTGTACCAAGGAGCAAAATCACCACTGCTGCAAAAATATTCCTGTCATCGCCTGTTTGCACCACATTGTGATTTGGGTTATTTACGGCTATTGCGATATTGGCACTGCCGTCAGTAAACTCTGCGCGGAATGAATAAGTGCCTGTAGGTAATGTTTTAAGGTAGCTTTCAAGCAGTGTAATAATCGTACTGCCTGCTCCGACTGTATAATTACTTTTGTCAACTACATTTCCGTTTAATGTCAGCCCTGAGAATTTGGTATGGTCGGCATCAATTTTTGCCGTTGCATTACCACTGCCTGTCCATGACACAAAATGCTGCACCACCGGATATGTAACAACGGGATCTGTTCCCGGGTCTGTTCCCGGATCTGTTCCCGGGTCTGTTCCCGGATCTGTTCCCGGATCTGTTCCCGGGTCTGTTCCCGGGTCTGTTCCCGGATCTGTTCCCGGGTCTGTTCCCGGGTCTGTTCCCGGATCTGTTCCCGGATCTGTTCCCGGGTCTGTTCCACTGCTGTCTTGTGTCCATTTCGCCCAAAGAGTTGTGTTTGCAGTTATATCTGTAATCGGGAATGTTACAGCTGTACCCGTCAAAGTAGAATTATCAAACCAACCACCAAAGGTATAGCCCGTTTTTACCATTGCACTTGGAGCTGTTATGCTCTCACCGTGGTTTACATTTACCTGTGTCGGCACGGGGGTGCCACCGTCCGCATTCCATGTTACGGTATAGGTTTCCGGCTCAACCTCAGGCTCCAAAGTCTCATACCACACAGCGCTGAGCACTTCACCGTCTTCATCAAAAAAGTACCATTCGCCACTTTCTGTACTCTTACGTGGTATTGCTGCGACAGCTCTTGAAGGACGTTCTCCTCCCCAAACCCGCACATCATCACCGACACGCAGGGTGTCCTCTAATTGTGCAATAACTACCGAAGCTACACCTTCGCTTATTAAATCACCGGAACCACCGAGAATAGAGATATCGCCAATTGCAACGAGCGCAGAGGAATATGTAACAACGTTCAATTTCCCTCCTGTTATAGTTATATCTCCGTCTGCATGAAAACCTAAATAACTATCGGTAACTGTCACATCACCACTTTTGACAGTAATATCTCCCATTGTAATAATACCAATATAGCTATTGGTAACTGTCACATCACCGCTGTTAATAGTAATATCTCCCATTGCATTAAAAGCTATACCTCCTTCATTTATGCGAAAGAAGGTAATTGTAGGATTGCTGTCCGGACCTCCGATGATGATATCTCCACCAGAATAAATACCGGTACTAGCTTCGTTGATTTCAACACTGCCGTCGTTTATCGTTATATCTCCATTGGAATAAATACCACGGTTGTCTGCATTTATCACTGCTATCTCAATACTGCCGCTGTTTATCGTTATATCTCCATTGGAATAAATACCGGTACCAGCTCCGTTTATCTCAATATTGCCGCCGTTTATTGTTATATCTCCATTGGAATAAATACCGGTACCTGCGTTTACCTCAATATCACCATTGATAGTAAGATTACCTTCTACCTCTATACCGCGAGCATTGGATTCGATTGTAAGCTTGCCGGTTCCGGATATATTGAAGTTGCCTAAACCACCCACCGCTTCGTAAACAGTATTATTACCTTCGTATTCGATAGTAATATTATTCTCCGGCTGACAGGCAAAAAATATACCCATTCCTGTTGTAATATTTTTAAGCTTTAGAGTTGATGTATCAGCAAACCACTCCCAACCATCTTCTTCAAGATCGCCATCGTCATAAGCAAGATCGTAACCTACTTCATTAATATATAAATATCCTTCCGATGTAGTTCCCGCCGCCTCCGACGGAAGTGAAAATACCACCAGCATTGCAAGTACCATAATTATTGCCGGGAAGATGTAAAACATCCGGGACACAGCTTTTTTTGTATTTGTCATTTTTATTTCCTTTCTTAACTATAACGGGACGTCGAGGACGCCGTCCCCTACTTTCTCTTTTTCAAGACGAAACAGAAAGCTTTTGTTGCTTTCTGTCTTTGCTTTTGCTCCCCGTCAACGAAGTTGACGCTGTGCGTCATTATAACATAATTTTCTCAAAAAAGTTCACTCGCATAAAAATATGCGAGTAAAATCGGTTATTTTACCCCTATTTTCGTGTAAATTGGTACCCTTTTTCTACGAGTTCTCTATAATAGTGATGCCAATGTATACTCTATATGGATATATAATTTATTATAGTAAGGATGCCATATAGAGAGGTAAATGTATTATATCATCTTTTATCATTACATCTTTGGAATATAAGATATATGCATCTCCAAGCTTATTTTCAAACTTTCTGCGAAATTTATCGAGTGAAGAATGTGCTCTGTATGCAGATGATTTGACTTCAACCGGGCAGACCTTACTACCTATATTTATCAGAAAATCAATTTCGATAGTTTTTCTGCTATAGTTAGCATCGGTTCTTGAATAAAAAAAGAATCTGTGCCCACTCGCACGCAGCATTTGAGCAACGATGTTTTCCATTATCATACCCTCATTAATGTTCAACTTATCAAATAGGATTGCACGATACAATTCGTTATTAATATACCCTTTACCTCTGCATGCGTGGGTAACAAGAAGTCCGGTATCTGCCATATATAGCTTATGTGTGGTATGGTCAAGGCTTAACCCCAATCCATAACCCGGATCTGTTGCATTAAAACACGTATTAACTATCATTGCGTCGCTAAGCCACATAAAAGCATCTTCATATTCTCGCATACGCGCATTTTTGCTTACGGAAGCAAGCTTATATTTCTTCTCTCTCTTTGATAATTGACCAGGCAGGGAGTCAAATAACGATGTAACTTTCACTTCATAACCTTTGGCATACTTCGTCACATCATTGCGATAGAGTTTAAGTATCTTTACTTTCTCTTTATCTGCAGCGTAAAAATCTTTATCTCCGATATATGCCAATACTGATTGCGGCATTCCTCCGACAAGCATATACTGCCTGAAATCATTCATTATTTGTCGATGTATACCCTGACCAAGTGGTTTTAATTGCTTATAATGAGAACATATAAGGGAAAACGTCACTTCATCTCCAATAGCCCAAAGAAACTCTTCGAAATCTAAAGGATGCATTTCAACTTCCTCTTCTTCCGAAGGCATTAATATGTTACTGACATTTTGCTTTATTGACAGTAATGACCCTGTTTCTATGTAGTCATATCTTCCGTCTTCTACAAGATGCTTTATTGCTTGCCGTGCAAGTGGATATAATTGTACCTCATCAAAAACTATCAAACTTTCTCTTTTATATAAAACTGTTTTGAAATGTGATGAAAGCTTACTAAAAAATGAATTTAAATCATTTATGTCATTTTCAAAAATATCCTTAATTGTTGATGAAGGTTTCGAAAAGTCGACAATTATCATACTTTTATATTCATTGTTGCCAAACTGCTTGCAAATAAAACTTTTCCCTACCCGTCGTGCTCCACTTATCAACAATGCGCTTGTTCCGTTACTTTCAGTTTTCCAGTTTAGAAGCTGATTGTATATTTTTCGCTTTAATAGCATAATAACGTCACCTCTTTTCTTATGTAAGATATGATATCACGTATTGCACGGTTTTGCAAGCGTTATAGCGATTTTTATCACGTTATTGTACATACTATTAACTCGTATTATACACGTTTTGGCACTATTATATTAATAGTTTTTACACGCTTTTGTACATTTTGTTCATCACCGACATGCAGGGTGAACAAAATGTATTAAAACAATAGAGTCACTCTTTTAGAGCGTCTCTATTGTTTTCGTGCAAATTTATACCCTTTTTTCCCGCCAACAGAGTTAGTGTTGCCATCGGAGTTGGCGTTGCGCAGGTAATTTATTTCATACTCGCTATCAGCTATAGCCTTCCTCAGCCGTTCCAAACAGCCGCGTAACGCATGGTCTGTAGATACATACGGCGATTTCCACACCGCCAAATAAGCCTCATCTGCAGTTACAATCTCATTTTCGCGGCTTATGAAATAAACAAGCAGGTCAAATTCCTTATTGTTTAATTTCAAATCAGCATCCACTAAAAACGCCTGCCTGTTTGCCGTGTTGAGTGTCAGCTCCCCGCAAACAATAAGACTCTCGGGTGGTATTTCTGCAGCAAGCTGCTTTTGCCGCCGGATACTTTCTTCGGCAGTTTCGGCGCGGATATCGGCAGCTTTGGCAGCGTCTGCAAGCCTGATATTTTCCGATACCTGTCGAAGTGATGAATCAAGCAGATAGCAAGTTACAAGCAGAGCTGTGTATATTAGTATTCTTATATAAATAAATCCTATGTCGTGGCTGTCGGCAGCCAAAAAAGTGCTGCCTGCAAGTATTACAAGAGCAAAAAAAGCAAGCGGCAAAAACCATATATACTTCCAGAAACTTGCCATTTTAGTATCGGGGTTCATACACAGACGTTTTAGAATAAAGAGCAGAGGCGGTAATGTAATTACTGCAATGATAAGACTTATAATACTCGCAGCAAAAAACCGGCTTGTAGCATCAAAATCAAGTTTTTCTGCAATGAATGTTCCCATACCAATAGGAATTGGGCTGTACATTAAGCCAACCGCCTGTAAAAATAGATTATGCCACAACCGTTTGCGGAACACAAAAAACGGCATAATATTGGCAGGCAGGGTGACACTAAGCATAATGAACCTAAGTGACTGAACATCAATATTTCTGTCTTGCTTCGCAATAAACAGCATCGTACTTACAAAAACCGCAAACAGGCACAAAAATATAACTACAAAGCGGCCTTTTACATCCCTTGCTTTCCACATAGGATAAAGAAATACCGGAATACACGCTATGTACGGTATAGCTACGTTCAAAAGCTCAGCAAAATATTCTGTCAAACACCCGCCCCCGATTTCTCTCTCATATACTCTCTGAGCCAATCATTAACTCTGTCATCTTTCATGGCAAAATCAATTATTGTTTCCAAATAGCCTTTTAAGTTTCCTGTATCATATCTGCGTGCTACAAAGTCCACAGCGACCATTTTATCAACCTTGCAAAGTGTGTTGAGCCCGTCGGTTATTTGAATTTCCCCGCCAAACCCGGGCGGTGTGTTCTCGAGTATTTCAAATATCTTTGGCATTAGAACATATCTGCCGAGGATTGCGTAGTTTGAAAAGACCTGCTCCGGTCTTGGTTTTTCGACAGCATCGGTCACATGAAATACATTATCTTTTATTAAATCAACTTTTAAGGAACAGTATTTTGCAATATCCTTGCTGTCGACAAGCTGCGCTCCTACTGCTGATGCCGTATGCTGCTCGGCTGCGTCAATTAGCTGCTTTGTGACAGGCGGCTGCCCCTCGGGTGAAACCATAATGTCATCGCCGAGCAGCACCGCAAAAGGTTCATTACCTACAAAGCTCTTTGCACGCCACACAGCATGACCAAGCCCTTTAGTTTCCTTTTGGCGCACAAATACGATATTTGCCATGTTAGCCAGACCTCGGACAAGCTCATACTCATCATCTTTCCCCGACTTTTTAAGTGACTGCTCAACCTCGGGATTATAGTCAAAATAATCCTCCATGGCGCACTTTCCGCGATTGGTAATAATCAGAATATCTTCAATTCCCGATTTAACAGCTTCCTCGACAATTATCTCTATCGCAGGTCTGTCAACAATCGGCAGCATTTCCTTTGGGATTGACTTTGTTGCAGGCAGCATACGTGTGCCAAGGCCCGCAGCGGGTATCACAGCTTTCCTTACTTTCATTACTCCGCACCTCCATATAGTTGTTTTAGCCTTTTTATAACTCCCATTCTTGGTAAATATACCATGAGCGGCAATCCTATTATATATATAACTACGAGCTGTCCAAACCCTACCTGCAGAGCATTAACAACAAACGCCGCCCAAAACGCGTCTGTCTCCCCTGCTCCCACCATAAAGTAAGATATCAGCGCTCCTATAAAGACAGCATTAAACAAAACAGGCGGCAAGCAGGCAAGTGCCTTCACAGACAGATACTCGCTGTTTTCAGACTTGCCGAGTCTCATAGTACATAAAGCTGCAAAGAGCGTGGCAGCCGAGCCGACAATCATATCTGCAAATCCGTAAGGACTAAGCAGGTTTGCAATTATGCATCCTACGAACAATCCCGGTACTGCAAGCGGGAAAAAGAAAGGTAAGATTGTCAGCATCTCCGATATGCGAAATTGAAATGACCCGTATGCAATCGGGGCAAATATAAATGTCATTGCTGTATATATGGCAGCTATTGCTGCTGCAAAAATTAATTTCCTTACTTGCGTTCTTGTTTCTTGTTCCATATCACTTCTACTATCCTATCACTATTTATTTTTGTTTTTATCTCTTTTCATTCAAGACATTACATCCGCAGTAGTTCTGTCGATACAATCCGTACTTCTTTGAAAGTTCAACCGACTGCATATAGCCATTATTCTTTTTGAAGTCTGCCTCGAGATACAATATGTTGTGGTCAGCCGACTGTGTAATGCCGCTATCGTTTAGCACTGCTGCGTTTTTTCGAGGGCTGACTGACAGTGTAGTGGCAAATATGTCGAATTTACCCTCTTTTGCTCTCTTTGCCGTTTCGCCAAGCCTGATGTCAAAACATACCCTGCAGCGTGCTTTTCCCTCCGGCTCATTTCGTAATAAGTTCACCCTATCTGCAAATAAGTTGTTATCATAGTCACATTCGAGCATATGAAGACATGTTTTTTGTTGCTTCATGTCATAGCGTTCATTCGACCCGTCATGTAAGGAATATATTTGAACAAGGTTTTCAAGCTCGCTTTTTCGCTTTTCGTACTCTTCAAATGGTTCAATGTTCGGGTTATAGAAAAATACTGTTATATCATATTCATCAAGTAAGGAATGTAAGACATATGTCGCGCATGGTGCACAACAGCAGTGAAGAAGCAGCTTCTTTTTATCTTCCATAATGTTATGCTTAAAAATACTTCTTTATAGCCGGCGTTGCTTTATCTATATCGTCACTGACGGTAATGGTAAATGTTACATTTTCATTTTTACTGAAACTATCGCACCACTCAATAAACTCGTCAGTATCACTATCATATTCCTTACCTAATATCTTTAGTATGCTGTCTATGAAGATATGCGTAATATCGTAGTTTGCCGAGTGAAGTCCGCTGATAAACCCTTTGAGAAATTTATATCCGTCAAACTCATACTGAGAAGCGTCAATAAGTCTTACCGTATGAGGGATATCATGAATAAGCTTTGAAGACTTCTCAATATAGACTATATCCCCCTGCTCATTTTTTTTCGCTTCATGCACGAGCTCTATAAGTTGTTTTGTTTTTCCAGAGCCTTTAATGCCCATCATTACCTTAACCATAGTAACCACATCCTTTCTGTTTTTATGTTTTAATATTATTTGAAATCTGGATTGCCACGCCATTTTCAATGGCTCGCAATGACGGTGGTTACAATCCCAATATTGCAAATAAATTCTTTTTATAAGCTTCAACACCCGGTTGACCAAACGGATTGACGCCCGAAATAAGCGACGACACAGCACATGAGCGCATAAAGAAATATGCGAGTGCTCCAAAAGAAGCCGCTGACAATGACGGCAGGCACAGCTCAAGCGCAGGAACACCCCCGTCAATATGGGCTTTTTTTACCGCGTCAAACGCCGAACAGTTGATTTTGTGCATGTCAAAGCCCTCAATGGTAGCGATTTTATCACTGTGGATTGACCCCGACGGAACATTTAAGCTCGAACGGGAACTCTTGAGCGAAACAAATGTTTCAAACAAAGTGCGCTCACCCTCTTGAATAAGCTGCCCCATTGAGTGCAGGTCGGCAGAATAGTCTGCATATGACGGGAAGATGCCGATACCCTCTTTGCCTTCACTTTCACCGAAAAGCTGCTTCCACCACTCACCCGTGGAGCGAAAAGCAGGTTCAAAACAAGCGAGCATCTCTATCTTTTTGCCCTTTTTGTAGAGCGCCTGACGTGCCGCAGCGTACAAACATGCTTCCTGTATGCCGTTATCAAACTCTTCTTTTGCGCCGCGCATCAGCTCGTCAATATCAATACCCGCCACGCAGCATGGCAAAAGCCCTACAACCGTCAGCACACTGTAGCGTCCGCCAACCTCAGGCGGCATTTCAAGATATGCATATCCCTCACGCTGTGCCATTTGGATAAGCGGCGAGCCGATGTCTGATGTTACAAACAAACGCTCTTTTAGACCTTGCTGTCCATATTTCTTTAACAGCAGCTCCTTAAAAAAGCGAAGCGAAATAGCGGTTTCTATTGTAGAACCGGACTTAGACACGACATTAACGGAAAAATCCCTATCACCGATAAGCGCAATAATCTGCTCCAAATACTCACCCGAAACGTTATTGCCCGCAAAGAGAATGTCGGGTGTCTTTTTGGGAAGCATATTGTAGTTTGGTGATTTTATATACTCGATTGCGGCGCGTGCCCCTAAATACGAGCCTCCGATACCAAGCACCACAAGCACCTGTGACTGCTTTGTTATCTTCTCTGCAAGGCACTTTACCTTATCCGATAGCTCTGCATTAAATACCGCAGGCACCTTCATCCAACCGTTTTCATACATTGTTTCAAGCTTTTGCAAATGCACCGAAGTGTCGATCGCCCGCACTTCATTTTCATCAATAAATCCGAGTGCACCGCTGATATCTACCTTTACCATAATAAACCCTCCAAAAGTAAATTTTAGAATACTATACCATTATTGATAATTAACTTCTACTATTTAATTCTCATTTTACTATATTACTGAACTAACGCTTTAACCATTCTTTTATATTCCAAAAACCAAAGAGAGGCAGCACATCGTCTTTATCAGTGTCTATTCCCGTTAAAACTGCCTTTTTCGGAGCAAACCGCATTTGATATTGCAGCAGTGAGCGTGCACGTCCCGCTTTTCCCGCTTTCACCTCAATCGGTATCACAAACTCGCCGTCTTGTATAATAAAATCAACCTCGGCTTTGCCGGGCTTTTCTGCCGACCAGTAATAAAGCTCCTGAGCATATATTCTTTTCAGTTCACAGCAGACAATATTTTCAGCTATGACAGATTTTATTTGCGAGTATTCCGTATTTTCGCTGCCGATATAAAATAAGTGAAACATTCCCAAACGGCGAAGCAGCCCCGCATCGCACATATACAGCTTAAAATGCGTCGGATTTGCAGCCCCTGTCAGCGGCACTGACGGTTTTTCAATATGCTCCACCTTATATATAAGCCCCGCCCGCACGAGTAGGTGCACCGCATCGTCCAAATCCTTTGCCCGCCAGCTTTTTTTAACTTTGCTGAACATAAACTTGCGGTTGCCCTTAACAAGCTGCGAGGGTATCGACCCTAAAATGCAGCTCATTTTTGTCCGCATAGACGAGGGCACAAGCTCGATAAAATCACTTTCAAAGCCTCTAATAATCTGTGTTTGCAGCCTGTCCACCGTTTCAATGCTCTTTGTGTCTATCCAGCTTTGTACAACCTCGGGCATTCCGCCCGTGATTTGATAATCAAAAAATTTCTCACTCAACTGCTTATTGAATGTCCTGTACGCCTTACTATTAAATCCACCCTCTGTTAAATGAGCAGCAAGCATCGGGCTTTGTGCAAGCACAAACTCATAAAAGCTCATCGGATATAAGCTCATAAGCTCAACTGCTCCGCTCGGCACTGCCACGCCGTGCCTCGCAGCCACTTCGAGATATGACCCCGCAGCGGCAATATGATACTGCGGCGCCTGCTCGTGAAAATACCGCAGCGCTTCAAGAACCTTGCCGCAGGCTTGCACATCGTCAAGTATAATTAATGTATCACCGGGGATAATGTCTTTTTCGGATAAAATCGACAAGTGCTTGATGATTTGAAGCGGCTCGCTTGTTTGACCGAACAAGTCAGCGATATGCCTGCTCTCTTTAATATTATAGTAGAGCACATTTACAAAGTGGTTTGCACCAAACTCACGAAGCAGATATGTCTTTCCGCATTTTCCGATGCCTTGCACAAGCAGCGGCTTTCTGTTCGGGTCATTTTTCCACTCTATTAACTTGTCAGTAAGAATACGTTGCATAATAGCATAATAACACAAAATAACCACATGTCAACATAATTATACCATAATATCACAATACTTCCCTGCATAATTATACCATATCGCACCAATAGACAAGCCGTTGACCGCAACGGTCATCGTCTCCCCCTTAAATATTCCCACAACGTAGGCTTAAGACAATTACTGCAATTGCCGCATCTGCCTTTTCGCTTTTCACCGAAATAACTCAAAATATAATTTCGCAAACAAGTATCTATTTCGCAAAAACGTATCATATCATCAAGACGTTTCTCATCAAGCTTGCGTATAAATCTGCTTTCCTTATCGGTCAGCTCCTTATTTTCCCCCGAAGTGCCTATCAGATTTTCCGCAGTCCCAATATCCTCATGTGAATACAAAAGAACGCACTGAGAGCTATTACCGTCCCTGCCTGCCCGACCTGCCTCCTGATAGTAGCTCTCCAAATTTTTCGGCATGTTGTAGTGGATAACATACCTCACGTCGGCTTTGTCAATTCCCATTCCAAAAGCATTTGTCGCAACCATAACCGATATATTCCCCTGTATAAAGTTATCCTGACTTACACGTCGTTCGATATCCTCAAGCCCCGCATGATAGCGTGCTGCCGATACGCCGCGTTTTTTCAGTTCACTGCATACTATATCTACATTTTTCCGCGTCGAGCAGTATATAACACCGCACATTCCGCCCCGCTCCGTTACAAGCTCAATCAAACGCTTTTGCTTATATCTCGGACGCTCGACACCGAAATAAAGATTGGGTCGGTCAAAGCCCGTTGTCAGGCTCATCGGGTCTTTTAATTTAAGCAAACGGATTATATCCCTTTTTACATCTGCCGTGGCTGTTGCGGTAAACGCTCCGATAACAGGACGCTTTCGCAGAGCCTGCGTAAACTTTGCGATTTTCAGATAGCTTGGTCTGAAATCCTGCCCCCATTGCGAAACGCAGTGAGCCTCGTCAACGGCTATCATGGATATGTCCGTTTCCGTTGCAAAACGTAAAAAGTCCTCTGTCTCAAGTCTTTCAGGCGCTACATATATTATCTTGTATTGCCCGTTTTTGGTTCTGCGAAGCACCTCATTATACTGCGGCATTGTGAGCGATGAATTTATAAAAGCCGCGGGTATACCCCTGCTGCAAAGCTGTGCGACTTGGTCTTTCATTAACGATATAAGCGGCGAGATAACAAGCGCCGCTCCCCGCATCATAAGCGCGGGCACTTGAAAACACACCGACTTCCCTGCTCCCGTCGGCATTACGCCCATCACATCACGGCCGCCAAGCAAAGTATCAATGATTTCCTCTTGCGCAGCCCGAAACTGTGTATGTCCGAAGTATTTGCTCAGTACATCAAATTTTGTCATAACATAGTTATTTTATAAAAAAAGCTTGCATTATACAATGCTTTTTGCTAAAATTGCGTGGTGCCAAAATCAGGCACCTGCAGAACGCACGGATTTTGATTTTCCCGCCAAGTGCTGTACACCATGTGCAGTGGCGGAAAAAGTTGACAAATCCGGAGGAAAAACAAAAAATATTTGGAGGAAAATTAATGTCAGTAGTATCAATGAAGCATCTCTTGGAGGCAGGCGTGCACTTCGGTCATCAAACACGCCGCTGGAACCCCAAAATGGCTCCCTACATCTATATGGAGCGCAACGGAATTTATATCATCGACCTGCAAAAGACCGTAAAAAAGCTTGAAGAAGCTTACAATTTCGTCCGCGAAGTCGGCGAAAGCGGCGGAAACATTCTCTTTGTCGGAACAAAAAAACAAGCACAAGACGCAATTAAAGAAGAAGCCGAACGTATCGGTATGTTTTATGTCAACGCACGTTGGCTCGGAGGTATGCTTACAAACTTCAAAACAATGCGTACCCGTATCGACCGTTTGTTCCAGCTTAAACAAATGCAAGACGACGGCACATTTGACATGCTGCCTAAGAAAGAAGTTATAAAACTCACGGGCGAAATCAACAGGCTTGAAAAGTATCTCGGTGGCGTTAAAGACATGAAAAAGCTGCCTGCGGCACTTTTTATCATTGACCCCCGTAAAGAACGAAATGCAATAGCCGAAGCCCGCAAGCTCAAAATACCGATTGTCGCAATAGTTGACACAAACTGCGACCCCGATGAAATCGACTATATAATCCCCGGCAACGACGATGCTATCCGCGCCATTCGCCTTATAGCACAAGCCATGGCAAACGCTATCATCGAAGGCCGTCAAGGCGTCGATGCCATTACCCCGATTAAACTCGCTGACGATGCAGACAGTGCCGAAGCTGCAGATACCGCGCAGCCCGCAGCCGAACCTGCACCTGTAGCGAAGCCTGAGCCGAAGCCCGAGCCGAAACCCGTAGTCGCAGAAGCTCCCGCACCAAAGGCAGAGCCCGTGGCAGAACCCGAACCCCCCGCACCCGTTGCGGAGCCCGTAGTCGAGCCGGAGCCTGTCGTTATAGCAGAGCCCGAGCCTGTATTAGCAAAGCCCGCTCCCGAAGCGGATGAAAAACCTGCTAAAAAGCCCGCAACGTCTCCAAAGGAGCCGTCCGCTAAAAAAGCAGAGGCAGCAGAGCCCGCAGAAGAAAAACCCGTAAAAAAAGCAGCAACGTCTCCAAAGGAGCCGTCAGCTAAAAAAGAACCTGCAACCAAGAAAGAACCCGTAGCAAAAAAAGAACCTGCGGCTAAGAAACCTGCAGCAAAAAAAGAACCTGCGGCTAAGAAAGAACCCGCTGCTAAAAAGCCCGCAACCAAGAAAACAACTACTAAGAAAGAAACTGAGGACTAAACAGATGTCATTTTCAGCACAAGATGTAAAGGAGCTGCGCGAAGTAACCGGAGTCGGCATGATGGACTGCAAAAAAGCCCTCACCGAAACGGGCGGCGACATGGAAAAAGCAATCGCATATCTTCGTGAGCAAGGTCTTGCAACAGCACAGAAAAAAGCAGGCAGAATTGCAGCCGAGGGTGTTGCTTATGCTACAGTTATAGATAATATCGGAGTAGTCGTAGAAGTCAATGCGGAAACAGACTTTGTCGCAAAAAACGATAAGTTCAACGAATTTGTCGCAGGCGTCGCAGAAGCTGTCGCCAAAAATGCTCCAAGTGATATTGACGCCCTTATGGCAAGCAAATTCCCCAAAAGTGATAAAACAGTTGCCGAAGAGCAGCAGGAAATGATACTCGTAATCGGCGAGAACATTTCCGTCCGCCGCTTTGAGCGATACACCGAAGGCCTGAGTATCCCCTATATTCACGCAGGCGGAAAAATCGGCGTTATAATCAACCTTGAAGTTAGCGGCATATCCGACATGGACACCATAACCGAGCTCGGCAAGGATTTGGCAATGCAAATAGCTGCCATGCGTCCTATGTATCTCGACAGTGCCTCGGTCGACGCCTCGGAGCTTGAAAAGGAAAAAGAAATCCAGCTTAACAAAGCAATCGAAGAAAACAAAGCAAAAAATCTTCCGGACGACAAAGCACGTCAAATTGCCGAAAACATGGTAAAAGGACGTATCAACAAGTTCTTTGAAGATATTTGCCTGCTCAATCAAGCCTTTGTTAAAGAAAACAAGCTGACAGTCGAAAAGCATGTTCAAGAAACAGCCAAAAAACTCGGCGGCGCCATAAAAATCAACAAATTCACCCGCTTTGAAAAAGGCGAAGGCATTGAAAAGAAACAAGACGACTTCGCCGCAGAAGTCGCAAGTATGCTGTAAGAAAGCAATTAACCAAATAATCGGGGTGCTGCCGTCAGGCGGCTGAGATAGTGCGAAATGCCGTACTAAACCCTTATTACCGGAAGCGGATAATGCCGCCGTCGGGAATAAGATGCCAAAGAGCACCTCGAAAATGAAAACATGAGAGGTGCTTTTAATATGAAAATCAAATCACGTGACAATCTTCGGGCATTAGTGGAAACTGCAATTCTTGTGGCAATCGGCTTTGTCCTCAGCCTAATCGCACCGTTTCGATTGCCATGGGGCGGCTCGGTAACGCCGATTTCCATGCTGCCTATCTTAATGATAGGTATTCGCCACGGCATCAGTTGGGGACTTGCGGGCGGTGCACTCTATTCATGCCTGCAGATGCTGCAGCAGTTCTGGCCGCCGCCGACGGGTACAGTCGAGGGGTATATAGCCGTTGTTACGCTCGACTATGTGCTCGCTTTCTCCGTGCTTGGATTATCGGGCATATTCAAAGGCAAAGCGTATGGACTTATGTTTGCCGCACCGCTTTGCCTCATTTTACGTTATCTTTGCCACTTTATTTCCGGAATAATTGTTTGGGGAATATATGCCGAAAATATGCCTGTCTGGCTCTATTCACTTACATATAACGGCTCATATATGATACCGGAAATTATTCTGACAACAGTGGTTGGCACAGTTCTTTGCCTTACTGCACCACCAATTTTGTTTAATATTTCAACAGCAAAGCAAACCGGCGAAGCTGCCTGATTAAAGCGAATTAAGATACATTTTTGCTTTCAAAACCCCGACAACGGACTTTGCGTCCTTAAGCTCATTTGCCATTATTTGCTCTACAAGTTCGTCAATATCTACTTGTTCAACACTGAGCAGCTCGTTTTCATCGAGATGCATTTTTCCTGGAACAAGCTCAAGTGCAAGAAATAAATATAAGGTTTCCCTGCAAAATCCCGGCGACGGGTATATCTTACCGAGGTCAACGTATTTATTTGCCGAATAGCCCGTTTCTTCCGAAAGCTCCCTCACCGCACACTCAAAGGGGTCTTCGTTAAAATCAAGCTTACCGGCAGGAATTTCAAGCACAACCTCCTCCATAGGATAGCGGTACTGCCGCACCATAAGCACCTTTTTATCATCAGTTACGGCAACAATTCCGACACCTCCGGGATGTATCACAACCTCCCGCTCGGCGCTGTTGCCGTTTTGAAGCATTGCCACATCACGTTTGATATCAACAATCAAACCCTCATATACCGTTTTTGTTTCAAGCTGTTTTTCATAAAAAGACATAATATCAACACTCCTTACCTTACAATTATAACATAATCGTCAAGCTCCTGCATGCCTGTTATCTCTTTACATCAAGCCCTTAGCGTGGTATTGTATTAAATAGCATATTTTTGTCATTTTGTGTTGAAAATTATGATAAAACACACCATTGCAGTGCCCGTTAAACAGAGAGGCTTTCGATGAACGTACGAAGACGAATATTAATCCCAATGATTATCCTGACCATACTGAGCGGCGTTGCGGTTCTTTGTTCTTCGATTGTCCTTTATTACAGAGAGCTTGACGGCGCAATGCACACAAGGCTGACGGTCGCCGAAAATATAGTCGAATACGAACTGAGCGAAATGATGACAAAAGCACATCTTGCAGTGCTTGCCATGTCAAATAATCACGACTTGGCAGAAGCACTGCTCTCTAACGACCGTGAAAAAGTTGCAACCACAGCCGTATCTCTGAAAACAGTGGCAAACGTGGATTACTGTGTTGTAATGGATAGTGACGGAGTTGTTATCATACGCTCCTATGAGCCTGATAACTACGGCGATGACATGTCACTGCTGCCCCATGTAGAAGCTGCCCTTAACGGATTTTCCGAGCCGCATATCTGGCAGGGTTTTTCTATCAGCCTTGGTGTATCGGCAAGTGCTCCGGTATATGATAATTATATGAACTGCATAGGTATCGTATCCTTGGGCTTCAGATTGGACGAACAGCAGTTTCCGTATCGCCTCAAGCAGCTTACAGGATGTGAAGTAACAGTTTTCAGAGATGATATGCGGGTTTCCTCAACTGTTATAAACGAAGACGGAACATATGCATTAGGCGAAAGAGCAGACGAAGAAATAAGCGGGATAGTTCTCGCAGGCGAAGAAAAGACAACAAGGATTAACTTGGATGGCAGAAATGCGCTTGTTAAGTATAATCCTATTTTCGGAATTGGCGATGAAGTTGTCGGAATGTTTCTTGTCGGGTTTTTTACGGCAGATGAGACCTCAAAGGTCATAATTTTCGCACTCAGCGGTATTCTCTTAACTCTCGCCGTACTTTTGTTATGCGTAGTAATAGCATTGTTTTTATCCGGCATTATCAACAAGCAGCTCGACAACGCTCACGAGAGCCTGCGTCATGCCCGCGACATAGCGGAACATGCCAACAAAAGCAAGTCTATTTTCCTTGCCAACATGAGCCACGAAATCAGAACACCCATGAACAGCATTATAGGCTTTTCGGAGCTTGCCCAAGATGAAGGTGTTTCGCTAAAAACCAAACAATACCTAAATAATATTGCAGATAACGCAAAGTGGCTTCTTAACATAATAAACGATATCTTGGATAGTGCCAAAATCGAGTCCGGCAAAATTTCCCTCGAACTTATCCCCTTTGACCTGCATGATGTTGTGTCTCAATGTAAGTCAGCCATACTGCCGAAGTTTTTGGAAAAAGGTATCACACTGTATTGCGACTGCGAGCCGCTCGTAGGTAAGAGCCTTGTCGGCGACCCGATACGGCTTCGCCAGGTATTTATGAACCTGCTTTCAAATGCGATTAAGTTTACAAACAGCGGAACAGTTAAGCTCCTTGTAACTGCAGAACACTTAGAGGATACACAGCTCTTGGTAACTTTTGAGGTCACAGACACGGGCATTGGTATGAGCGCGGAGCAAATTGCAGGCATTTTCGACCCGTTTATGCAGGCAGATGACAGTATTACACGCAGATTTGGCGGCACCGGTTTAGGACTTAGCATAACAAAAAACATTATCGAAATGATGGGTGGAGAGCTGCGCGTCAAAAGCGAGCTTGGTGTCGGCAGCAGTTTCAGTTTCAGCGCACCGTTTGGGATAATTGACGTTTCCGATATGCCGCAGCAAAAGATAATTCTCAAAGACCTTGAAAAGCCCAATTTTAGCGGCGAAGCCTTGGTTTGCGAGGATAATAACCTAAATCAGTATGTCATATGCGAGCACCTCATGCGTGTCGGAATTCAAACTGTTGTTGCGGCTAACGGTAAGGAGGGTGTAGACATTGTGCAGCAGCGTCTACATAGCGGCGCCAAACCCTTTGACATTATTTTTATGGACATTCATATGCCTATTATGGACGGCATGGAAGCCGCCTCACAAATCACGGCTCTCGGAGTGAAAACACCCATAGTAGCCTTGACAGCCAACATCATGTCAAACGACTTGGATATCTACAAATCAAGCGGCATGCCCGATTATCTCGGCAAACCGTTCACATCACAGGAACTGTGGAAGTGCCTGATAAAATATTTTACGGTCATAAAAATCTCAACAATAGAAAATTCGCAAGAGTCCGAGGGCGACGATAAAATGCTGCAACTCCTTCAAAAATACTTTGCAAAAAGTAATCAAAACACGTTTGCAAAGCTTATGCAGACCATTGATACAGGTGATTTGAAAACCGCACACAGAATAGCGCATTCACTCAAAAGTAACGCAGGTCAAATCGGCGAAAAACGCCTGCAGGAAATTGCAGCAGAAACAGAGTTTATTCTTTCAGACGCAAATCACAAGCCGAATAAAGAGCAGCTTTCACTGCTTGAGGGCGAACTGAATGCAGTTCTTGAAACGCTGTCATCGCTGCAAAACGAAAGAGATTACGAAAATGTTGCCCCGACTGCCGATGTAAAAAAATCACTGAGAATATTAAATGTCTTGGAGCCAATGCTCAAAAAAGGAATGCCCGATTGCATGAATTTACTTGACGATATCCGCAGCATACCCGACTCGGACATACTTGCACAGTTTGTAGAAGATTTTGAGTTTAAGCAGGCATTAGATGAGCTTTTCAAACTCAGAGAGAAATTAGGTGAAGACCTTTGAAAAAACTTATTACAAATGATGAAGCAATCTGCGTAGGGTGCAACAAATGTGTCAGAGTTTGCCCTATGGAGGGTGCGAGCATCACCTACATAAAAAGCGCTCATATAAAAGTAAAAATAGACCATGAGCATTGTATCGCCTGCGGAGCATGTATCCACGCCTGTCACCACGATGTGCGTGATTATGAAGATGATACCCGTCAGTTTTTGGATGACCTGCAAAACGGAGTTCCAATTTCCATGTTTACCGCTCCCGCAATACGCACAGGCGAGTATGAATACGGCAGAGTTCTTGCGTGGCTTCGCGAAATGGGAGTAAAAACAATATACGATGTGTCGCTCGGTGCAGATATTTGCACATGGGCACACATCAGATACATTCAAAAAAATAACCCTAAGTCAATTATCACACAGCCCTGCCCTGCTATTGTTAATTACATTTTGTTATATGAAAACGACTTGATTAAATACCTGTCGCCCATACAAAGCCCAATGCTTTGCACCGCTATTTATATGAAAAATTATTGCAATGTAACAGACCGTATTGCGGCGCTCTCACCATGCATTGCCAAAAAGCATGAGTTTATTGATACGGGCTTTGTAAGCTACAATGTTACAATAAAAAAACTCTATGAATATATCGCAAAAAACAATATAAAGCTTCCGGAAGCATCCGGATATTTTGATCATAATAACTCGGCACTCGGGCGGCTTTATTCAATGCCGGGCGGTTTGAAAGAGAACATTGAGTTTTATCTCAATAAAAAGCTGAGGATTGACCACGCCGAGGGAAATGACATTGTATATGACGCCTTAAACCTGTTTTCAAAGCAAGATGAAAGTGTACTGCCTGCAATTTTTGACGTCTTAAACTGCCACGGGGGCTGTAACATAGGCACAGGCTGCGCCCACACCCACAACCGTTTTGAAGCAGAAAACGTAATGCATGAAAACCGTAATGCGGTGTTGCAGGAGTTTGACAAGTCCGTGTACGACAAGCTCTATGCGGATTATGACAGCAAGCTTTGCCTTGATGATTTTATCAGGTCATATACACCAAAAACTGTTGTGCCGCCCGAAGTAACGGACGAGCAGATGGAAAAAGCCTTTGCTTCGATAAATAAACTGACCGAAGATAAGAGAATGTTTGACTGCGGAGCCTGCGGCTCCGGATCATGTTACGAAATGGCACGCAGAATTGCACTCGGCTATGACGTTTCAAGCAATTGTATTCAAAGCGAACATGAAAGCATTTCGTTTATTGTGCAGGAATTAATCATAAAGCGCGAGGAAGCCGAAATCGCCAACAGAGCAAAATCGGCGTTTTTAGCTAATATGAGCCACGAAATCCGAACACCTATGAACAGCATTATAGGATTTTCGGAGCTTGCCTTAGATGATGATGTAACACCAAAAACCAAGCAATATCTCAACAATATCAACGACAATGCAAAATGGCTGCTCAGTATCATTAACGATATCTTGGACAGTGCAAAAATCGAAGCCGGAAAAATCCAATTGGAAAACATTCCCTTTGATATAAAAGATGTCATAAGCAAATGCAAATCAATGATAATTCCGACTTATGACGAAAAAGGAATAATTTTATACTGCTATGTCGAAGAATTTAGCGGAAAGAAATTTTTAGGCGACCCTGTCAGGCTTCGTCAAATATTTATGAACCTACTCTCTAATGCCGTCAAATTTACAAAATCCGGAAGCGTCAGGCTGCTTACATCGCTTATCAGCTCCGACGAAAACGAAGCGGTAATCAAGTTTGAAGTAAAAGACACCGGTATAGGAATGAATGAGGAGCAGCTCAAAAGAATTTTCGAGCCGTTTAAGCAAGCAGACGACAGCATAACGCGAAAATTCGGAGGCACCGGACTTGGACTTCCGATAACTAAAAATCTTATCGAAATGATGGGCGGCACTCTAACCGTTGAGAGCACGCCCGGAAGCGGCAGCAGCTTTAGCTTTACCCTCTCTTTTAATTTGGTTGATGCAGATGAAGCCCCCGAACAAAAGAAGATAATCAGTGAGCTTGAAAAGCCGCATTTTAGCGCCGAAATCTTGGTGTGCGAAGATAACGAAATGAACCAGCAGGTTGTCCGTGAGCATTTGGAACGCGTCGGTATTCAAAGCGTTGTTGCAAGAAACGGCAAAGAAGGTGTTGATATAATCGAAGAGCGTGTCATAGGCAACGAAAAACCCTTTGATTTGATATTTATGGATATTCATATGCCTGTTATGGACGGTATTGAAGCAACCGAGATTATTACTTCGATGAAAGTAGGCTCACCCATTGTCGCCTTAACCGCCAACATAATGTCTAATGATTTGGAGTTATACAAAAAAAGCGGAATGTCCGATTATCTCGGAAAGCCCTTCACATCACAAGAGTTGTGGCAATGCCTTATTAATCACTTGCCCGTAGTGGAATTTTTTGCAGTAGACAAATCAAAGCAATCGGAGCAGGAAGAAAGCTCGCTTAAACAAATCCGTAAGCACTTTGTCAAATACAATCAGACCACGGCAGCCGATTTTAGGGAAGCACTAAGCTGCGGAGATATTGCACTCGCCCACAGAATGGCACATACTATAAAAAGCAATGCCGGGCAAATCGGCGAAAAGCGCTTACGCAAGCTCGCAGCCGAAGCAGAAGCCATGCTTACGGACGGAAAAAACAGACTCAGCAAAAGTCAGCTTGGCGCCCTTGACGACGAAATTAAGACTGTTCTTGATAAATTGGCATCACTTTTGGCGGACAGCGAAGACGAGGGTATCGCCGAAACTGCAGATAATGAAAAAGCCCTTGAAATATTGGATACTTTGGAGCCTCTTCTAATAAACAGAAAATCCGAAAGCATGAACTTACTTGACGCTATCCGTACAATACCAAACTCCACCGAACTTATACGATATGTAGAGGACTTTGAATTTAACAAGGCTATTGACGAACTAAATACACTAAGGGAAAGGCTTGGACAAAACAATGAGTGAAAATAAAAAAAATACCGTACTTGTTGTAGATGATGAAACCACCAACATCATTGCACTATCAAACATTTTAAGTGACATATATGATGTACGGGCGGCAAAAAACGGCTCGGATGCCATAATGCTCGCAAACGAGCATTTGCCGGACGTTATACTGCTTGATGTTCTTATGCCCGAAATGGACGGTTATGATGTCATTGCTTCACTGAAAAATTTCGAGGCAACAAAAGCCATTCCCGTCATTTTTATTACAGGCTTCGACAACTCCGATGCCGAGAAAAAGGGACTGACACTCGGCGCGGCAGACTATATACCAAAGCCGTTTGTTTCCGACATTGTTAAGCTCAGAGTTCAAAATCAAATGACAATCGTCAATCAAATACGTGCGCTCCATGAGCGAGCTACAGCCTTGCAGGAGCAGACAAATAAGCTTATTAAAGTTCAAAACAGCATGGCATCCGTTCTTGCCAATATGGTTGAAAATCGCGACAAACTCACAGGAAAGCATGCCGAGCAAACTTCAAAAAATATGAGAATAATAATTGATGAAATGGTTAAACGCGGCGTATACGCAAATGAGACGGCAAACTGGAATATCGATGTTATTGTTTCCTCGTCACGTTTGCACGATATCGGCAAAATTGTTGTGTCGGACTTAATTTTGAACAAACCGGGAAAGCTTACCGTAGACGAATATTCGGACATGAAAAAGCACGCCCTTGAGGGCGAGTCAATAATCGGCAGTATTATCAATGAGTCCGGTGATGACGAGTTTCTTCAAAATGCCAAGATTGTCGCAGGCAGCCACCATGAGCGTTGGGACGGCACAGGATATCCGCGCGGGCTTAAAGGCACAGAAATTCCGCTTCACGGCAGGATTATGGCACTCGTTGATGTGTATGATGCACTAATTTCAAAACGTCCGTATAAGCCTGCGTTTTCACATGAAAAAGCTGTTGATATAATTCTCGAGGGCAAGGGCAATCATTTTGACCCGAATATTGTAGATGTGTTTTATGAAATTAACGAACAATTTTACGAAACACAAGATGACTTTTTTGATGAGCTTGAGGGAAAGCTGATAAACCGTGACGGAAAACACACCATTATGATTGTGGATGATGAGCCTGCCAACATAATGGCCCTGACAAATATACTAAGCCCCGATTACGACATTTGTGCGGCAAAAAACGGAATTGATGCAATTGCATTGGCAAAGGAACGCCTGCCCGATGTAATACTGCTTGATGTTCTTATGCCCGGAATGGACGGCTACGAGGTAATTTCAATTCTGAAAAATTCCGAAGAAACACAAGCCATTCCCGTAGTGTTTATAACAGGGCTTGAAAAAGCCGAGTTTGAAGAGCGAGGTCTCAGCTTGGGCGCTTCCGACTATATAACAAAGCCATTCCACTCCTCTGTTGTTAAGGTCAGAGTGCAAAAGCAAATCCAGTACATGAACCAGTTCAACTCGGTAAAGGAACTGAGCATAATTGATGAGCTGACAGGCGTAACCAACAGACGCGGCTACGAATCGAGATTTCACTTGGAATGGAACCGTGCAAAAAGAGAGCAAAAACCAATCAGTTTAATGATGATAGACATAGACCATTTTAAGGCTTACAACGACACATACGGTCATCTGCAAGGCGACATAGCATTAAAAACCGTGGCTCAAGCAATCGAGCATACTCTCAAGCGCCCCGCCGACTTTTGTGCACGTTGGGGCGGCGAGGAGTTTGTCGTTTTACTTCCCGACACGGAGCTTGAGGGTACTTTGAGCCTTGCCGAAGAAATTCGCGAGAGCATTGAAAATCTTTCAATTGCATCCGGACACGGCACTATCACAAAATTAACAGTCAGCATTGGCTTAAACGCCTTAACACCAATGCAGGACGCCTCATCTCAAAACTTTGTCGCCGGAGCGGATTATGCCCTCTACGCAGCAAAAACTGCCGGCAGAAATAAAGTCGTCAAATTTGAAGGATAAAAAATCACCTCGTCACTGTGAGCGTGACAATCCACTCCCCCGTCATTGCAGTCTCCTATTCTTCCGTCATTTCGGGCTTGACCCGCAATCTCGACCGCAATATAACTTTCATAGTGTTAATTTTATTGCAAAATTATCTTGCAAAGTTGGCACAAATGTTGTAGTATTCTTCATGCTGTATAAATAGCGTGCGGGTGTTGCGTAATGGTAACGCTCCAGCCTTCCAAGCTGGCCACGTGGGTTCGATTCCCATCACCCGCTCCATTTTCCGTCAAACCGTTGCAATCGCAGCGGTTTTTGATTTGCGTTAGCTTCATTTACTTGAAATCTACTCGATTAATATACGAATAGATAAAATAAACAGGCTCAGAGACATTATATCTTAGTATTATAAATATAGTAATAAATAGCAATGCTGTATGGTACCTTGGCGGGTGTGCCCCTTCCCGCATTTCTTTTGGCCTGTAAGGCGTGTAGCAGCACAATCTCTACTTCAAAGCACTCATACCGTAATAATATTACAATAATTATTTCTTGTTTCTTTGAGACTTAATAAACTGCGCATAATCAGAGAGTTTTTCTATTTCCTCTTTTGTTAATCCCTCGAACTCATTTCGATTATTTGATATATATTCAATATTATTCTCTGATACTTTCATATTTGAATCGATGATTTGCACAGTATTTTCATTTGTATATGACGCTAATTCCACATTTATATCCCATTTTTCGAAGTCACCAATAAGTATGTAATCAATAGGAACCTTAAAAAACCTCGACAATTTTAAAAGAGCTTCACTGTCAGGTTCATATTTACCTATTTCCCAGTAGGAGAGTGTACTATCAGCAATTTGTAAATGCTTAGCCAGCTCTTTCTGGGTTAATTTCATATGCTTGCGCAGTTCTCTAATCCGATTCATCAACTCATCCTTTATTTACATCTTACAATGATTATAGCAATTGAAATAAATAATTCAATATAATTGGAAAACATAGTTGACATTCCATCATTGCTCAATTATATTAATAATAGTTCCAGTATTCTTGGATTATTAATGAGCGGAATTTTAGTAGGTGTAAAATGAAAATAACCATAAATTTCATTACAAACTCTTCAAGCACTAATTATGTTATTGCATATAAATCACAACCCAGCGTTGATAACGAAACAATTAAAAAGTATCCGTTTCTTACTAATTATTATAATTTATTAAAGCATGTTTTAATAACTGAAGAGAGTTGGCATAATACTACAGAGGGAGAAATCATATCATCTGTTGATGATCTTAATGGATATTTCTTATCGTATTATGGGTGTGGTGAAGAAAAGTCGATTAAAGAAATTATCGACCAGTACGGTTATTCACAAGACGAATATGATAATTATAAAAAATGTCTTGAAGATGGATTTAACTTACTTTTTAAATCGATTGATAATATAGATGAAATAAACGGTGAGATTTTAGACTCTCTTGCAAAAGATAATAAGGATTTCATTATCTTAAACAAATACGAAAGTTAGGAGCTTGAAAAATTATGCTAACAAAGTGTGTCGACCAACACAACAAGTTTTACGAACTATTTGACAGTAAAACAGGGTTATATATTCGTTCCGGTGTAATAAATAATGGTAGAGATACCGGAGTTGATCCACTCATGCGTACTTTTCCGGGTTTGATTGATGTTGGTGTCATGGGCCATTGCAATCATGGTATGTCCGGTTACTGCCATGCATCCGGTACACAGTGTTATCAAAACGGACGTTCAATAGTAAAAGAAAACATGTCATTTAATAACTTTCGTAAAATCGTAGACCAATGTAAAGGAAAAGTATTCCAATTTGCTCTCGGTGGTCGAGGAGACGTAGATCAACACGAAAACTGCGAAGAAATACTAGCTTATAGTAGAAATAATGGAATTGCACCCAACTTCACAACCTCAGGATATAATCTTTCACATCGAATTGTCGATATGCTCAAGCACTATGTTGGTGCTGTTGCGGTAAGTTGGTATCGTGCTGAATATACAACTAATGCTATTAATAACCTAATTAATGCAGGTATAAAAACGAACATTCATTACATACTCGGGAATAATACTATTGAAGAAGCCATTGATAGGTTAAATAACAACTCTTTTCCGGAAGGTATTA
>WQXY01000032.1 GCA_009781515.1 Oscillospiraceae bacterium
AAGCTTTGGGACGAGCGTCTGACTACAAAAAGTGCTCATCAGGTGCTCTCTGATGTCGGCAAACGCGGCAAGAAACGCAAAGCAACTGTTGACGCAGTCGCCGCCTCGCTGATACTCGAGGGGTATTTGCGCACGTAAAAGAGGAATTGTCTCATTTTGGGACAATTCCTCAAACTATTGCAAATACTGTGTTTTGATGGGCGGCATGAGGGGAATTATTGCCGTCCTTACATCTTTTTCAGATACTTGTCCAATACTTCGACGATTTTTATATATTCGAGCGGCTTTCCGATGTGACCGTTCATGCCCGCTTCAAGACATTTGTCAATGTCTTCCTTAAATGCATTAGCGGTCATGGCAACTATCGGAATTTCTTTTGCCCGCACCACATTTGAACTTCTTATAAACCTTGTCGCTGTGAAGCCGTCCATTTCGGGCATTTGCAAATCCATAAAGATTAAGTCATACTTTTTGGGGTTTGCTGCAAATGCTTTTACGGCTGCAACGCCGTTTTCCGCACAATCTATTTTCAGATGTGTGGCTTCCAAGAGCGCCATAACAATCTCACGGTTAATTTCAACATCTTCAACAAGCAGCACTGTAAATCCCGTATAATCGTGGTTGTGCATTTCATGTATCAGTGCTTCTTTTTCATTTTTAACTTCCTGCACTACCTTTTCTTCTTTTTTCGCTTCGATAATCTTAGCCCTTGCTTTACCTTTTCTGGCCTTATTAATCGCAAGCCTTACAGTAAAGGAAACCGTCACACCCTTGCCAAGCTCAGACTCGACCCAAATCTTGCCGTCCATCATTTCAATTATACTCTTTGAAATAACAAGACCAAGACCTGTTCCGCCAAAGCGGCGTGATGTGCTCGCTTCCGCCTGTTCAAAGGACTCAAACAGACGCGCCTGCTGTTCCTTGCTTATACCGATACCATTGTCTTTTACGATTATGCGGATTGTGCAATAATCGTCTTCTTCTTTTTCTTTTGCCACGTCTAAAAGAATAGTACCGTCTTCGTTTGTGAACTTGACCGCATTGGACAATATGTTCATGATAACCTGTACGAGCCTTTGGTCGTCACCATATAAATTGTCGGGTATGGTGTCGTCAATGTTTACTGTCAGTGTTTGGCTTTTCTGGTCAACACGGAAGTTAATCATATCTATGACCCGCTCAAGCATTTCTGTGAGAGAGAAGTTCACTGCAGAGAGCGCAAACTTATTTGCTTCTATTTTTGAAACATCGAGAATATCGTTAATAACACCTAAAAGGTGCTTTGACGCATTATGAATTTTACCAAGTGCATAGTCTTTTTTCTCAACGCTGTCTGTTGTTTCGCCAATGGTTGTCATACCCATTATTGCGTTGAGCGGTGTACGGATTTCATGGCTCATGTTTGACAGGAAGACACTTTTTGCCGTGCTTGCCGCTTCTGCTCTTTTTCTTGCAACCTGTATTTCCGTAACATCATTGGTTGTAATAATGTAGCCTGTTTGGACACCCTCATGGTCGTATAAATAGTTTGCCGTGCCCTTAAAGTAGCGGTCATCTTCCTCCCTGTGAAAAACCTCTGCTTCTCTTCCTTCTTCCAAAGCTTCAATAGGACTATACGGCGATTTGGGAGGATATATGCTTATCACATCATACAAGACACCTTTAACATCCTTGACATCATTTTTTGTCAGTTCCAGTGCGGCGTTATTCATATAAATAACCCTGTATCTCGTGTCTGTAATAACAAGGGGTGATTTTGTGCTGTTTTCAATACTGTCAGCCATATCATCAAAGGAGTCTGCAAGTATTCCAAATTCATCTCTTGATTTAGATTTCATTCTGAAATGCCTGTCACCGTTGCGGAAACGGTAAATGCCTGCTACAAGCAGCTTTATGTTTTTTGTAACTGTTGAAGCCAATGAGATAGCCACGACTATAATCAGTATAAACACGCCAATACTTGTAATAACAAGCTGAATAATACTCTTGTTTAAGTTGCTGTCTATCGCATCTAAAAGCCGCTCCTCCATATGCACGGCAGGAGCTGTGAAATCTTCAATGCCTGCGCCAATCGTAACAAATGCAAACCCTCGGCTGTTGCCTTGCACTTCGGGCGCATATTTGCCCGTGTAGTACGGAATTGCTCCCGCTGTTGTCGGCTTTAGTATTCCGCTCCAGAAAATGTAAAATGACCCTGAGCCGCCGCTTTCCGTCAAATCCATCCAGCCCGTACATTGAGGTGCATTGTTTAGATACCTGCCGTCAAGTCCTACAAAGCCTGCTTTTGTCAGCTCTCTTGCGGGAGTTTTGATGCGCGACTGACGGTCTAAGCCCGAGCCGTCGATAAGTGGTCTTTCACCAAACTGCGGCAGCACTTCCCTGTTATCTTTATAGTGCTCGTAAAACGTGCCCCAGCTTGTACCGTAATTAGCTTCGGACAATCTGTCCCATGACGGATTTTCTTCAAGCCACTGCTGACCGCCGCCGCTTGACCAATGATAAAATGGTGAGTTGGAGTCCGTTCCCTCAAGCCACGGCACCTGCGGCTCACCTGTCAGGGGATTATAGCCCACTATTGAGTGATGTCTCGGATGCGCTATATTGCGGCATTTATAGTCCCATATAAATGCGTAGTTACCCTCATAGGCACTTGGCATGATTGTATAACGCTCTGTCATTGGAGTTATGTAGTCGACAAACTCCATAATATGCTCGTGATTAAGTGCCATTGTCACATAACCGATTATTTCCCCTAAAGCGTCCTCTACAGGGGTTGCCCAGCGGACAATACCCTCAAAGCGTTGACCAAGCGGGTTTTCTTTCCCTGCAAATGCCTGCTGCGCGGCAACTTTCATAAATTCGTCAGTCGGGAGATTGGCGATTTCAAGAAGCTTGTCATAGTTCGGATGTGTTTGCGGCATATCGTTTTTCAAAACACCGGGTGTGTACATTCCTATATAATTAGTGCCGACATATGCTCCGATAACATCAGATACATAGATTTCGCCCGGAGCGAGTTTTTGAAGCTCTTCCCAGTATGTTTCCGCTTTTATATATGTGTTGCTTTTATAGGAAACATCCATTTTGTCCGAGTTGAGCGGGTAGTTTATCTTTGTGGAGTTGGGGTTTACGAACTTAAATACCTCTTGACCGTCGAGGTCAATAAATGTTACCTCGTCATAAAGAGGTCGCAGCTCTCTGTACCTCGGAAATACCTCAGGCGGTCTGTAGCGGAAGCTGCTTCCAAGCAAAACATCCTCATTTTCAATGTTTGTTGAGACATCGTGTGTTCCCGTATAAACAAACGGATTAACTCAACCCATGACATTTTATCATCAGAAAGCTTCCACTCACCGATTGTCATCAGATTTCCGTTTCTGTTTTCGGAAAATATTCTATATGACATATCAGACGGCACAAGGCTTGCAAGCAGCATTATGTCCTGATCCCGCTGATATAAAAACTCTGAAATAGCTATTGATGTATTGGTTGCCATGCGTTCAATATTGTCACGTGCACTGTCATTTAATGCAATTGTAGAGTCATCGACAGATATGTCGCGCAGCATAAAACTCAGTGTGTTAAGCTGGTTCCATGTGATGACTGTGAGTATGATTATCGGTATGAGCATCACAACAACAAAAATCATAATAAGCTTTGTACGCAATCCAAGCTTGGCTTTACGAGTGCTGCTTTTTTTAACTTCTTCCTGTTTTTTTACTCTTTTACCCATAAGAAGGCACCTCACTGACCTCAACTTAAAATTATATATCACGCACTATCAATATGCAACCTTAAAAATGAGCACTCTGTTCACCATAATGCCTCTTATTTTGACTACATCTTAACCTTGATTTTCGACAAAATATGATTTATTATATAAAGACCGGCTCGCGAGGATGCCAAAAATGTCATTTTTTCGGAGGGTTAAAATGGAACGCCAAGATAAAGAAAATTATTACCTTGATATAGCGGAAACTGTTATGCAAAGATCTACCTGTAAGCGCCGTAAGTACGGGGCTATTATTGTGTTAAATGATGAAATTATCTCTACGGGATATAACGGAGCTCCCCGCGGCAGGAAGAATTGTCTCGACCGCGCTGTATGCATGAGAGACGAACTTGGCATACCAAGCGGCGAGCGTTATGAGCTGTGCCGCAGTGTTCATGCCGAAGCAAATGCCATTATTTCGGCTGCGCGCAGAGATATGATGGGCTCAACCATGTATCTGTCGGGGCTTGACGCGAAAACCGGCGAAATTCTGCACGATACAGTTCCTTGCAGCATGTGCCGCCGCCTTATAATTAATTCGGGCATTGAAAAAACCGTTTGCCGTGTGCACGGCGGCAAGCATGTTGTCATTCATACCCGCGACTGGGTCTTTAATGACGACTCAATTTTAGACGGCACACAATTTTCGTTATGACAAGACAATTTGAAAGAACTGCACTGCTGATAGGGCAGAAAAACCTTGATAAGCTGAAAAACCGCCGTGTGGCGGTTTTCGGTATTGGAGGTGTCGGCGGTCACTGTGCCGAAGCACTCTGTCGCTGCGGTATCGGTGCTCTTGATATTTTTGACGGTGATGTTATCGACATCACAAATATCAACCGACAGCTCATTGCTTCTCACAGAACCGTCGGGCATGATAAGGTTGAGGTAATGCGCGAGCATCTGATTGATATTAACCCTGAACTTGAAATAAAAACACAAAAGCTTTTCTATTTGCCGGAAACGGCAAACTGCGTTAATTTGTCCGTATATGACTATGTAATTGACGCAATCGACACAATTACGGCAAAAATCGAGCTTGTATGCCGATGCAATACCCTCAGTATCCCTGTCATCAGTTCAATGGGTGCGGCAAATAAGCTTGACCCTGCGGCGTTTAAGGTTTCCGACATTCATAAAACATCGGTTTGCCCGATAGCGCGGGTCATGCGGCGGGAGCTTAGAGCACGTAATGTATCATCGCTTAAGGTAGTTTATTCGACCGAAACCCCTGTAAAAAACGAAAAACTCTCGAGCATTTCGTTTGTCCCGCCCGTAGTCGGGTTAATTATAGCCTCAGAGGTTGTAAAAGACCTCATAAAATGATATTATATCAATCAGAAAAATAGTCACTACGATTTTCCATATCTTGAAAGGGAGATAACAAGATGAAAATAGAAAATATTATCGAAATTTTAGACGCCAAGGTTTACACAGATGTGCCATACGACCACATCGAAATCAATGCCGCCTGCGGTTCGGATTTGATGAGTGACGCACTCGCTTTTGGCGAAAACAAAGGGCTTTTGCTGACAGGTCTCAACAATCCTCAAAGTATTCGCACAGCCGAAATGATGGATATCCATTGTGTAATTCTTGTCCGCGGAAAAGAACCCGACGACGCTCTTATCACTTTGGCAAATGAAAAAGAAATTGTAGTGCTTAGATCCGACCACTCGATGTATACTTCATGCGGGCTGCTGTACTGTGCAGGTCTCACCGGCGACGAAACATAACATAAATTGTAACGAGGTTAGCCTATGTCAGAATCATTAAAGCAACGCTACGATGTCAGTGCCCATGATTTCGCATCAGCAGGTGCTGCTTCCGCTGCGGTAAAAAAGACATTAAAGCAGCTTGGATTTCCTCCGGATTTCATAAGACGTACCTCAATCGCAATGTATGAGGGCGAGATTAACATGGTTATACACGGCGAGGGCGGAGTTGCCGATGTTGAGGTTTTGGAAGACAGTGTAATAATCACACTGACAGACCAAGGACCGGGTATTGCAGATATCAGCATGGCAATGAAAGAGGGTTTCTCCACCGCTTCCGACTCTGTTCGTGAGCTTGGGTTTGGCGCAGGCATGGGTCTGCCGAATATTAAAAAACAAAGCGATGATTTTCAAATCACCAGTGAGCTTGGAGTAGGCACAACACTTGTAATAACAATACGTACGTAGGTGGGATATGGATACTATTACGCATTCCGTTACTCTTGATGCCGAAAAATGCAAAGGCTGTATCAACTGTATAAAACGATGCCCGACAGAGGCTATACGTGTGCGTAATGGTAAAGCCGTTATCATGAGCGACCATTGCATTGATTGCGGCGAGTGCATCAGAGCTTGTCCAAATCATGCAAAAAAAGCAATATCCGACCCCTTGTCGGTTATGTCAAAATTCAAACACAAAATCGCTCTTCCCGCTCCGTCACTTTATGGTCAGTTTAAGACAATTCGTGATGTTAATATAATCCTGACGGCAATACTTGATATCGGCTTTGACGATATATATGAGGTTGCCCTTGCGGCGCAGTGAGTTTCCGACTACACCAAGGATATACTCCCCAAGGTACACGCTAAGTTAAACGGCCCGTCAATCAGTTCGGCGTGCCCTGTTATCGTTAAGCTCATCTGTGTACGCTATCCCGAGCTTTTAGAAAACATCTTAAAAATAATCACTCCGGTAGAACTTGCGGCAATCGCAGCAAAAGAAAAAGCCGTAAAAGAAACAGGTTTTAAGCCTGAGGAAATCGGAGTATTTTTTATTTCACCATGTCCTGCGAAAATAACAGCATCAAAGTACCGCATAGGCTTTGACGGTGTTGTCATCGACGGGATTTTCTCTATTACAGAGCTCTTTAAGAACCTACTTCCCGCAGTTGAAAAAATTACAAAACCAAAGAACCTCTCAACGGCAGGCATCAGAGGCATTGACTGGGCATATTCCGGCGGCGAGGGCAGTGCAATCAAAGAAAACCTGTTTGTTGCCGTTGACGGCATCGACAATGTTATCAGAGTGCTTGATGAAATTGAAAACGGAAAAATGTCCGGTGTCCGCTTTGTTGAGCTTAATGCTTGTCCCGGAGGGTGTGTCGGCGGGTGTCTTGCAGTTGAAAATCCGTTTGTCGCAAGGGCGAGAATACACCGTATGGGTCAAGGCTTGGAAGAAAATCAAAGCCAAAACGCGGTTGATACGAAATGTCTCACTACAGAAATTTTGAACTGGCAAAAAATTCCCGAATACAGTTCTATATTAATGATTGACACAGACCGCAGCACAGCAATGAAAAAGCTCGCCGACATCGAAAGCATCTATGAAACACTTCCCGATATAGACTGCGGCTCATGCGGAGCACCGTCATGCCACGCTTTGGCGGAGGACATTGTGGGCGGTACTGCCCAAGACAGTGACTGCGTGTTTAAGCTGCGTGAGCGAATGGGTGCATTATTCCATGAAATGGCAGAGCTGCAAGAATACATGCCTCCCCCGTTTAGAGACATTAAGGAGTAAGAAAGATAAATGGCAATTTCGTCATTACGAGGAGCCGTAGGCGACGTGGTAATCCAGATATCAGCACTTTAATAAGTATATTTTCTGGATCGCCACGCTATCGCTCGCGATGACGGAGGTGGAGAATTTTTATGACAGTTAGTAAATTAAAAGAACAACTAAACCTTGAAACATTAGCAGAGGGAAATGACGAGAAGCTCAAGTCATGCTATATCTCCGACCTGCTCAGCCGTGTTTTAGGCGGGTGCAAGCCCGGTGATGTCTGGATAACTGTGCAGACATCAAAGAACATGGTAGCTGTTGCCGTTATGGTAGAGGCAGGCTGTGTAATTTTGCCCGAAGGATTGACCGCTCCGGTCGACATACTTGAAACCGCCAAAGAAGAGGGGTTGACGATATTCACCTCTGAGGATACCGCATATGAGCTTGCAAAAAAAATCTCAGCCTTATTATTATGACCTTCATATCCATACGGCACTGTCGCCATGTGCAAATGACGACATGACACCAAACGACATTGTCGGTATGGCTATATTAAACGGGCTTGACCTCATAGCAATAACCGACCACAACACAATAGAAAATGCAAAAGCTGTTATAAAAGCAGCAGAAAACGCACAAGCTGCTTACGGCAAAAATCTGATTGTACTTCCCGGAATTGAAGTGTCTACAGCCGAGGAAGTACATGTTTTATGTCTGTTTGACGCTATAGAAAAAGCAGAGGAGTTCGAAGCAGAGCTTTCTTGCTTTTACAATAACATAGCAAACCGTGAGAGTATATTCGGTGCTCAGCTTATTTTTGACGAAAGCGACCAAAATACAGGCAAAATCGACAGAATGTTAACCGCTCCGACTACCATATCCTTTGATCATCTGCATCAACTGACTAAAAAACACGGCGGCGCTTTTGTACCCGCACATATTGACAGAGAGTCTTTTAGTGTCACTTCAAACTTGGGTTTTCTTCCGCCGCATTTGGACATAGCCACAATTGAGCTCAAATCCAAAAATGAAGATGATAATTATCCCGATAAAAATATCCTTCATTCATCGGACGCTCATCAGCTTTGGTCAATAAACGAAAAAAAGCACTTTCTGATGCTCTGCGAGCTGACACCAAAATCGGTAATTGAATTAATAAAGTAATATTTTTGGGATTGCATAAAGCAGTCGGAATTGGTATACTTTAAGTTACGTGTAGTATAATAACCTGAGAAAGGAATGTTCATATTATGGGTGTTTCCACAATAGAGTTCAAAGGCACCAAAGAGCAGGAAAATTTACTGAAAGAAGCAATCGCGTTAAACAAAGACCGTGAGGGTGCACTTATGCCCGTGCTTCAAGCTGCTCAAAACATCTACGGCTACATGCCCCGCGAGGTTCAGCAGATGGTTGCCGAAGGAATGGGTGTGTCCCTGAGCGAAATATATGGCGTTGTCACATTCTACTCGCAGTTTCACCTGCAACCCAAGGGTAAATATAAGGTGCATATCTGCATGGGTACTGCTTGTTATGTCAAGGGCGCAGGCAAAATTCTTGAGCGTTTTGAAAAAGAGCTTGGCATCAAAGACGGTGAGTGTACAGCTGACGGAAAGTTTTCAATAGACGGTCTTCGTTGTGTGGGTGCATGCGGCTTGGCTCCGGTGCTCTCTGTAAATGATGATGTTTACGGAAAAGTCACAGAAGACCAAGTTCCCGATATTTTGGCAAACTACAAAGAGTAACTGCGCCATGATGGACGAACTTTCGCTCAACATCTTAGACATAGCTCAAAACTCGATAGCCGCAAATGCCACATTAGTTGAGATAAGAATAACAGAAAACGACCCTGCCGATACCCTTTCAATAGGAATAAAAGACAATGGCAAAGGCATGAGTCCCGAATTTCTCAAAACTGTTGAAGACCCCTTTATCACCACACGGACAACACGAAAAATCGGACTTGGTATCTCGTTTTTTAAGGAAGCTGCGGAAATGACAGGCGGCAATCTGTCAATCATATCGGCTCTCGGCGTGGGAACAACAATCACTGCCACCTTTCAAAAAAGCCATATCGACCGCCAACCGATAGGCGATTTGACCGGAACGATTATCGCACTTGTCACATTAAACCCCGATATTGACTTTATTGTCACATACACGGTAAACAGCAACGAGTTTTTGTTTTCCACAGTAGAAGTAAAGGAAATGTTAGGCGGCGACGTCGCACTGAGTAACCCCGAGGTAGCAACTTTTTTAACCGAATATATTAACGAAAACATAGAAAATCTACATAATTAACCGAGAAGAGGAGCAAGACATATGAAATCTTTAGCTGAACTGGCTGCAATAAGAGACAAAATGAAGCAAAACGCAACAATCCGCGAAGACGGCGAGTCTACAATCAGAATTGTTGTGGGCATGGCAACATGCGGAATTGCCGCAGGTGCGCGCCCCGTTCTAAACGCAATAACTGCCGAGCTCGCAGCTCAAAACGTCACAAACGCCACGGTTGCACAAACAGGTTGCATCGGAAGATGCACGCTTGAGCCGATTGTTGATGTTATCGTCCCGGGCGAGGATATTGTGACTTACGTCCATGTTACACCGGACAAAATTTCCAAAATTATCAGCAGTCATGTAAAAGAAGGTATTCCTGTGGTTGAATATACCGTCGGAGCTTACGAAAATTAACATCACTAATTGGTGGAGGTAACATATGATTAGATCTCATATTATGCTATGCAGCGGAACAGGTTGCGTAGCGTCGGGCTGCCACGCTATCAGCGATGCGATTGAGGCGGAAATTAAAGCGGTTGGTCTTGAAAGTGAAGTAAAGATTGTACATACCGGCTGCTTTGGTCTTTGTGCTCTCGGTCCGATAATGATAATCTATCCGGAGGGCAGCTTCTATGCTCAGGTTAAGCCGGAAGATTGCAAGGAAATTGTTGATGAGCACTTATTGAAAGGACGTATCGTCAAGCGCTTGCTTTATCACGAAACAGTAGGCGACGATAAGCTCACTAATCTGAGCGATACGGGCTTCTATAAAAAGCAAAAGCGGATTGCACTTCGTCTTTGCGGCGTCATTGACCCCGAACACATCGACGAATACATCGGCTTTAACGGTTATGAAGCTCTCGGAAAGGTTCTTACCGAGATGAAACCCGAAGAAGTCATTGACCTGCTCAAAAAGTCCGGACTCCGCGGTAGAGGCGGTGCGGGCTTCCCGACAGGCTTAAAGTGGGAGTTTGCCGCAAAAGCAAAGGGTGAGCAGAAATATGTCTGTTGTAATGCGGACGAGGGCGACCCCGGTGCGTTTATGGACCGCTCCATTCTTGAGGGCGACCCTCATGCAATTATCGAAGCAATGACTATCGCCGCTTACGCAATTGGCGCGGATAAAGGATATGTTTATGTTCGTGCCGAATATCCCATTGCAGTTACCCGCCTTGAAATTGCTATTAAGCAAGCCAAGGAATACGGACTTCTCGGCGAGAACATCTTTGAGTCCGGCTTTGGTTTTGACCTTGAAATCAGACTTGGTGCAGGGGCATTTGTCTGCGGCGAGGAAACCGCACTTATGACATCAATAGAGGGCAATCGCGGCGAGCCGAGACCCCGCCCGCCGTTCCCCGCTGTTAAGGGCTTGTTTAACTGCCCGACTGTTCTCAATAATGTTGAAACATATGCAAACATTCCTCAAATAATTCTAAACGGTACCGATTGGTTTACATCAATGGGAACCGAGACTTCAAAAGGCACAAAGGTTTTTGCTCTCGGCGGCAACGTCACAAACGTTGGTCTTGTCGAAGTGCCGATGGGAACCACACTTCGCGAAATAGTCGAAGAAATAGGCGGCGGTGTACCGGGTGGCAAGAAGTTTAAGGCTGCACAAACAGGCGGCCCATCGGGCGGATGTATTCCGGCAGAGCACTTTGACGTACCCATTGACTTTGAGCAGCTGACGGCTATCGGCTCAATGATGGGCTCGGGTGGTCTTATCGTAATGGACGAAGACAGCTGTATGGTTGACATTGCAAAGTATTTCTTGGGCTTTACTGTTGAGGAGTCCTGCGGCAAGTGCACACCGTGCAGAATAGGCACAAAACGCCTTTATGAGCTGCTCGACAAGATTACATCAGGCAATGGTGAAATGAGTGACTTCGACATGCTCGACACCCTGTGTCATCACATAATTTCTTCATCACTTTGTGCTCTCGGTCAAACAGCACCGAACCCTGTTTTGTCAACGCTCAACTACTTCAAAGATGAATATCTTGCTCATATCGTTGAGAAAAGATGTCCTGCAGGTGTATGTAAAGACTTGCTCAGATACACAATAATCGAAGAAAAATGTATCGGCTGTACGGTATGTCTTAAAAACTGCCCGACAAACGCAATAACCGGTGCGGTAAAAGTACCGCATGTGATAAACCAAGAAAAATGCATAAAGTGTGACGTCTGCGTTGAAAAATGCAAGTTTAACGCCATTTTGAAGCAATAGGGAGGGATAATGATAATGGAAATGGTAAATGTAAAGATAAATAACATATCGGTCCAAGTCCCAAGCGGTTCTACGGTGCTCGAGGCGGCAAAGCTTGCTGATGTTCATATACCGACACTGTGTTACATGAAAAACCTCACCGAAATCGGTGCATGCCGTGTTTGTCTTGTTGAGGTTAAAGGCAACAGAACGCTTGTTGCCGCATGTGTTTTCCCCGTATTTGAGGGCATGGAAGTACAAACAAATACTCCGCAGCTTAGAAAGTCTCGCAAGCAAACACTTGAGCTTATGGTTTCCGACCATAACAGACAGTGCCTTTCATGTGCAAAAAGTGGCGACTGCGAATTACAAAGGCTTTGCACCGAGTATGGCGTGGAAGAAACCACATTTAAGGGCATCACCCACGAAACCAAAATTGACGACTCGTCTCCCGCTTTTATGCGTGATAATTCAAAATGTGTTTTGTGCAGACGCTGTATATCCGCTTGCACAGATATGCAGTCAATCTCTGTTATAAGTGCCAACCTTAGAGGCTTCGTGACAGAAATCGGCTGTGCATTTGGCGAGGGGCTCGGTGACGCGCCATGTGTCAACTGCGGTCAATGTATCGTTGTTTGCCCGACGGGTGCACTCATGGAGAAAGATGACACTGCCGAGGTTTGGAACGCAATAAACGACCCGAACAAAAAGGTCTTTGTCTTTGCGGCACCGTCAATACGTGTCACAATCGGCGAAGCTTTTGGTATGCCTGTCGGCACAAATGCTACAGGTAAACTCGCAGCTGCTATGAAACGTCTTGGTTTTGACGGCGTATTTGACATGAACCTGACGGCAGACCTCACAATCATGGAAGAAGCCAACGAGCTGCTCGACCGCGTTAAAAACAAAGGCAAGCTCCCGATGATTACATCGTGCTCGCCCGGTTGGGTCAAGTTCTGTGAGCATTATTTCCCCGAATTTATCGACAATCTTTCATCATGCAAATCACCACAGCAGATGTTTGGCGCTCTTCTTAAGACATTTTGGGCAGAGAAAAACAACATTGACCCCAAGGATATCTATGTTGTCTCTGTTATTCCCTGCACGGCAAAGAAATTTGAAGCAATTCGAGATGACCAGTCTGCCGCAGGTCTTCCTGATGTAGACGCCGCAATCACAACACGCGAGCTTGCACGTATGATTAAAGCCGCTGCTGTAGACTTTGTAAACCTTGACGACGACGTATTTGACAATCCCTTTGAGTCCGGCTCGGGGGCAGGTCAAATATTCGGTGCCACAGGCGGCGTTATGGAAGCTGCACTTCGCACGGCAAGCCACTGGCTCGACGAGAGCTTTAATGTTATCGAGTTCTCGGAAGTCAGAGGCCCCTCCGCTATCAGATTTGCCACTTATAATGTGGGTGGTATCGAAGTTAAGGTTGCGGTTGCTTCCGGTCTTGCAAATGCACGCGAGCTTCTTGAAAAAGTTAAAAGCGGCGAGGTGGACTGCCACTTTATCGAAATCATGGCATGTCCCGGCGGCTGCATTAACGGCGGCGGTCAGCCGTTTTTACCCGACAGTATCAGAAACAATGTTGATGTTGTGGCACTTCGCAGCAAGGCAATATATGATGCGGACAAGGATTTACCCGTCCGCAAGTCACATGAGCATCCCGACATTAAAATGCTCTATGATGAATTCTTTGAAAAACCCGGCAGCCACAAAGCTCACGAGATACTGCACACGAAATATAAGGAAAGAAGTTTGTTTTAACCTTACCGGGGAAAGGACTTAAGTCCTTTCCCCTTAAAAGATAAGGAGAGTTTATGCATACACCTATAAGTGGATTTACACTCGACCCCAAAAGCGGCTTGTTTTACGAGATAAAAGTCGCTCCTCATCCCGACACCGGTCAGCCCGGTCAGTTTATCACGTGGTTTTATCCGGCGACCGGGGAGTATAAACAAACTTTCACCCCCGATGCTCCACAACCTGCGTCGATGCCGCAATTTCAACAAGTACCACAACAAACCACCACGCCTGCACAACCTATGCAGCCACTGCAGCAGGCACAGCAATTCTATCAGCCACAACCCATACAACAATACCCGTCTGAGAAAAAGGGAATATCCCCATTTACAATCCTCATGCCTGTGGTTGGGCTTATTGTCGGTGTGCTGATTGCTATAGCGCAGCACACAATCTTTAATTGAAGGGGGATAACTTGATGAAATCAGGCGTAGCCCAAAAAATCATAAGTCTAATACTCGCCGCCGTCTTGGGTGTTGGCGGTTACTTTGGCACGAGCTATATATTGACAAACCTTGAAAATAACAAAACGAACATCGCTGAGGGTCCTTTGCGACTGTTAGAGGTTCTCGTTATGTCCGAAGTTTTTCCGATGTCTCCGTTTTATATAGAGCCGGGGGTCGAAATAACGGGAGATTTGATACCACTTGCCCAGCGGAAGACAGAGTTTTACGAAATGATTGATGATTTGAACCGTCAAACCCGGACATTTGTTCATCTCTACCAAATCCTTTCTTCAGCTTCGCTAAAATATCGCTTCTCTATTTCCGGTGTAGAATATCACGGACACCATTTCCTACAAAATGATATTTTGTATTATTTTGAACACCAGCTTTTAATGTACGACACGTGCAGGGAAATCTCTGCTTTTCCGGATACCGACCCTTATCACGCAGAGAGTCTTAACTTTGTTTCGGCTCTGACTGTGACCCAGTTGTCGCTGTCACTGTACGAAAAAATATATAAACTGGCAATACTAATTCACGATTTTGCAGATACTCATCCACCGGGGGATTATCAAATTTTAGAAGCCGCTTTTGCCGAAATAGACACCTATACAAACGAACTTGATGATATGCTCGCGAAAACGCGGGGAATTCTTGATTTTCTTGCAGATATGTCACATGCGGAGTTATTACATTCTTATTTATATCTTCTCGATGCCGTAGAAGACAGTGCCGAGGCACTATCTATGTTTCCCTCTCTCACCGAAGACACAAAAATGTCACAAGAGCAGCAAGACTTCCTTTTTGAAGCATTACAAAGTATGCACGAAGCGAATATACACAATTTGCAATTATTTGGTGATGACATCGATACTTGGATAAAAAGCGAGGACAATCCTTCCTATGGGGTCGGTTTTCTTTCTACCGCTCAAAACAAAAATAGGGTTCGCGAAGCCTTTAATGGTATCATTAACACCCCTGTTTCAAAGCGGATAAGCGAACAAACAAATAGGCTCACTCATCATATAAAAGGCTCTATCAGCTCTGCTGCAAAGGATATGTATAACGGGTTAATGGTCGTTCCGAACGTTTTTGACGAAATGTCAAAAGATACAACAGCGTTCTTAAGAGCTGCCGAAGGTCCGTTAACCCGTTTTTTTAATCATATTAGCACAGAAAACCCCGGATGCGTGACGATACTCGGTAGAATAAAAGATTTGTCAAGTTGGGCACTTTATCAGGTTGACAGAGAAATACGTGAAGCGGTCAATGAAGCGTTTTTGCAAAATAATATCAATAATCCGAAGCTGGCGGAAGGAATATCAAACGTCTACAGCTTAGTGCTGAAAAAATTCGGTGGAGGATGGATTGGTACTGCAAAAACATATTCAACATTATTGGCGGCTAACACGTCCGATCACGATAGAGGGCGCGCTATAATCAGCCTTGCCGCTTCTAAAATGTTGGGTGAAATCGGGAAAAATGCCGATAAATTCGGCAAAGGCAGCATTAAAGCATTAAAGTTCTTTGGAATTGCTGATAAATTCTCAGATCAGTTTGTTGACGAAGCGCTTCGCATCATAGACAACGGGGATAGGAAAAACAAATACCTTGCCGACTTCTTTTGTCCTATGGGACCCGTTCCAAAAGATTTTTTGAGTACGACCGGCGAGATTGTAAACAGTGCAGGGAGCGGTGGCGACAGTGGTGAGAGTAGCAACAATACAACACCGGGCATCGTAGAAACTCCCGACCCAAATATGCCGTCCTTGCAAGGACAGCAGACCGGCTCAATAATAGCCGCTGCAGGTCAGCACTATGTCGGGCTAAAACCCAACGGAGCAGTCGTTACAATTGAAAACTGGGATGATCCTACCGGTTCGGGGCGTAACAATGTAGAGGGCTGGAACGATATTGTTTCTGTGGCTGCAGGATTTGATTTTACCGCCGGACTCAAATCCGACGGCACAGTCGTTGTCGCAGGCAGATTAAGCGACAAAGACAGTGTAAACGATTGGAGAGATATCACCGCCATATCTGCCGGAGGAAACTACTTGGTAGGACTCAAATCTGACAAGACAATCATAAGTGTCGGCAACCGCACTGTTCCACTCAATACAGCCGGTTGGAGCGATGTTGTAGAAATATCAATGGGTCGTTTGTTTTTAGCCGCCTTGAAGTCGGACGGCACAGTCTATGTTGCAGCCGGCAGAGACAATGTCGACGGTATAATCACCGAAGTAGGTTCTTGGCGAAATATAATCGCCGTTGCTGCAGGTGAGGAACATGTGGCGGGGCTTAAATCGGACGGTACGGTCGTCATCGCAGGTTTTAATTTATCCACTACCGGTACAACACGCATTGGTGAGTGGCGAAACATAGTCGCCATATCGGCGGGATGGCGTTATACCGCCGGTTTAAGGGCGGATGGTACTGTCATTGTCGAAGGTATGAAAGATGACGACACAAACGCAGCCTCGCAACTGCGTGATGTGGTTGCTATATCACTGGGCGAGGGAGATAACCCCGGTGAGCTCTTATGCTTAAAATCCGACGGCACAGTCGCGGTTGTTGTATTCGGGGAAATCAGAACGGTAGGCGGTTGGACACTAAAGATACCTTAACCGTTATAGTAAATATTTCCGGGGGTTAGGTCGTTGTACTTCAGCTTCAACAGTTCCGAAACAGTCACAATTTGATAACCCTGCGAAAGAAGCTCCGGTATCAGCCTTTTGTACGCTTCTAATGTAGAGTGATAAATCTCATGGCTCAGGATAATGGCTCTGTCTTTAACCTGAGCCATAACTGCGTCATAAACCTTATCAACATCTTTTGTATTCCAGTCCTCAGGGTCAACATTCCAGTTAATCATGGCATAACCAAGCTCTGCAGAAACCGTTTTCATTGTGTCACTGACAGCTCCATACGGCGGGCGGAACATTGGCACTGCAAGACCTGTCACAGCTTCGATTGCATCTCTTGTGGACTCAATCTGCTGCTTTACATCTTCTGCGTTTAGTTTTGCCAAGTTTTTGTGATCCCATGAATGTCCGATAATCTCGTTGCCTAATTCCACTGCACGTTTGAGTGCGGTTGCTTGAGTGTTTACCAAGTTTCCTATTGTGCAAAATGTTACGCGAATATTGTACTGCTCGAGTAAATTCAAAAAGTCATTTGTATAAATTCCCGGACCGTCGTCAAACGAGAGTGCAATAACGGGTCTTGACGGGTCAATGCTGCCGCTTTGCGGGGGAACTGTCGTGGGCGGCGGAGGCGTCTCTTCGTCGGGGTCAGAGCCCGTGGGGTCGCCGTCGCCGTCAGGGTCGACGCCTGTTCCGTCGCCATCGCCGTCGGGGTCTGTCGTCGGCGTAGGCGTGGGAGTCGGGTCAGGCGTTGGCGACGGAGTAGGTGTCGGCATTGAGGGCAAAGGCGCACCTTTTCTTATCAGAAGCGACGAACCTAAATCTTCATAAGGAAGTGTAACCGTCAGCGTTTTGAAATCATCGGGCAAAAATTCATATTGCGGCAAAATAACCACAATTCCCTCATGTGTAATAATTAAGTTGGTAAACCAACTCTCATCTATAAATGTGAGATAACCGTCTGTTCTCGGATGCTCAACAAGCAGCCTGATATGAAGCAGCGATATGATATCATCTGCCGCTCCCTCAAGGTTAATAATATCTTTTGGTTCTAAGTGCTTAAATCCCGTTACATCAATATTAAAGGTCTTTACAATCTCTTGCGAAGGCTCTGTAGTAGTACGGCTGTATTCGCCGATTTGAAGAATTCCTGCATATCTGTTATCAATCAGATATGAGTCGAAGTGCACGTTTATTTCGCCGAAATCGGCGGGACCAAGCTCAGCGGCAGTGTTATAGTTTGCTGCCATATCATTAAACAAACCCGTTGCCCAGTCGTATATAGCTTCGTCTGCGGGATTGTTTGCCTGCGGATAGCTGATGTATGCGTGCAGCGGGTCATTATTATGCTTGATGACCATTTGATGACCATATTCTATTACCTTAGGCAAACCGAGGTCGGATGCTTGAGGTCCGTCCTCTTTCGGATTATATACAGGTGTCGGCCCGGGAGGCGGCGGTGGTTTTGGCGTCATATCCTGCACAACATATGCACCTGATGCATACACAACAAACATGAGCATCAAAAATCCTATCAGCTTAATGTATCGCTTCATTGTAATTCCTCACCACCTCAATGCCCATGTTGTTTGCTATATTAACAGCACGGTCGGCAAGCATATCCGGACATTCGGGTGTACCTTCCATCATTTCTATCATCGCAAGGCTTGCATACTTATCTGCATCAAGCTTTTTATATTTAATAATATCAACCTTGACATTTTTCCCAAGGCTTTTTACAAACTTCAAGCGTCCGGTGATTTCGTCCTCGCTGTCATTGACCCCCGGGACAAGCATCATTCGAACAATCATGTCCTTTTGCATATCTGCTATTCTAAGGGCATTTTCAAGTATCAGCTTGTTATCCACGCCTGTATATCTTTTGTGAAGCCCTCTGTTTAGTGTCTTTATACTATATAACACAAGGTCAACCGCAGCAACAAGCGGTGCCAGTTTTTCCCATGGAAAAAATCCTGCTGTATCGAGTGCAACATGCACATCTGACTCTTTGAGCCCTTTTGTTACCTCATAAAAGAACTCAGCCTGCATGGTTGCGTCACCTCCCGAGAATGTAACGCCACCACCGGTTTGAGCATAAATGGCTTTATCGCTCAGCAGCCTTGCGGTCAGTTCTTTTGCGGATACCTTTTCGCCGATTTCTTCGTATGCGTCGTAATAGCACACGGGCTCCATGCCGGGTTTTGAAACACATAAGCCGCAACCGACACATCTTCTCGGATGGTACAAAAACTTTGCGGCATCACCGATAAGCTCGGGATTGGGACACCACAGACACTTCATAGGGCAGCCGACAGCCAACACAGTGGTACGAATTCCCGGACCATCTGCAGTAGAGTTTCTTTGGATTTTTGATATAAAACCGTCCATTGGTGTTTCTTTCCCCATGGGTTGTAGAAAACCCACAGATATAGTAGCATAAATTGCGGGTTTTGTATATACACCACAAAATATTATGTTATAATGTTTCAGAAGAAACACAAAAACGAGGTGAGTTTGTATGAAAAAAGAGAATTTTGAAAGAGCAAAATGGATACCTATTTGTATAATCGCCATTATACTTATGGTTATTTATAAAACCCTTGATAATTTTACTCAAATAACAACGGCAATTATGAATTTCCTCCAAATTATTTCACCCTTATTGTTTGGTATTTTGTTTGCATACTTTTTATACATACCGCACAGAACCATTGAAAGACTGCTTTGCAAGGTGAAAATAAAAATAGGCAAAAAAACAATAACCTTTATATCCAAGCACGCAAGGGTGATCAGCACCGTCATTGTCTTTGTACTTCTTCTGTTTATTATTATATTCATACTGAGCTTTATTCTGCCGCTTGTTGCTACAAGCCTTTTTGAGCTTGCCTCTGATATTCCCGAACATATCTATACAATTTTGGCATACTTTGATAATTTGCCCGAAGACTCCGCTCTGGCAAGCTTTAAGATCGCAGATACACTCCGTGAATATTCAAGTGATATAACAAATATGATTTCTATCCCCTCGTTTATTGAGCAGGCTGCCCGCGGTGTCATCAGCTTTGCAGGCGGGTTGTTCAGCCTGATAATGGGGCTTGTCATTTCGCTCTACTTACTATTGGACAGAGACAGAATAGCCCTGTTTTTCCACCGCCTTAACAATGCATTGTTCAAAGACCCGTTAAAACGAAGCAGAACTGTTAAATATTTCAGCCAAATAAACAAGGTGCTGCTTACATTTATTGCAAGTAAGGGTCTCGACAGTATAATCAATTTTGTAGTGGCAACCACTATTTTGCTTATCTTTGGTGTGCCGTATGCTCCGCTTCTTGGTTTAATCGCAGGTGTGTTTAATTTCATCCCATACCTTGGTTCTATAATTTCAGCACTCATCATCAGTGTGCTCACCCTTATTACCTGCGGTCTTGCAACGGGTATCAAGGTGATGATTTCCCTGCTTGTTTTCCACCAGCTCGACGGCAACTTCATCGAGCCGAGAATAATGAAGTCCTCGCTGAAGGTTAGCCCGATACTCGTTATAATCGCAGTTGTTATCGGCGGAGCGTATTTTGGTATTGCAGGTATGTTTTTAGCTGTTCCTATTGCTGTTATTATCAAGCAAATCCTGCTTGAATACATCTCTGCATCAGAGATTATACACGGCGATGATGATATGCGAAGATAGATTGAAAATTTATATCATTTAACTCTTGTATTTCTATAAATTAGTGATAAAATGTCACTCGGTGAAATTTGGCAATTATGCCTATATTATTATTCTTGGAGGTAATGAAAGTGCAAGTTGAAAACCTATTTTGGTTGGGTTACATCGGGGCTTTCGCGGGTTTACTCTTTGCGGCAATCCAAATACGCAAAGTTATGTCATTCCCCGAGGGCGATGAAAAAATGGTAAGAATTTCGATTGCCATCCGCGAGGGCGCAAACGCGTACATGAAGCGGCAATACTCGACAGTTACAGTATTTTTCTTAGTCATGTTTATGATATTGGTTGTACTGTCATCTTTTGAGCTCGTTAACCGCTTTACACCGTATGCATTTGTAATAGGCGGATTTTTTACGGGCTTATCCGGATTTATCGGAATGAGAATTGCCACCTATGCAAATGTCCGCACAGCTAATGCGGCAAACACCGGGCTTAATAAAGCTCTGCGTGTCGCTTTCTCGTCGGGTTCGGTTATGGGCTTTGTTGTCAACGGACTTGGTCTGCTTGATATCACAACATGGTTCATTTTACTAAAATTCGTGTTCAAAGAAAGTGACGAGGTTATCGCTCAAACAATGGTCACATTCGGTATGGGTATTGCATGCATGGCAATGTTTGCCCGTGTTGGCGGCGGTATCTTCACAAAAGCAGCCGACGTCGGTGCAGACCTTGTAGGTAAGGTTGAAGCGGGAATTCCCGAAGACGACCCGAGAAACCCGGCTGTTATTGCAGATAATGTCGGTGACAATGTCGGCGACGTTGCGGGCATGGGTGCCGACCTTTATGAGTCCAACTCCAATGCAATAGTCGCAACCATAGCTCTTGCATCTGCTGCGGGGTATCATTACGCAGGCTTCCTGCTGCCGATACTTGTATCTGCTGTTGGTGTTATTTGCTCAGTAATCGGTACATTCTTTGTCAGAACCAAAGAAATTACAACCCAGAAATCCCTCTTGCGTTCATTACACTCCGGTGTTTATGTCGCAGGCGGACTTGCCGCAATCGCAACAATTCCGCTTACACTATGGCTCTCAAGCGAGTCGGGTGATGCCATGTGGGGTAACAGATGGGGTCTTTTAATAGCAATTCTTGTAGGTATCATATCGGGATTTGTTGTCAGTTACTCGACAGAACACTATACGTCAGACGCTGCCAAACCAACGCGTGACCTTGCAAAATCAAGTGAAACAGGCACAGCCACTTTGATGATCGGCGGTCTTTCACTTGGCATGAAGTCAACGGCAGTACCAATTCTTGCAGTATCAATTGCAGCGATTATCAGCTTCGTAAGCTCAGGCGGGTTTAGCAATGAGTTTGCCGGACTTTACGGTATAGGTCTTGCCGCTGTCGCTATGCTTGCTACAAACGCTATAATCCTTGCTACCGACGCATTTGGTCCTGTTGCGGACAACGCAGGCGGTATAGCTGAAATGGCAAAGCTTCCCCCCGAAGTACGTGAGCGTACAGATGCTCTCGACTCACTCGGCAATACCACGGCAGCCACAGGTAAAGGCTTTGCAATCAGCTCAACAGCATTTACAGCCCTCGCACTTCTTGCCGCTTATGTTAGCGAGGCTGACAACAAGCTTGGCGATGTTGCGCTTGATTTACGCATAACCAACCCAAGCGTTTTGATAGGTATATTCCTTGGAGCAGCTTTAGCGTTTGTATTCTCAGCTTTTTGTGTCTCAGGTGTGCATAAAGCAGCACAAAGTGTTGTTATAGAAGTCAGACGTCAGTTTAAGGAAATTACGGGGCTTATGGAAGGCACGGCTGATGCAGACTACGCAAAATGTGTTGACATATGCACAATCAACGCTCAGAAAGAAATGATTGCACCATCACTTCTTGCGGTGCTCGCTCCTATAGTAGTGGGCTTGGTGCTTGGAGCTCCCGGTGTTGTCGGTATGCTCGGCGGCGTCATCGCCTCAGGCTTTACAATGGCAATCTTTATGCTCAACTCCGGCGGCGCATGGGATAACGCAAAAAAATTCATTGAAGCAGGCAATCACAACGGAAAAGGCAGCGAAAACCACAAAGCCGCTGTTATAGGCGACACAGTAGGCGACCCGCTTAAAGACACAGCAGGCCCGTCCTTTAACATCCTTATAACACTTGCTTCAACAGTTTCGATTGTTTTCGTCGGAATAGCCACACGCTTCTCTTTAATAGAATGGGTGCAAAACTTACTTAGCTAACTTGTCCGATAATAAGTTTAATGATAATCCGGCGGTGACAAAAACACCGCCGATTATTATTTGGATTGAAATTTCCTCCGAGATTATTATGTCCACTAAAACGCCTGAAAAAACCTGTCCTATAAAAATAAGAAGTGTCAGATAAAAAGCCGATATCTTCGTGACGGTTATATTGCTGAGCAGCACCACGCATACACCGAGAATACCACCAAAGTATATGTACAGGTTTGGCGAGAGGGTAAACTCCGTGAGGCTTATTTCATTTCCGCCTAAAATAATCAAAACGGGAACTGCTGCCAAAAACCCCATAAAATAGTTAAAAAATGAGCTTACGCGGATACTTGTCAGCTCAGAGAGCCTTGCATTTAACGTGCGGGAGACAACGATACAAGCACCTGCAGCAAAAGATAAAATGATAGCAACAGCTTCAAAATCACTGAGCATAACACCAATCCCGCTCAGCACAAGCACCATACCTATCAGCTTTCGTTTTGCAAACGGGTGCTTTGGCATACCTAAAAAGCCGTAGCGGTCTACAACAATCCCTGCAACACTTTGACCGAACAGCATCAATGCAAGAATTGCCGACACACTTATGCGGCTGAAAGATATATTATTTGCAAGCGTGGTGAAAACACCAATTGCTCCGCCAAGATACAAAAACCACGACTGTCTTTTTGAAAACGGATTTTCACGCTTAATTAGAACAATAGCAGTTATAAGCAGCAGTCCCGCAACATGAATAAGTACCGTGGCTGTGTAGACACCGTACTCGTCTGTCAAGGCGCCGTTAAAGGCAATCATGACGGAAATTATCACACCTGTCAGTAAAGATAGGAAGTAGTACATTATTCGCTCACCCGCTGCGTCGTGGTGTTAGAAGCCCACGCACTAAGCCCATTGACTCTTTTAAGAAAGTAGTGCGTAAAATCGCAAGCATTAATACATATACACAAACACCCGCAAATACCAAACCGCCTGTTAATACCATACACTGCAGCGTACTGCCGTCCATTACAGGCAAGTATAAATATCCTGCCGAAACAGCCGCACCCATTACAACGAGTGAAATGAGCACTTTTATCCACTCGCGGTAATCTCTTTTTAAGCGCAACAAGCCTACTTTTCTTCTAAATGCGAAGAGCAACAGTACCGTCGAGAGCATTGCTGAAATTGATGATGATAGTGCCAGCCCTGCGTGAGCAAACGGACCTATGAGTGCAAACTTTAACACGATACCAACTCCGACACTAATAGCGGTTATCGCTGCCGGTGTTTTTGTATCACGTATCGAAAAGAGTGCACGGGTCAAAATAACATTTACGCATGAGAAAAATAACATCGGGGCATACATTCGCAGGCTTTCCATTGCCATTTGCGTATTTTGCCCGGTAAATTCGCCACGTTCATATACGATGCGGACTATAGGCCTCGCGAGTATTATTACACCGAGTGCCGCGGGAAGCAAAACCGGAACGAGTTTTTTTATGCTCTCTGTGACACATCTGCGTATTTCGCCGAAGTTCTCCTGTGCGGCATACTGCGACATTCGCGGATAGAGCACAGTTGCTATTGACGCTCCGATTACTGCAACAATTATGTTGATTGTTTTTCCTGCATAATTTAGCGAAGAAATTGTGCCGACTGCAAGAGAGGAAGCGAAGTTTCTGTCTACAATCATGTTGATTTCGCCTATGAATGTGGTCAGCATGACCGGAGCAAGCAGAAGAAGCAGCATACGAAGCTCCGGCATCTTCGGGTCTATTACCGGCTTGTATTTATATCCCTTTCTGTATGAGGCTGCAAAAAGCAGAGCAAGTGCCATTAAATTACCTGCTACGACCCCGTATCCCATTACAGAGACTATCTCGGTTGATCTGCTGAGGATTATTGACAGTATCGTATAAATATTCATTGGTATTACTAATATCGCAGCCATAAAGAAGGCTTTTTGGATTTGCAGGTACGCTTGTAAAATACCAAATAATAACAGCGGTATTGATGACCAAACCATAATACGAAGAAGCTCTGCCGCCAAATCGGATGTTGCGGCATCGAGCTGCGAGGCGAATATAAATACTAATGTTTCGGGAAAAGTGGCAAAAACAGCGGTAAAGAGCAAACCAATCAGTGCAAGCAGCGTTAGTATGTTGCTCATAAAGTACCGCTTGTCACTGTCTACTCTCGTATATCCAAGCTTACCCTCGTGTGTGTCCGTTTCATTCGTACCCACTCTCGTGTAAGCCGGGATAAAAACTGCCGCAGTTGAAGCCCCGAGCAGAGCAAGAATTGTGTTTGGAACTGCAAACGCGACAACAAAAGCATCGCTGACCATTCCCGCTCCATAGGCTGACGCAAGCGTCACTTCCCGCAAAAAGCTGAAGAAGCGAACAGCAATAGTCGCAACGGCTACAAGAATAGTTGAAGTTAGGATTGTCTTGCTTTTCAAGTGTATAACTACCTGCTTTCGATATTTATGCACGATACTCTGAATTATACCACATTCAGCTTTATCTGCATAGTAATATACCTTTCAGAAATGTAATGTTCATTATACACCATTTGGCACACTTGTGACACATTTTAGTTAAATTATTTTGTGTCGTGTGTTGACACGCCCCTGTCCCCGTGGCAGACCACCCCGCACTCTGCCCTCCCGCCCCTACGGGGGATTTGTCACATATGACATAACGGTTTGTGCACTTCTACAAAATTTCAAAAAACCACAAATCCGAATTCTACATTAAAACTGTGAATATGTAGAATTTTAATCATATTTTTATGCCAAAACGAGGTGATTTACACTCGTTTTTCTACATTTTGCAACCATTTTGTAGAGCTTAAACGATTATAGACGGGCGTGCTTTTTGGTGCTATGGTGGCAGCAGGTGAAATAACATAAAACACTTGAAATCATAAGCTGTTTATCATACAATCAGAAAGGAAATACCTATCATGGAAAACCAAAAAACCACCCACAAATACAAAGATACATTATTTCGCACACTCTTTGGCGACAGCAAGCACTTTCTCGAACTCTACAATGCAGTTTCTAATGAGCACTACCCCGATGACACACCGGTCAAG
>WQXY01000033.1 GCA_009781515.1 Oscillospiraceae bacterium
AATGAGATACGCAGCAATCTAAACCTTGGAATGACAAGGGACAAGGCTATTTTAACAGCAGTTGAGTTATGTATTGATAAAAACATACTTACAGACTTTTTGAAGGAAAACTATCTGGAGGTTATGAAAATGTTAAACTGGGAATACGATGCAGTCGCAGAAAAACGTGTCTTATATAACGAAGCGCATGCCGAAGGCAGGGCCGAGGGAAAGGCTGAAGGCAAAAACGAAGGTAGATCTGAGGGTGCTGATCAATTAGCGAAGCTGATAAAAGAAGGCACCTCTATAGAGGAAGCTCTAAAAATCGTAAAATCTGAAGCTCATTAATAAGTAACAGCCACAAAACCGACGGGGCAGCCTCGTCGGCTTTTGATTTACTTACTAATAAACTCCCGCTCCGCCAGTTTCAACGCACTTTCTATGACCTGATCCATGTCGTAGTAGCGGTACTCTCCGAGTCTGCCACTAATGGGGATATGTTGTTAATCCCTATTCCTACAGACATTATATAAACGTCAGGACATCTTTTATTGACATACAGTACTCGTCTGCAGCTTCCTTGCTGCGTCCGTGTGTCAAAATACTTTCGGCGGTCTTCATCATTGCGGGGTAGGCACTGCGTAAGAGGAAGTTTGCATGAATGATGATATTTGCACCTCTTTTATGAAGCTCTTCCTCCGTAATTTGATTATATGTTGTCGGCACTGTAACAACAGGGATATCGGGCGAATATGCTCTAAATTTTTCAAGAAATCCGAAGATATCCTCACCTGATTTCTCTTTGCTGTGTATCATTACCGCGTCGGCACCTGCTTCGATATATATCTTTGCACGCATCATAGCGTCATCGACTGATTTGCCTGCAATTAGACTTTCAAGCCGTGCGATTATCATAAAATCACGTGTTGACTGAGCACGTTTGCCTGCAGCAATTTTAGAAGCAAACTCCTCGGGCTCATCAAGCACCTGAACGGCGTCCGTGCCAAAGAGCGAGTTTTGCTTAAGCCCTGTTTTGTCTTCAATAATAACAGCAGAAACCCCGACCCGCTCCAAGGTTTTTACATGAAACGGGAAGTGGTCGATTTTTCCGCCCGTGTCCCCATCCAAAATAATCGGCTTTGATGTTACTTCCATTATTTCATTTATTGTGTTTATGCGGCTTGTAACATCTACAAGCTCAATGTCAGGCTTACCTTTAAATGCAGAGTCGCAAAGGCTTGACACCCACATGGCGTCAAATTCTTTTGCCGTCATTGTGCTCTCGTCCATAATACGCATATTTTCAGCGATAATACCTGTCAGTCCATTTGAAACATCAATAGCTCGTATATATGGTTTTAGTTTAAGCAGTTTTCTAAGTTTTGAAAGTCGCTGTTCAGAGGTTGTCAAAGTACTATTAAGCTGTCTGGATAACCTATCTCCCGAAGCATCCTTTGTGTATGGCACTTCAATAAGCTCGCCACCCCACTCCTTTAGTACTTCTATAACACGCTCCCGGATGATTTGCATATATCCCGTCCGCCAATCGTCTCCATGTATGACATAGTCAGGTTTAATCTCACGCAAATTATCTGTATAATCCAAATGCTCCTGTACTACAACATGCTCTATATTTTTAAAGCTTTCTACGATTTTCATCCGTTCTTTTGTGTCAAGCAAAGGCGATCGCTTATATGTGGCAACAGCTTCATCGGTAAGAACACCGACAATAACCTTACCGTACTTTGCTGCCTCATTGATAATATTAATATGTCCGCTGTGATAAACATCTGTTGCCATTGCAACATATACTGTTTTGTCGTTCATAATCTCATTCCTTACTTATAACAATTCACTCTCAGCAAGCTGCAGCGCACTTTCAATAACCTGATCCATATCGTAGTACCGGTACTCACCGAGCCTACCGCCAAAAATAACATTACTCTCCAATGCAGCCAGCTCCCGGTACTTTCCATACAAAACATTGTTTTTATCGTCATTTACCGGATAGTACGGTTCATCACCCCTCGACCATGGCATTGGATACTCTCTTGAAATAACAGTTTTCTCCTGTGTGCCAAACTCAAAATGCTTATGTTCAATTATACGGGTATATAAAGTTTCGCTGTCTGTGTAATTCATAACAGCAACACCTTGGTAGTTGTCCGTATCTAAAATTTCATTTTCAAACTGAAGGCTTCTATATTCCAACTCCCCAAACCGGTAATCGAAAAAGGCATCAATCGCACCGGAATAAATTACTTTTTTGGCTAAAGCATCCAGATTTTGTTTATTTGCCAGATAATCAACACCTAATCTAACTTCAACACCATCAAACATCCGCTCAACCATCTTAGTATACCCACCAATCGGTATACCTTGATACTTGTCGTTGAAATAATTATTATCATATGTAAAACGAACAGGCAGTCTTTTAATAATAAAAGCAGGTAAGTCAACACATAGCCGACCCCATTGTTTTTGTGTATATCCTTTTATTAATTTTTCGTAGATATCAACTCCAACTAGATTAATTGCTTGCTCTTCAAGATTTGCCGGCGCATCGGTCTTATGCGACGCTCTATGTTCTTCAATCTTCAAACGCGCCTCATCCGGCGTAATCGTTCCCCACATTTTATTAAATGTGTTCATATTAAAAGGGAGATTGTACAGTTCGCCATTGTAATTGGCAATAGGCATATATGTGAATCTGCTAAATTCTACGAATTGGTTTATATAGTCCCAAACCCTTTGGTTGCTCGTATGGAATATATGAGGGCCGTATTTGTGGACGTTAATTCCTTCGATTTCATCCGAAAATACATTTCCACCAATATGATTTCTCTTGTCAACGACTAAGCACTTTTTGCCACGCTTTGTAGCTTCGTGTGCGAATACCGAACCGAAGAGTCCGGCTCCGATAATTATATAATCATATTTAATCATCATATAATAAACCTTTTCACTTACTAATTTTTATATATAAGAAATAAAATATTAACGTATATTTTATGAACCAATTTTAGGTAATATACATGTTTTTAATTCTTCTTTAATATATAGATTCTTCTTTTCTACACTCCGTGCTTTCTTTAATCTAAAACGCTGTAGTCTACTATATGATATATATCGTGCTATAGAAAGAGGTAATAGATTAACTGCATTTTTATATAGTATCCCCATCTTTCTTTTAATAATTTTATTATTGTGTTTTATATTACGTAAAGGCACATGTTTCCAGGGTGTTATATCTCTATACTTTAAATAAATGTCACTATACGGAAGTTTTTCTCCTCCATTTACCCATGGTCTCTTATCGGATGTTAAGTAATGAATTATTAAAGGATTTTCTTTTACATGCTTTATATCTATCTTTGATTTTGGATGGAGATAAAGATCATTATGAACTGCATTTGGCATATAATTATATCGAGGATTTAATGATTTAATATGCTTTTGTAAAACATAATTTACTGCACTTTCTCCTGGCGTATATGTATATCCATTTGTTAATTTAATATACGATACAAGATATTTTTCTACATTGTATTTACGCCACGTCTTTAGGTCAATTAACATCATGCAATAATTGATGAATATAGATGATTCACTTATGTTAAAAGCATTTTTAAATGCGTTTTCCGTTAGTAAATCTACTCCTCCGATAATACATCCTCCTAGATTTTCATTCCATAATGGAGTCAACGAATCATTAATTATTGTATCGCAACCAAGGCATATCACTCGCTCTATAGTAAGTGGTAATAATTTTGCAATAAAAAGATATGCATAAACAGTTATAGACCATCTTCCTATGTATAAATTTGTTTCACATAACTTATTCATATCCATATCAGAAATGTCAATATATATAAGTTCTCTGTTATAATTAGATGCTAGTGTATTTAACATTTGCTTGTTATCATTACTAATACCGTTGTTAAAAAGATAGATATTTAAGTTTTCAGCTTCCTTGTTATTATCATATAGTGACGCTATAGAAGTGCCTGCAACTTCAGCATAATTATCATCGCAAGCATAGACAATGTTCATAAAATTAGTCTCCTTGTTTAATAGTTGTTTTAGCAATTAAACTTTCTTGTTTGTTATAATTATATTGGTTTATTATTTTATCAATATTTAAAGAGAGAATAAGAATTGCAAAATATAACGGTCTTGATCTATGAGCTTCATTAATAAACATAATAAAAAACGAAAACAATGAAAATGATAAAATACTTGTCAAAGCATGTTCTTTGTATTTCATTAACTTCATTCCAACCTTTACTAATATTGTAATGTATAAAATTAATGCAACAACACCACCTATATATGTAATATCAAGAAGCTCATTATGAGCATGTAAATAATGAAAACTTCCTCCTAAATTATGTGCTGAATCATAAGGGTGTTCTACACCGTAACCAAAAGGGTTTTCTGCAACTCGTCTAATTATATTATCCCATAAAACAGTTCGGGTTGAAAATGTAGCATCTTTACTAAAAACATTTTCTATTATTGAACCTAAAGAATTTTGAATTCTCATAAAAACAATTAAAATACTAAGAATAATATATATAATGAAGTATAATTTAAAATTTAGTATTTTACTATAATTACGATTATATATAAATATGACAAAAAATAGTATTAGAAATATACCAATTATAGATCCTACACTCCATACAGTAACAAATGTAAGAAGCGAGACAAAAAGTAAAGCATATGTTCTTATGTTTATCTTATTTATAGTATCATATGAATGCAATAGAGAAAACGTAATCATCGGAAATAGGACAGGAGCAAATAAATTTCTATGACCTAAAAACCAATATGGAGCATTTGTAAATTCGTACACATATAATCCATCAGGTTGAACTAAAACACTTACTAGGTTGACACAAGCAATTACAGTGGTATAGAATAATGCGCACCGTATAAAGACACGAGAATCAACATTAACGCACAACTCTACAAGCATACAAATTGATATTATTGATACAGCCATTGATAATGCTGCAATAAAATGACCATGATTAATAATAGTGTTTATAACTATCACTAAATTAAATACTATTAATAAAAGAATAGCACTTGATATTCTTTTACATGATAAATAAAAAATTATAATTGAAAAGAAAGATATAAACAACCAAATATTAAATATGATATTTATAGATTGCAATGTACTTATATAGTTTGGTTTTACTAATGGTGCTAACAAGAATAAAACAAAAACATCCCTTTTAAATAAGCTAATCACAGGACCCCCCTATATAAAATGTTCTATTATAAATATCGTAAAAGTAAACACTTATTTTTTTATTTTAACATTTAATAAAGACATCTCTATTGCGATTCATTACAAAATATTACATCTGTAGCATGAGTGAATCTTTCTTTTTCTGGTGGTAATTCCATATAATTATTTCCATATAAATGCTTTAAATAGCTATTATAATCAGATGGTACAATAATTTGTACATCTTCGAATGGTAAAGTAATGCCGTCACCTATCCATTGTGTAAGATAAACACTTTTTGTTCTATATACTCCCCACAGTTCAGAACATTTCTTAGTTTTTCCGTAACAATAACTCTTTAGTAGGTTGTCTGCAGATATTGCTACTTTTTTTTTATTAAAGAACCTTGATATATCAAAACGATTACAAAACATAATAATAAGTCTTCCATACCATGGTCTTCGCTTGTATTGATCTACTCTTTTGTTAAAAACTGAAATGCTGAAAAACATTTTTTTTAGTAAAAATTTTCGTACAATAAAGAATCTTTTTATTGCTGAGTCTGGCAACCCATTCAACGGATGAATATCTAAACATGCATAGGAATCGATTTTTTCCTTAGTTGTATTGTTTATAGTTTTAACATTTATATTTTTAATTACTATTATTGGTTGAATTGTCTCATCATCATTATTAATAGTACTTATAATATATGGACATGTTAATTCATTTACAGCAATATTATAGAATTTATCATAATCCTCTCTTGGCATTACAACATCTATATCATCATCCCAAGGTATAAATCCTTTATGCCGCACAGCACCTAATACAGTTCCATAAAATGCATAGTATTTAAGATTATAAGTATTACATATACGCAAAAATTCTTTGAAAATATCTAAAACAACAAATTGCAGTTTTCTTGTCTTTTTACTATCCATTTAATTTCACTCTTTTAACAATTAATAAATAATACTTGTTTCATTTTTTACGATACTTCAAGAATAAGCTGATTATTTTCATGTCATCAATAAGATATCGTTTAAACATCCTCTTTGGCTCTTTACAAAGCCTATATAACCATTCCAACCCGCACTTACTCATCCATACTGGCGCTCGTTTAGATTTACCTGCTTCAAAATCGATACTTGCTCCAAGTCCCAAAGCTAATGGGACATTTAATTTCTCTCTATTACGATAAATGAACTTCTCTTGCTTCGGTGTTCCCAATCCGACAACAAGAATATCCGGAGCCTTGGTTTTTATATTATTAATTATAATCTGTAATTCTTCATGGTCATTTTCAAACCCTAATTTTGGTGAATATGTCCCCACTACATTTAAACCTTCAAATTTTTCAGATAATTTAGCTGCAGCTGCATCTGCTACCCCTTCAGCAGCACCTAAAAAAAACATTGTATATCCTTTTTGTGCCGCTAACTCACATACTTTTGGAAATAAATCAGCTCCGCTAACTTTTTCTTTAATTGGTTTCTTGTATAATTTTGAAATCCATATTAGTGGCTGACCATCAGTTAACACTAAATCTGCATTTTCATAAATCTCTTGGAACTCTACGTCCTTTTCTAGTTTTACTATATGATCAACATTGGGTGTAACAACATAGCTTTGTTTAGTGTTTTCGATAAGATATGCTATTCTTTGCAACGCTTCGCTCATTGTAACATTGTCAACGTTGATATTCATAAATTTAATTTTTTTTGTTTCATTATTAATCATCATTGTCTATTATTCATATTTTGGATGTTCAAATAATTGTTTGAATCTACACTAAAGCTTCATAAATGTATTCATAAGTATTTATGATTCTTCTTATTATTCATTGTTCGTTCATTTGCTATAATTGATTATTAGTTGATTAACTTACTTTAATTATAGAATTACTTTGTTAAGTTATTTATATTTTTACAACAAAACTAAAAAAATGTTCTCTTAAAAAAATTTTTATGCTCTTCACCGGTATTTCACGTTCTTCATATAATTTATAGTCAGTCTTTTTTAATAATGTTTTCCACTTTTTTTGAGATAGGAAGCACACACCAACCCCTGATGATTTAATACCAAACTTTCGTAATGCTGAGGCTAGGAAAGATGTACGTATTGTACTTGCAAAATATGCAAGGAAACTAGATTTCTCTCTTATTACTGGTATAAAATAGTAACACTCTGATATACACAAAAATCCATTTCTAGTTAAAAGTTTACTAATGTCTGATAGAGTTTGTTCTATTCCGTTTATTGTATCTTTATATGTTTTTTGAATTAAATGATGGAAAACATAGTTTGTGAATATAATATCAAATGACTCATTCTCAAATAACTCACATACATCAAATGCAGAGCCTTTAACAAATCTAATATCTGTATGATCTTTCCATGTATCATATTCAGTGATTTCAAGTACATATATATCGCAATTATATCCTTTAAAAAAGGAGAGCAGTGCTTGTGCAAATACTCCTCCTCCTCCACCAATATCTAAAATTTTAATTGATTTGCTCTTATCGTATTCATCTTTTATTTTTAATAATACTGTTTCAAATCGAATAAGCTTACCTTCGTAAGAAACAACTTCAGATTGATGATATATATTTTTTTGATATTCATTAATATCCTTATGAATATAATCCATTTAAAAAGCACCTCGTCGTGTTATTAGTGCCGGGAATGTCATAAAAAACAAAGCAGTATCAACTAAAAGTCCTTGTTTTTTTGTATATTTTATATCCAATTCGATGCGTGTATCGGGGTCGACAAGATGTCTGCCATATACCTGCCAGTAGCAGGTAAGTCCCGGTTTAACAAGGGTTCTTTGTTTTTGATAGTCGCTTAAGCGCTCATGCTCATACATTGCAAACGGTCTTGGACCGACAATACTCATATTTCCAATCAGCACATTAACAAGCTGGGGCAGTTCATCTATCGTTGTTGACCTTAATATTTTGCCTAAGCGGGTTATGCGTTTATCATCTTTTGTTACTTTGATTGGTCCTGTGCTGTTTTTAAAAGCTTTTGATTTTAGCCTTTTTTCGTCGGCATCAATAGTCATGGTACGGAACTTATATACGACAAATAATTTTCCATTCTTTCCCGCCCTGTCCTGCCTGAATATCGCAGGTCCCGGGGAGTCGAGTTTTATACATATAGCTGTTATTAGAAATACGGGTGAGAGTATGATAAGACCCAAGAGTGAAAAGAAGATGTCCATAGTACGCTTAATAAATCTGTAAAAATAGCGTTTCTTCATTACTGTTTCACTCACAGTTCAAAACTCACCAACCTTTGCGCTGCTTCCTTCTGCGCAGATTTATTGATTAATATCACGACGTACTTCTGTTAACAGTTCAAAATCCCGAATTTGCCGGGCGTATTCAAATAGCTTTCAACGATATATTCATTATCCATACAAAATAGCCCCTTTCTCTGCAATCACTCTTTCAAGTGTCGGGCCGTTCTTCCGTCGATTGAATACGCTGGAACGTCCCATCAACAAATCTATAGAAACAGGCTTTCTTCTCCAAAGCAGTCTAACATCAGCATACAAGTCGCCTAAATCTTCTACATCATCCGGCACTACAACGTATACGTCAATGTCACTTTCATCTGTAGGTGTACCATATACATACGAACCGAATATATAAATAGCTTCTGCCGGAACGATTTTCAATATGTTTTCTTTAAACAATTCTAAATCATTTCGAATCATTGCTTTCATACGGTTCACCACCTTTTCCCTGTTTCACTCACAGTTCAAAACTCACCAACCTTTGTACTGCTTCGATGCCAAGCTTCTTTTCTATCACTTTCATCGCCGTTTTGAGCTTTGGCGGACGCTTATCTACTGAATGTGTGTCTGTTGCTATGGTATGCACAAGCTCTTCGTTTATCATGCTAAAAAGTCTTCTTTTGTTTTGCCACTTTCTGGCAAATGGTCCTGCGTTTATCTGGACGATTGCTCCCATATATACGAGTTCTTCGAGCAGTTCGGTATTTTTTGAAAAATACGGATATCTTTCACAGTGGGCAATAAGCGGGGTGTAGCCTCGAAGCAGCAGCTCGTAGAATACATTTTTGACAAGAGTGGGGTAGTGGCTTGGCGGCAGTTCTATGAGGATTGTTTTTGTGCCCTCGTAACAAATCTCGTCTATATCCATTTCGAGCAAATCCGGTGAATATGCTACCTCTGCTCCGAGTATCAGCTTTATCCGCAGCCCTCGTCTTTCCACCTCTGCACTCAGCCTTTTATAGGAGTCTTTTCGTTTTCGCAGAAAATCCTTGAGGGTGTCGGCACTCGGGCGGTAGTGTGGGGTGAGGGCAACTGTTTTAACTCCGCTGTCTATCTCCATTTGCAGGAGTTTTATACTCTCATTTAATGTTCCTGCGCCGTCATCAATCCCGGGCAGAATATGTGTGTGTAAATCAATCATTTTTGATGTGTTCTGTAGTTATAATAACTATAGTAGTACGCATTTGATTTATCTACATGCTTCATGTCAAAGTCGTTGATGACAACACCAAGAATGTTTGCGTTGACAGCGTCGAGGTTTTTCTTGGCAAGCCTTGCTTGCTCAAAGGTTGCGGTTTTTTGTCTGACAACAAAAACAACACCGTCGGCAAACTGGCTGAGCACGGCTGCGTCTGTAACTATAGATACGGGCGGTGTGTCAATGATGACGTAATCATAAAGCTCGCCGAGCTGTTTTATCATCATTTGCATACGCTGACTGCTGAGCATTTCTGTCGGGTTGGGGGGGATAACTCCGCAGGGAATGACAGATAGCCCTTTTCTGTCGATGTTATGATGTAAGCAGCCCTTGCTTGAGCCGTCTTTGCTTTGAAGTATGCTTGTAACTCCCATTTTGTTGCCGTTTGGAAGCCTTAAATACTTATGAATGAGCGGTTTACGTAGGTCGGCGTCTATGAGCACGACCTTATGGTTTGCAGCAGAAAGCGCAAGAGAAAGATTGACTGCGATACTTGTTTTTCCCTCACTTGGCAGTGTGCTTGTAATTACAATCTTTTTAAGGTCTTTATTGGTTGCGAGGAAGCTCAGGTTAGTACGAAGCGACAAGAACGCCTCTTGATACTGGAACGGTGCTTCAACAAAGGCTTTCATCCAGTCGATATCGCCCTTTTTTGCAAGCTTTTTGACATTTCTGCGCGGGCGCGAGCTTAAGGCGTCAAGCTGTGAGTAAATACCCTTTTCCGCACCAACGTCAAGGTTTTCTAAGTTTTCAAAAACCTTGCCTATTTCGTCATATATATCTTTCGCCGCATTAGGGTCGAAGCCATTCTTTTTATCCATATCTACGCTCCTGTGTGTCAAGTGACGGAATTACGCCGATAACGGGCAGTCCGAGTTGGTTTACGACATCTTCCTCGGAAATAAAGTTGTTGCGAAGAGCTTTTCTGAGGAATACTATTGCTATCGCTAAAAAGAGTCCAAGTCCCGCCCCAATTGCAGTGTTTAGATTAACACGAGGCGAAACAGGGTCGTAATTTATACGCGGTGGCGAAACAACCTCGACAGAACCTGCTTTAACCGTTGTAATAAGCAACTCCTCTGCCCGTGACATTATGATGTCAAGAACATCTTTTGCCGTGTTTGGGTTGCGGTCTCGCATTGTGATACGCATTACCTGTGTTTGGTTGACAGCTTCTGCACTAATACGGCTTTTCAGAGAGCTGATTGTATCAGTCAGTCTAAGCTGGCGGATAATGTCGTCAATTAAGGTGTCGTTGGTTAAAACAACTGCATAGGTATTAACAAGCTGACGAGCGGCGTTTATCTGGTCACTGGCAATAATTGTAGCCGCTTCGTCACGGGTGTTAACTGCAATCGTGACTGCGGCTTCAAATTGCGGGGTTATCAAAAATCGGGATACAAAAAACGCACCTATAGCAAAGACTACTGTCAGCACTGTAATCATTGCTATATTTTTTCGAATTAGGTGCCAAATTGTTTGTAAATCAAGCTCAATATGGTCTCTTTCCACTTTGGTTCAACTCCCTACGTTAATTCCCCTCCTCGGAGGGGTGGCGCGCAGCGCCGGGGTGGTCTATGTATTCTTGTACCGTGTGTTACGTCTGTGCCATCTGACTATGCGAATGAATGCGCATATACAAATTATCAGTATCAGCGGGATAAGTGCGATAATATATCCGTCAACAATTCCATGAAGCCACGAGGATATAAATCTGTTGTATGAAAGCGGTGTGATTTGAAGCCTTGTTGTTATTCCTGTGCCGTGCACCGCTATCGGGATTATTATACAAGCTAATGCTGCTCCGCCCATTGCGTAGAGGTAGCCGTCTATCCACCTTGTCACCCTGCGGTTTACGAAGGGTAAAAGCACTAATATTACAACGCATAAAAACGAGAGTGCTGCAATGGCTACAAATAGAAGCCTGTTGTAACGATGTACCTGCGCTAAAATGCCAAAAATCGGGGAGTTCACGTAGTCTCTAAGTGCGTCAGCGCATAAGTCCGCGAGGTCACGAAGTGCATATTCAATATCTTCTGTGATTTCAATGCCTTGTACTACTGCATAAGTTCTTAAAGTTAAATAAATTTCACTTGAGTATGCTTCAAAGTTATATCCGCCGCTGACGCCAAAGGTTTCCATAATGCTGCCCTCTGCAGCGTCGGCAATGTGCTGAGGTGTTATGAGAGATGCCATTGTGGCGTTTGTGACGCCTGATGCGTTACCGTATGAGATAAATATTTCGTGCAAATCGACAGCTGCGTTTTTTGCAAAGTCGCTGCGTTCAAATCTGCCGACTATATACCAAGGGTTCATAACTGTTCTGAAAATTATTATGCTTGTTATTAAACCCAATAAAAACAATGATAAAAAATATGAAAGTGCAACTGTTGCTATGTATCTTATTTTTGACCGTTTGCTCATTATGAGTACCTCGCAACAGGTGTTCCTGTAAGCGGCTCGCCATAGACAAACAGTCTTTCAACTGCCGCTCCGATACGGTCAAACGGATAGCATGTGTAAAGTATTAAGTTTTCTTCATCACGCAGGAAGTCATAAGCGTTTCTATCGTTCATATGGAAGACTTCCATTCTTACGACTTCATATGTGTAGGTTTCGTAGTGTGTTTCTATTGTGATTATAGCGCCAAGTTCAAGACTTCTAAAGTCTGCAAAGTCTGTGTTGCGGTGACCACCCATCATGACTGTGCGACCAAACCCGGGAAGCCAGCCACCCATGTATGTACCGACACCTCTGTTTAGCTCACGCTCCGAGTCGCCCCAAAAAACAGGCGAGTCAACGGTTGTGCCACTGATAGTTATCCTTGCATACAGGTCACCGGGCTGCGGCTTTTCTATATCACTTGCCCTGATAAACACAGGCTCTTCAAATGGGTCGTCGGTTTCTTCGGGATTTCTGTGGTCCTCTACCGGACTCCAGTCCACAGGCTCGCCGTCTTGCGGTGGCGCTTGCGAGAGCAGGTCTGTAATCTCGTTGTCCGGCTCAAAAATATCTTCACCGACAAATATCATTGCGGCTCCGGCATATGTTCCGACTACAGGCTCAAAAACAAGATAAAGGAGCCCGAACGTGAGCAGAGTAAACACAACAGGCATGATGATTAGCGCAACAAGAAACCACGCACGGCGGCTGCTATTAGACGCCGTGCGTTGTATTTTAATAGGTCTTCTGCGACTTGTTTGCATATTGTGTTATGCTACGTTGGGGTTGCCCTTTTTACGTGTGGCTACTGCTGCTACAACTGCAACACCAAAGAGTGTTGTAATCGCTATTGTTATAATGACGATTGTTGTTGTGTCAATACCTGTTTGTTTTACAGGATTTGCAGCTGATGCCGTTGAGATTACTTTTCCGGCAGAGTCTGTTACTGTAATTGTCTTGCCGTCAGCAGATACTGCTGCTTTAAGTCCTGCTGCTGTTGCGGCGGCTTGGATATTGCCGACTATTTTCTCTTGTTGCTCAGCTGACATTGCTGCCATTGTTTTGGCACTGCCTGCTGTGGAGATAGCTGCATCAATTTGAGCTGCAACTTTTGCACCACTGCCTGCTGCAAGGCTTTCACCGTCTGATGCGAGCCATGCTCTGGCGTCACTGACTTGTTTCGCAGCTTGCGGGAATGCTGCTTCTATCTTTTTGAGTGCTGCTTCAACAGCGTCAACTTCTGCTGATGCCATTGCCGGTACGGCAAATGCGACTAACATAATAATCACAAGACCGAGGGATAGTAACGTTCTTTTCATTTTATTTCTCCTTGTAAATGTTTTAACAAAATTATACATCGTGGACATTATAATGCAAACCTTTCATAAAAGCAAGCTTTTTCTCTATATTTTTTCAAAAAACTTCTACCCCCCCACATTCATTTTTCGAGTATTTGCAAGCACTTGCAAGATAGGGGTGAATATCTATTCAAAAATACGTGTCAATTTGTGTCATTATTTTTGTTAATTTAGAACTAATTTTGATAATTCGATAGGGTCAACAGGAGCGCCGTTTTTAGTCACACGCATGTTTCCTCCTGATATTTCATCAATCAGCATCAGATTTCCTTTGAGGTCTTTGCCAAACTCAAGTTTGATATCACAAAGCTCCAAACCTTTCTCTTTCAGGTCGTTTTTTATTACGTCGCCTGCAATTTTCATGAACATTTTAAGCTCAGCATATTCACCATATTTAAGGACATCTATTGCTACAATAGAGTCTTCGTTAATGAGTGGGTCGCCGCGCTTGTCATCTTTGAGGGTTATTTCGACCACCGCATTTAGCGATGCGCCTTCTTTTATGTAGTCGCCATATCTCTTAATAAAGCTGCCGAATGCTTTGTAACGGCAGATGACTTCTATTCCGTTACCAAAAATAACAGCCGGCTTTACTACCATTTCATTTTTTTCGGCACTTATAAAGTGGGTGGGTATGCCTCTTTTATTCAAAAGTTCAAAATAATATACGGACATAGAAAGACCTGCCATACCCGCTCCGTCGAGACGAAGACCTACAGTGTTGGCGCCGGGGTCAAACTTTCCGTCCACTCCCGTCACATCATCCTTAAAGACAAGCAGGTAGTTGCCGTCGGGCTGTTCAAATACGTCTTTCGTTTTGCCTGTGTAGATAGTTTTCATATATTTTCTCCTATGTCGGTGCGGTATTGTTTGCCTGTGAAATTTATTTGGTCGATGTCATTATATACTTTTTTGCGGGCTGCGGCAAAGTCTTCGCCGAGTGCTGTAACCGTAAGCACCCTGCCCGCGCTTGTCATGAGTATGCCATCTTGAAGTTTTGTGCCTGCGTGATAAACAGTGCTTTGAAGAACGCCCGGTATGTTTATTTCAAAGCCTGTTTCATATTCATCGGGATAGCCCGAAGATGCGAGCACAACACATACTGCCATTTCTTTTTTCCAAACAAGAGTACATTTGCAAAGTTTTTTATCGGCGACTGCGTCCATTATTTCAAGCAGGTCGCAATCGAGCCGCGGCAGAAGTGACTGTGTTTCGGGGTCTCCAAAGCGGGCATTGTATTCAAGCACCTTTGGACCCTCCGGTGTGAGCATTAGCCCTATATATATAACGCCCCTATAGTCAAACCCTTCGGTTTTTATTCCATGCAGCGTCTTTTGTGCAATGTCATCTGCGAGAGCGTCTGTGTAATACGGCGACGGCGATATACTACCCATGCCTCCCGTATTTGCCCCTGCGTCACCGTCCTTAGCTCTCTTGTAGTCACTTGCCGTTTCCATTGGGATTATTGTTTCACCGTCTGTAAAGCACAGCAGCGACACTTCTTTTCCCGTCATAAATTCTTCAATGACAACCGTGCTGCCTGCTTTCCCGAATACGCCTGTTTCAAGCATACCCCGCATTGCAAACACCGCTTCATTCTTGTCACTACATATTATTACGCCCTTGCCTGCTGCAAGTCCGTCTGCTTTTACTACAACCGGAAAGTTGTAAGCTTCAAGTGTTTTTATTCCCTCATCAAGATTTGTCACCGTATTATATCTTGCAGTGGGTATTTTGTATTTTTGCATAAATTCTTTTGCAAATGCTTTACTTCCTTCAAGCTGCGCTCCCGCTCTGCTCGGAGCAAATATTCTTAACCCCCGCTTGTTAAAAGTATCAAACACGCCAAGCGTCAGAGGCAGTTCAGGTCCTGCAACCGTCAAATAGATTTTATGCTCCGCACAAAAATCTGCAAGTTTATCAATTTCATTGACTGCTATATCAACATTCTCACCGATAGTTAAGGTTCCTGCGTTGCCGGGCGCAAAGTACAGTTCTGTTTCAGGATTTAAGGCAAGCTTTGCACCGATTGCATGCTCACGCCCGCCGCTGCCGATTATCAGCACTCTCTTTGGCAAAAGCCTTGTTGGATTTTTCGCAAGCGTCTCAGGGGCGCCCGAGGCTAATGCTTTTACCGCTTCCACAAGCACCTTATGTTCTGTCTTGAGCACACGCTTTTGAAGCTTTTCTGCTGTGTCACCTTTTAGTACTGGCACTTCGCACTGCACCAAAACTGCTCCTGTGTCAATGCCGCAGTCGACGATATGTGCAGTTGCACCCGTGGTTTTAACACCCGCTTCAAGCACTGCCTTATGTACATTCAGCCCGTAATACCCCGCACCTCCGAAGCTTGGCAGCAACGCCGGGTGAATATTGATAATTTTGCCTGCATAAGCGTTTATAACTTCGGGCGGCACAATTGCGAGGTATCCTGCCAATACTATGCCGTCAATATTTTTTTCCTTTAATGTACTAAGCAGCTTTTCTGTGTCGTTTTTGTCAATTACAATATTTTCAATACCATGCTTTTCCGCTCTTTTGAGCCCGAAGACAGCGTCGCGGTTTGACACTACGAGTGCTACTTTTGCGTTTGGAATACAGCCGTTTTCCGTCGCGTCAATAACAGCCTGCAAGTTTGAACCGGAGCCGGATATAAGTATTGCAATATTAAATAATGACAATGTTTTTATCTCCTTTTGTACACTCGTCTACCACACCTATTTCATACGCTTTTTCATTCGTACTGTTTATGGCGGATACTACAATGTCCGCATCTGCTGCCGAAACGCATAATACCATACCTATTCCCATATTAAATGTAGAGTACATTTCAAGCTCATCGACATTGCCCCAGTCTTGGATAAGCTTAAATATCTCAGGCACAGGTGCCATAGTTTTGTTCAGCCGCATTTTTAAGTTGTCTGCAGCTAACATTCTCGGGATATTTTCAACCCAACCGCCGCCCGTGATGTTTGCTATACCTTTTATATTATAGTTATCTGTAAGCTCGCCAATCAGCTTTGCGTACAGTTTGGTTGGCGTAAGAAGCTCCTCGCCGAGAGTTTTCCCAAGCTGCTCTATAAACTCATTGTATCCGATACCTTTGAGTGAGGCAAGCTTGCGGACAAGTGTGTAGCCGTTGCTGTGCAGTCCTGACGAAGCAATCCCTATGAGTTTATCACCTGCCGCTATATTTTTTCCACTTATTAGTTTGCTTTTTTCCGCTATTCCCACGGCAAATCCGACAAGGTCATACTCGCCGGGTTTGTATATGTCAGGCATTTCGCAGGTTTCGCCGCCGATAAGCGCGCAGCCCGACAAAACGCAGCCCTCACTGACGCCCTCGACAAGAAGTTCGGCTTTTTGCGGGTCAAGCCCGCCAATGCCTATATAGTCAAGAAAATACAGGGGCTTCGCTCCCATACATATAATATCGTTAACACACATGGCGACGCAGTCAATGCCTATTGTGTTGTGGATATCTGTTTCAAATGCGATTTGAACCTTTGAACCGACACTGTCTGTTCCCGACACAAGTACGGGTTCTTTGTACCCCTGAGGGACTTCAAATAGCGCCCCAAAGCTGCCGAGACCTTCAAGCACACCCGGGATTTTTGTCCGTGCTGCATGGGCTTTCATACGTTTTACGGCTTCATAACCCGCTTCAACGCTTACCCCTGCCTTTTCGTACGTCCATTTTTCCATTTGTTATTTTTCCTTCTATTTTTATATATTGCGTAAAAAATTATGCATAGCACTGCGTATCCGCCTGCGATTAGCAAAACAAGCATTGGTCGCGAAAGACCGCTGTCGTCGCTGCCGTCACCGGGGGTATTCGGGGGGTGCAAGCTGTTTGGGGTGGGCGACGGCGTTGGTGTTTCACCCGGGGGCGTGGGGTCGTTTGGGTCGGGGGTGCTGCCCGGGTCCTCGGTTGGAGGCGGCGACTCGTCGGGCGGCAATGTCGGAGTTTCCGTCGGCGGCGGGGTTTGGTTTGCATTATATTCTTCCATAAAAGCAAACCCATAATTGAGCATTATTCTTGTATCGGCAAAGCGTGAGGAACGGGTAGACGATCCCATTGTTACTGTAATTAACCTTGTGTCCCCTCTTTGTGCCGTACTTGTAAAACACGCACCTGCAACACTGTTTGTCCCCGTCTTAAAGCCGTCGAGCCCCTCATATGAGCCGAGCAGCTCGTTTGTGCTCGGATAGTCCCAACCGCTGAAACGAAGTGACTTTATTGTTGTTTTTTCAAGCACCTCGGGGAAGTTTTGTATAGTTTTTCTTGTAATTGTAGCCATTGCGCGGGGCGTTACATATGTTTCGCGAGGACCTCCCGATACGCTTGTAAAGTGAGCATCAATTTCCCACTCCGCAACCTTTTCATTCATTTTTACTATGAAATTAGGTCTTGACCCGCCGACAAGCTCCGCCAAAGCATATGCAGCTCCGCCTGCGGACACTACAATAACCGCGTCAAGCAGCTGCGTCACGGTGTAGTTGCCTGTGGTTGTAAGCGGCACATTCGTTTCGTTCGGGTTGCGCGAAAACTCTGCTGTTGCCGCACTTATCGGCACTTTTGTATCAAGGTCTATATCTCCCGCTGCAATTGCTTCATAAACTAAATATACTGTCATCATTTTTGTCATGCTCGCAGGGTTGAGCCGCTCATCGGCGTTATATGCGAAGATTTCCATACCCGTTTCAAAATCTATGATTATCGCACCTTTTGATGTAATGCTTTGCCCGCCCACTTCTGTAGCGAGTGCCACAGGAACGGAGCATATGGTGAGTGTGATTATTATTGAGATTATGTATTTAACAAATTTCTTATTCAACTGTATTTCCTCCGCCGTCATTGCGAGGAGCACGTAGTGCGACGTGGCAATCCAGAAAAATCGTTTGTTGTTACATTGTGGTCTGGATCGCCGCGCTTCGCTCGCGATGACGCCTTTTTTCGTTCACTATCCCTACGGTTCAATAGGGTACTCGCCGCTGAAGCAGCCTGTGCAATAGCCTGTGCCGCAATCTGTGGCACTGCCGCCCAAGGAACTGAGCAACCCCTCTGTGCTGATAAACGCCAAGCTGTCTGCTCCGAGTTCTTCTTTGATTTCATCAATCGTATGGTCGCTTGCAATAAAATCCTTTATATCGGGAGTATCAACACCAAAGTAGCAGCTAAAGCGGATTGGCGGTGAGCAGATACGCAAATGAACCTCTTTTGCCCCGACACCTTTTATCGAAGAAATAATCTTTCGCATGGTTGTGCCTCTGACGATACTGTCGTCCACAAGCACAACGGATTTTCCCTCAACGATTGATTTTATGGGGTTGAGCTTAATGCGCACACCGATTTCCCGCTGCAGCTTTGTCGGCTGTATGAATGTGCGTCCGATGTATTTATTTTTTATAAGCCCCTGACGAAACGGAATACCCGCTTCAAGTGAGTAGCCTATAGCTGCGGGCGTTCCCGAGTCCGGCACTCCGATGACAATATCTGCATTTGCGGGACATTCATTGGCAAGCACTCTGCCTGCGGACTCTCTGACAGCATAAACATCCTTGCCGTCAATAATCGAGTCGGGTCGTGCAAAGTACACATATTCAAACGAGCACATGGCACGGCTTGGATTGCATCCTGTTTCTACGGAGCGAACGCCGCTTTCTTCTATTATAACAATTTCACCGGGATTTATATCCCTGACAAAATCGCCTTCCATCATATCAAACGCGCAACTTTCCGACGCTAATGCATACCCGCCGTTGATTTTCCCCAAAGCAAGCGGTCTTATTCCCATTGGGTCGCGCGCGCCGATTATGGCATTTTCTGTCATAACGCCGATTGCATAGCCGCCTTTTATTTCTTCCATTGCCTTTTTTACCGCAGCTCCTATATCACCTTTGTCAAATCTCGCAATAAGCGCCGCAATGACTTCGCAGTCTGTTTTTGTCGAGAAAATAACTCCGTTATCTTCCATTTCATCACGCAGGCTCTCACCGTTTGTAAGTGCTCCGTTAAATGCCACTGCAATCGTACCGTTTTTGTAGTTTATAACAAGCGGCTGTGCATATATTTGAAAACTCTCTGTTTCAGGTCCATACTTTACATGACCGAGAGCCATATCACCTTTTAGCAGTGTCAGGATTTTTTCATCGAGCACTTCATTGACGAGTCCCGTGTCCTTGTAGCAGCTGATAACGCCGCCACTCGCGACTGCAAGCCCTACGCTTTGCTGCCCTCTGTGCTGCAATCCGTTGAGGCCGAAGAACACAAGCTCCGCAACGTCTATGTGATTTTTCATAGAAACTGCAACAATTCCACATTCGTCTTTGAATTTACCCATTATTGTTCTCCTTGTTCGTCCCTACAAATATTATTTTTTTCAGTTCGGTTGCGAGGGTTTTCGCTTTGTTTATATCATTGTCCACCACTGTGTAATGACCCATTTTCCTGCCTGTTTTTGAAGTGCTTTTTCCGTACAAATGAATGTGTACGTTCGGGTGCTTGTATGCTTCCTCAAGCCCAAATAGTGCCGTTTTTCCGTCGCTTTGACCGAGAAGATTAACCATAACACAGGGTGTTTGAAGACTTGCATCACCAAGCGGCAGCCCGAGTATGGCACGTATATGGTTTTCAAACTGGTTGGAAAAGCAGGCTTCTATTGTGAAGTGACCCGAATTATGCGGGCGGGGTGCAATTTCGTTGACGAGAATGTCTCCGTTTTTTGTTACGAACATTTCGATACAAAAAGTGCCTATGAATTCCATTGCAGACATGAGCTTTCTTCCAATGTCATTTGCTTTGCTGATGGTAGACATGTCGATATCTGCGGGGACGATTGTAGTGTCGAGTATGCTCTTTACATGTGTGTTTTCGGCTATCGGGTAAATTACACTGTCGCCGCTAATGCTTCGGCACGCAACGAGTGAAATTTCCTTTTCGAAATCAACAAACTCCTCTACCATAAGCTCCATGGTTCCGCTGCCAAGCGTTTTATATGCGTTTTCCACATCATTTTCTGTTCTGATAAGAGCCGTTCCTTTACCGTCATAACCACCTGTTGTTGTTTTTAGCATTAAAGGATATCCGAAGTTTTCCGGTTTTCCCGCTTCTTTTATTTCGTCAATACTTTTAACCTTAGTAAATTTCGGGACAGGTATGCCGTTTTTATGGAGCACTTCGTTTTGCGAATGTTTATTTTGAATTGCTTTTAATGTAGTGAGCGGATGATATATCGGAAGACCCTCTTTTTCGAGTATTTCAAGTGCTCTAATGCTGATGTTTTCCCATTCATATGTTATGACATCTGCGTGTTTTGAGAGCTCCATATAACCCTTCGGGTCGTTTAAGTCTGCGACTATAAGTTTGTCGCATATGCTGTGAGCAGGGCAGTCCGGGCTCGGGTCAAGCACGGCGACATAAAATCCAAGCCGCTTGGCTTCAAGTATCATCATTTTGCCAAGCTGCCCGCCACCGACTATTCCTATTTTTTTGTTAATAATGTTCAATGTTGTAGTCCTACTGTTTTATTTGGTATAAGAGAGATACCCAAGACCTAACGCTTCAAGTCTTTCTGCTTTTTCTGTAACGGTACTTTCAAGGTCGTTTTTGAATGCCTGCAGCTTGTCGGCGATATTGCTGTCACTTATTGAAAGTATTGACGCTGCAAGTATTCCGGCGTTTTTTGCTCCGTTTATAGCCATTGTTGCAACAGGTATGCCTGCGGGCATTTGTACGATTGAGTACAGAGAGTCAACACCGTCAAGGGATTTTGATTTTACGGGAACTCCGATTACGGGAAGCGTAGTAATGGAAGCAATCATTCCGGGCAGATGTGCACTGCCTCCTGCTCCTGCAATAATGACGGAAATGCCTTTATCTCTTGCTGCTTTTGCAAATTCATACATCCTTTTTGGTGTTCTGTGAGCAGAAACAATTGAAATTTCGTACGCAATGTTCATTTCATCAAGAAACTCTGCCGCTTCTTTCATAATCGGCAGGTCGGAGTCGCTGCCCATAACTATTGCAATTTTCATGTTTTCCTCCTATGGTGCGGATTGCGGTACGGGCAAGCCCGTACCCTACGGGTGCGTTTGCTTTATTGCGGTACGGGCAAGCCCGTGCCCTACGATGTAACGATGTAATTTACGGCGTTTTTGAAAATGCGGCTTTCTGTTGCGGTTACTACATTTGTGTACAAGCCTGTTTCAATTCGCTCAGATAGCCCTGTTTTGCCTAAGATTAAACCGTTTTCGCTGACTATTGCCTCAACCGAGTTTTGCGGCTCACCGCATGTAAAGTGCCCTGCGATTTGTCCGTTTGAAAGATATTCATTGTATAAAGCATCAGATAAATGCAAGGCTGTGTCTTGTCCCGAAACAGGGAGCATCTCGTTTGTACCGCTCATGTCTTTTAGCCATGGTGAGTTTGTATCACCTATAATAACATCTTTTAGCGTGCAGTGGTATTGATTAAGCGGATATTTCGTTAATGTAATGTCTGTTTGCTCGCTGTCTGTGATTTGTCCCGTTTGGATAAGTCCTGTTTTCAGCAGGGCTTTGAAGCCCTCTCCAAGACCGAGTACAAGACCTTTTCGCTCTACAAGTTTATTGACTGCATCTTTTACTGCGGTCTGCCGCAATATAAGGGCTATGAGTTTTGCACTGCCGTCAGGCTCAGCTCCGGCGGACATACCCGACGGAATGGCTAATATATCTGCATTACTGACCGCTTCGGTCAGTTCTTTGTAGCTGTTAGCGATAACTTCCGGCGAAAGCGTCTTAAACAAGAAAACAGACACATCGGCTCCGGCTTTTCTAAATTGTCTTTCGAGTTCATATTCACCGTTTGTTCCGGGGAAAACGGGGATTAGCACGCGTGGCGGAGTAGATTGTACGCAAAGAGCCGCGAGGGGAGCGGGAGTGGGCGAGGGGTTTGCGGGCGACAAGTTGTCGCAGACGGCGGGGGTTGCAGGTGCCGTTGGGAACACACCCTCGAGAGTGCCCTCCCATGCGTCTCTTGCTTCGTCAAGCGATATTGAAATACCGTCAATCTCGATTGTTGCCTGCTTTGTTGTGTGACCAAGCAAAACAAAATCATCATCGGCAGTATAGTCTGCGTCCGTTTCCAATATTAATGATGTATATAACGGCGAAAATAAGTCAACTTTGCAATTTGCAGCGAACTCGAAGCCGATGCCGTTACCAAACGCCATCTCACTGATTGCCGCCGAGATACCACCTATACCAATAGTGCTTGCCGCCTTTATATTACCGCCTTGAGCGAGGGAAAATACTTTTTCCATGTTTTTCTTGAGTGCATCAAAATCCGGCACACCGCTTTCATCGACCGTAGCGGTCAATAGATAGACCTTGCTTCCGACATTCTTGAATGCACGTGATATCAGCTTTGATGTGTCATCGACAGTTGTAACCGCAAATGAAATGAGCGAGGGCGGCACATTAATGTCCTTAAATGTACCCGACATACTGTCCTTTCCTCCGATTGACGGAACACCAAGCTCATTTTGCGCTAAAAATGCTCCCATTAGTGCAGCATATGGTTTGCCCCAACTCTCTTTGCTTGAAAGTCTTTCAAAATACTCCTGAAAACTAAGCCTTATCTTGCGGTAATCTCCACCCATGGCAGCGAGTTTCATAACGGACTCAACAACAGCATAAAGAGCGGCATGGAACGGGCTTTCATACCCAAGTGACGGGTTGTAACCAACACTCATAAGTGTGCCGAATTTTGTTTCGCCCTCGATGAGAGGAAGCCGCATTGCAAGTCCAAGCTCGGGGGTGATTTGACCTGCACCTCCAAAAGGAGCAAACACTGTTGTATTTGCAGCGGTGAAGTCAAAACGGTTTGCTATACCTTTTTTTGAACAAACATTAAGGTCGGACAGATTTTCGAGCCAATCGTCGCAAGCTCCTCGCAATGACGGGGGGGCAAGTCCTCCGGGTGACGGCGCGGTAACAACAACACTTGCTCTTTGGCGGACACCGCCTGAATTTAAGAAATCACTGTTTAGATTAACTATTTCATCGCCCTGCCATGACATAATAAGCCTTCCCGTGTCTGTCACATCGGCGATTTTTACCGCAATTAAATTTTCTGCTGCCGCTTCGTTTAGGAACATATCTAAGTCCGACGCATTAAGCACTACAGCCATTCTCTCTTGAGACTCTGATATTGCAAGCTCTGTTCCGTCAAGTCCGGGATATTTGACCGGCACCTTGTCCAAGTCTATTTTCAGTCCGTCGGCAAGCTCACCGACAGCAACGCAAATACCGCCTGCTCCGAAGTCATTGCACTTTTTAATTATCTTTGATACATGCGGCTTACGAAAGAGCCTTACAATGTTTCGCTCGATAATCGGGTTGCCTTTTTGCACTTCCGCTCCGCCTTTTATCAAGGCATCGTCGTCCTGCTCTTTTGACGAACCTGTTGCACCGCCGCATCCGTCACGCCCGGTTTTTCCGCCGACGAGTACAATCACATCACCGGACTTGGGTGCTGCCCTTGTGATATTCTCTTTTGGAGCAGCTGCTACGAGTGCTCCACATTCCAAGCGTTTTGCTTTAAATCCGGGGTCGTAGTATTCGATTAAATGACCCGATGCAAGCCCTATTTGATTTCCGTATGAGCTGTAACCGTTTGCTGCGGTTTGTGTGATTTTTCTTTGCGGCAGCTTTCCGGGGATTGTTTCTTCGATTAGTTCTCTCGGATCACCGCTTCCCGTAACTCTTATTGCACCATGAACAAACGCACGACCTGATAACGGGTCGCGTATTCCCCCGCCAAGACAGGTGGACGCCCCGCCAAACGGCTCCATCTCTGTCGGGTGGTTATGTGTTTCATTCTTAAACATGACAATCATCGGGTTAGGCTTGCCGTCAATTAGAGCTGTTGTTTCGATGCTGCAGGCATTAACTTCGTCGGTTATTTCCATGTCACTGAGTGCACCGCTCTTTTTTTGCTTTTTCATCTCCATGGTTGCAATATCCATAAGACAAAGCGGGCGCTCTGTTTCGCCATATACATATTTTTTTGCCTGCTCATAGAGCCGCTCGGCATGTTTTAATCCTGCTGTGTACTTATTCTCATTTATTTTAACATCTTCGAGAACAGTCAGAAATGTGCTGTGACGGCAGTGGTCAGACCAGTATGTGTCAAGCACTTTCATTTCGGTGACTGTAGGGTCCCTGCCTTCTTTTGCAAAATAATCACGGCACATCAAAAGATTGTCGGCTTCCATTGCTATCCCGTAACCGCTTGCAAGTGTTTTCAGTCCCTTTTCATCTGCCTCTTTAAACCCGCTGATAACAGCAACATCATCGGGCTGTGTATATATTCGCGGCGTTGTTGCGCTCAGTGGTATTTCACGCATTTCGAGAGGGTTTATGAAATATTCTTTTATTTTCTTATACTCTGCTTCAGAAATTTCGCCGTATAATGCAAACTGCTTAAACACTCTGACAACAGGCTTCCCGTTTGGCTCCATGATTTGAAGAAGTTGCGTTGCAAAATCTTCACGCTGGTCATATTGCCCGAGTGCAGCGGTTACGGCATAAACAAATGCAGCTTCTTTTATATCCGCCGACCCTTCAAAAACGATGTCTTGTCCGGCTTCCGAAAAAACTGCACCTTTTGCTTTATTTATTTCTTTTATGCCCTCTGTATCGTATCCGTTAAAGATACGCACATTTGTAATACCCGAGATGCCAAGTATATCACGGATTTCGTTTAGCATATCCCTTTCGTCAAAACGAAAAGGTTCAAGCTTCTCTACAAGAAAACGCACCATAATAAGCACCCTCCGTATGTGGTTCTTGCAACCACATTGTACATTGTACACTCAGATATTGTATACGTCAACTGTCGCATATACCAAATATTGTGGTACACGCGCATAGTCTTTTGGCTCTTTGAGCTAAAGATTATTACATGTCATTGGGGACAGGACTTAAGTCCTGTCCCCTGACACATAATAATATATTATTTATTTTGCGATTTCTTCGACTTTGCGTTCACGAAGTAATGTTACTTTTATTTGACCGGGATATTCGAGTTC
>WQXY01000034.1 GCA_009781515.1 Oscillospiraceae bacterium
ATGTTGGCTCAAGGCGACTTCGACAAGGCACTCGAGCTTTGGTCGAGCATTTCAATGGAGCAGGTATTTTATGAAGAAGAACTGCCGATATTAAAACTTGCCGATGTTAAAAAGTTTAATATAAACCTAAAATCAACACTAAAGGAGTGCGGCGAGGCTATAAAAAGAGTAGTTCGCAACAAAGGTTTTCACACAGAAAAAATGAAGGGCTTTCTTGAAAAATACATCGACGAGGATAAAGTCAGAAGCTCGGATAAGGATTTTGGCTTGGTGGCGATATCATTAAGTGAGCAAAAGGCATATGAGCTGATGCTTGATGACATACCGGAAGGGCAGCTGATAGACTACATAATGGCGAGCTCATCTGTTCCGGGATTTCATTTGGAAACCATTGACGGGAATATATTCGTCGACGGCGGTATATATAATAACTGCCCGTCTAATCTTCTGATTAAAAAAGGATATTTTGATATTCTTGCCATAAGACTGGCAAGGCTTCATTCGCTGCTGTGGACGGATGACCCGAAAATAAAATACATAGTTCCGAGCGAAAAATTGGGCAATATACTAATGTTTACAACAGATAATTGTGCGTCAAAATTAGAACTCGGCTACTCCGACGGTCTTAGATACATAGAGAGCCAACAATAAGACACGCCCTATGCCTTGCATTTATAAACATATCAGAGTATAATCTCCAAAGACTTTACAGGAGGCATATTATGCTGCGGACACATTTAGCGACACATCTCAAAAAAGAAAACATCGGAGAGGACGTACGCCTGTCAGGCTGGGTTGACACCATTCGTGACCATGGCGGGGTCAAATTCCTCGATTTACGGGACTACAGCGGTATCATGCAAATTGTCATTCACGATGAAAAAATGCTTGACGGCATCAATCGTGAGGCAACTATATCCGTGTGTGGAAAGCTGCGCGCGCGAAGTGACGAAACAATCAATACAAAGCTTGACACAGGCTATATTGAAGTGTTTGCAGACACGCTCGAGCTGCTTGGAGCTTGCAAAAACATGCTGCCGTTTGAAATAAGCGAGTCCAAAGCAACACGCGAGGACCTTCGCCTGATGTACCGCTATCTCGACCTGCGAAACACTGCAGTCCGCGACAATATAATCCTCAGAGCAAACATCATAAGCTATATCCGCGAGCAAATGACAAAGCTCGGATTTCTCGAAATCCAAACACCGATACTCACCGCGTCGTCACCCGAAGGAGCGCGTGACTATCTTGTCCCGAGCCGAAAGCATAAAGGCAAGTTTTACGCACTGCCTCAAGCACCGCAGGTATTTAAGCAGCTGCTTATGGTATCGGGCTTCGACAAATATTTCCAAATCGCACCTTGCTTCCGTGACGAAGACGCACGTGCCGACCGCACCCCCGGTGAGTTTTATCAGCTCGACTTTGAAATGGCATTTGCCGAGCAGGAAGATGTTTTTGCCGTCGGCGAGCAGGTGATGTATGAAACATTTAAGAAGTTCACGGACAAAAATGTATCAAAGCCGCCGTTTAAGCGCTTTACATACAATGAAGCCAAGCTCAAGTACGGAGGCGATAAGCCCGACCTTCGCAACCCTCTTATAATCTGCGACTTAACGGAGTTTTTCGGGGGTGTCGAGTTCACTCTCTTCAAAGGAAAACCCGTGCGCGGCATAGTTGCAAACTGTGCAGGCAGACCGCGAAGCTTTTTTGATAACTCGCTCAAATACGCAACGGACATTGGCATGAAAGGCTTGGGTTATCTGACCCTGACAGACGGCGAGTTCAAAGGCCCAATCGAAAAATTCCTCTCTGCCGAGCAAAAAGCGGAGCTTATAAAGCTCACGAAAATGAAAGACGGAGACACACTGTTTTTTATATGCGACGCCGCTTCGATAGTTGACGCTCTTGCGGGTGATATCAGAACATGGCTCGGCACTACGCTTGAGCTTATAGATACGGACTCTTATGAATTTTGTTATATAACCGATTATCCGATGTATGAATACAACCCCGAGAGTAAAAAAATCGAGTTTACGCACAACCCGTTCTCAATGCCGATAGGCGGGCTCGAAGCTCTCGAAACCAAAGACCCGCTCGACATTTACGCCTATCAGTACGACATAGTATGCAACGGCATAGAGCTCTCATCGGGCGCGGTGCGTAACCACTCGCCGGAGATTATGACAAAGGCATTTGCAATAGCGGGCTACACAAAAGACGAACTCAAAGAGCGCTTCGGAGCACTCTATAACGCATTTATGTATGGAGCTCCGCCTCATGCGGGCATGGCGCCCGGCATAGACAGGATTGTTATGCTCATCGCGGAAGAAGAAAACCTGCGTGAGGTAATTGCGTTCCCGCTCAACGGTAACGCTCAGGATTTACTGCTCGGTGCTCCTGCAGAGGTATCAGAGATGCAGCTTCGTGAGGCAAACATCAAAATTAGGTAACAAAAATAGGGGAAAACAGCTAAAACCTTAGAGTTGCTCTAAGGTTTTAGTTTTTTTCATGGTGCATTATTACACAAAAAACATGCCGAAAAGTAGAATTAGGTGTGTAAAAACACCATAGGATAAAAATATTTGCAGATACTTAATGCCTGCAATATCAGCATGATACGTGGCATAAATGTGTAAAAAACTGATAAAATAATGAATATTTTGAATATAGTATTGACCTTAAAGTTGCTCTAACCCATATGATAGATTTCCACAGCAAAATTTGTATGCGGTTAAACGATGAAAGGGGGATGCTGTTGTGAGTTTGGGCGAAAAACTGCGAAATCTGCGCTTAAAAACAAGGAAAACTCTCTGCGAGCAAAGCAAAATCTTAAGTGTTTCCATGAATTCGGTATACAGATGGGAACATGATTTGGCACTGCCGAGAAAACCAATACTAAAAATGATGGCAGACTATTATGGTGTACCATTAGACTGGTTATTATCGGAAATCTCATCATCATCGCTTATCAGCAATTCTGAACAAGTGCTTCTGAGTATGTTCAGAAAACTGCCCGATAACAGCCGCTATAAGGTGCTTGGTTACGTTGAAAGAATGTGTGTGGAAGAAAGCAAAAGCGATTACTACAGATAGTTAGCTTGTGCAATACCCGTGATAATGGTAGAATGAAAGGAGTCATTCTGCCATTTTCGTATATATACACTTTTTTGAAGGAGAAATGAAATAATGTTTAGAATAATCTCTGCCGAAGAAGCTATAGGCACAATAAAAGACGGTGACTGCATCGCGATTAACTCATTTATCGCATGGTCAAACCCCGAAGCGCTCCATGACGCGCTCTACGAGCGTATCGTAAAAACCGGCGGTCCAAAAGATTTGAAGATTTTTTGTGCTGCGGGATTTGGAGCATGGGATGAAAACCGCTTAGGCGACCGCTACATTAAGCTTGGTGCCGTGAGTGAAGTTATTGCAGGGCATTTCGGCGGTATGCCGGCAACGGTGAAAATGGCACTTGAGGGCAAAATCGAAGCATATAACCTGCCGCTCGGAGTGCTCTCGCACACAGTGCGCGCTGCCGCAGCGGGAAAGGACTGGCTGCTCAGCGAAGTTGGAGTTGGTATTTACTGCGACCCGCGGATAGACACATATGCACTAAATGATAAATCACAGCGGGAACTCGTAAGGGTTTGTGAAATAGAGGGAAAAGATTATCTTTTATATTACACGCCAAAACCCGATATTGCATTTATCAGGGGGACAACCGTTGACCCGAACGGAAACATCTCATTTGAAAAAGAATATTTAATAGTAGACGCACTTGCCGTTGCACAGGCCACAAAACGAAACGGCGGCAAGGTAATCGTTGAAGTTGAGCGCGTGAGCCATGAGTTTTCACGTCCGCGAAATGTTATAGTCCCGGGAATGCTCGTCGATATGGTTGTGGTCAGTGACAATGTATATGACCCCGGTCAGTACAACCCCGCACTGTCGGGCGATGTGCATGTGCCCTCTACGCAAATGGATTATTATATCGGAAAACTCTCGGAGAACGTGAGAAAACCAAGCAAGGAGGGCAGGAGCCGTGATGTGGCGGTTGATATCATAGGTGATCGCGCCGCAAACGAGCTTAAACCCGGTCAGATTGTAAACCTCGGTATCGGAATTCCCGAAACAGTCGGAAAACACGCATCAAAGCAGGGAATTCTCAAGGATATATACATCACGGTAGAAGCAGGCGGAACAGGTGGTCTGCCCGCACCGGGCTTAGCATTCGGAGCAACAATCGGGGCTGATATGATAACCGAAATGGCCACGCAGTTTGACTTTTATGAGGGCGGCGGACTTGATATTTGCTTCCTTGGCGGGCTTGAAGTCGACAAACACGGCAATGTAAACGCACATAAAATGGAGGGCTATTATTCGGGTATCGGCGGCTTTGCCAACATCACACATGCAACGAAAAACATAGTTTTTTGCTTGACATTTAACACAAAAGGTCTTGCGGTTTCAAAAGAAAACGATAAAATCATCATCGAAAAAGAGGGCAGCATAAAAAAATTCATAAACAATGTATCGGCGATAAGTTTTTCGGGCAAACATGCACTAAAGCGCGGGCAAAATGTCATATATGTGACTGAGCGTTGTGTATTTAAGCTGACAGATACAGGGCTCAGGCTAATAGAAGTATTTCCGGGCATAGATGAAAAAACACAAATAAGAGATTTATTGGATTTTGAAGTGTAGAATAAAAACTGAAAGGTAAAAATAATATGAACAATCCTTGGTACACAGACGCAGTTATCTATCACATCTTTACACCGTCACTTGCAAGAGCAGAGTTTGAAAACGACTACAACACGCAAAATCACACCTTTTCCGAGTTTGAAAAATGGCTGCCGCACATCAAAAAATTAGGCTGCAATGCAGTGCTTTTCAGTCCTATACTAAAAGCACGCTCACATGGCTACGACGTGACGGACTACTTTGTTATAGACAACAGGGTCGGTACAAACGATGAGTTTAAGGCATTGGTTAAAAAGTTCCATGAAAACGGCGTCAAAGTGCTGCTCGACAGTGTATTTAATCACTGCGGGCGTGACTTCTTTGCGTTTAAGGAACTGCAAAACGGCAACAGAGATTATGCAAGCTGGTTTTCGGGGGTCAACTTCGACATGCAAAGCCCGCTTGGTGACTACTTCACATACGACACATGGAGCGGTCATTTCTCACTGCCCAAATTTAACGTCCATAACGAAGCCACGCGAAAATACCTGTTTGATGCCGCAAGGTTTTGGATTGACGAGTTTGACATTGACGGAATGAGACTCGACGCCGCCAACACCTTGGATTTTGATTTTATGAAAGAGCTGCGGCATATAACTTCGGACAAAAAAGCTGACTTCTGGCTTATGGGTGAGGTTGTGCATGGCGATTATCCGAGGTGGGTAAATAATGAAACACTCCACAGTGTAACGAGCTACATGGTTTATAAAGCGTTGTTTTCAAGCCACAATGACAACAACCTGTTTGAACTGGCACACACCATACAAAACGCACAGCCGAATAACGGGCTGCCGCTATATAACTTCCTCGACAATCATGACCAGCCGCGTATAGCAAGCCATATAAATAAACCCGGTTTTCTCAAAACACTGTACGCACTGCTCTTTACAATGCCGGGAGTGCCGTCGATTTATTACGGCAGCGAGTGGGGGATAAAAGGCAAAATCGAAAACGGCTCCGACAGAGCACTTCGCCCATATATAGACATAGAAAACCCGCCAAACGACGAGCCGTGGCTCATGGAATATATCCAAAAGCTTGCGGCGGTACGTAGCGGGAGTAATGCATTAAAATACGGTTCATACCGTAAGATGTATCTTGAATATCAAAAGCCGTTTGTCTTTGAAAGAGCCTTTGATGGCGAGCATATCTATGTCGCTGTCAATATCAGCGAAAACAGTGAAAGTTTTGATATGACAGGACATCACGGCGGCGGATTTATTGATTTGATATCGGGCGGGAAAATCGAAGCAAGTATCGCTCAAAATATGCAAATCGAACCGTTCTCAGCAAGGGTGTTAAGGTTGTTGTAAATTTTATTAAGGAGCGATGTAAATTATCGTCATCGCGAGCCACGTATGTGGCGTGGCGATCCAGACACTATGCTTTAATAGAAAAATAAAAGATTTAATTACTGGATTACCACGTCGTCAATGCGTTACACGCATTGTCTCCTCGTAATGACGGCTATAGTTTAATTAAGCTTATATAACTCCTCGGTGGCAATGCTGATTTTTGTGACGGAAAAATCGCCTTCCTCGGGGAAAAGATACAAAGTATCATCAGTTGTGTTTAAGTCAACACAGTCGCCGCGACCGAAATAATCATACTCAATATGACATGCATGCATAGTCGGAGCAGGCCATACAATATCGTATGGCTTGTTTTCAAATGAGCCTGTGAGCTTAAAGCCGCTCATATCATGTATCAGCTCAGCGCGTTCGGGAAATACGATAAAACGCTCGTCATTGGGAAGCGACTCCACACGAACCTTTGTCTTGAGCGAATATGTTCCGTCAGCAACCTCTTTTTGTACGTTGCTGCGCTGCCATTCGTACCAGTCGGGAATATGAGAAAACTCCGTTTCGCCCTCAAGTGCACTAAGCTCGCCAAGCTCACTCATTTCCCATGCTTTATTGCAACTGCCGCAGCGAAGAACCGTGCCCATAGACGACATTTTATATTCAACCTTGCAGGCAGGGCATTGATAGAGCACCTTATGCAGACCCTCTGCACGTTTTTTGTCCGTTACTCTGATGCCATTTTCCTTTTGCCATTTATATTCGTCATATTGAAAAGCTGAGACGATTTTATCAAAAATTTCATCGGCAGACAGGCTCTTGATTTCTTCCTTTGTGAGCAGTAGCTTCATTTCGGAAGTCACAGGCTTAACCTTGCGGTTGCCGGTGTTCCAAAAAGGCGAGTTTATATGATGACCGTGCATAATGAGAGTTACAAGCGGGATATCCATTTTTTTGACCATTTTACCGAGAGATTTCGGCATAATTGCAGTGGTGCCGCAAAGTGAATACCTCGCCTCGGGAAAAAGCACAACAATATCCTTGTTATTTTTTGCGTGTATCATATTGATGACAAGATTGATGCTTTTTACAAATTTACGGTTGCAAATGCAGCCGACCGCACGCAAAAGCCAGCCCCTGCCGAGAAAACCGTCGATAGCCACCACGTAATTTGCACGATGCGGGAAAACCGCCTTTGTCATAACCTTAAAATCCATAAACGCATTATGATTACAAAGTAAAAAGTACGGCGGCTTTAAGTCCTTCGGAAAAGCATCCTTATTAATCTGAGCCTTATGCGAAATGCAGTCGGGAAAGCTGAGCAGCCATGTTATCGGACGCAAAATATTCCACTGCCTGTTCGGACGCCTCGTCATATCGTAACGCTTAAAATCACCAATCATCTTAAAGCTGCTCCTTATCCTCTTCTCATTGCTTCGGCAATAGCCTCGTCGGGTGACTCAGCATGGGGAATTGTTTCAACAACACTTTTTATGTTATGTGCAATACGGGACAGATGGCGGGCAGCCTCGGCATAAAGCAAACCAACCTCGACATCATAATCAGGATTTGCAGCAAGTGCAAGGTGCAGAGCTTTGTATTTTTCTCTCATTTCGGCAACATTATCAGCCTCTGTCATTGTCAGGTTGATAGTGTCCGTATCGTCTGTTTTGTACGCATCAATCATCGTATCATAACAAAGCATGGTCTGCTTGAAAATATCCACAAGCTTTTCGGCACCGACACAAGCATCTTTTATATTATTATCACGCATGTTTTCGGTCAAAGCAACAAAACCCTTAGTTCTGTTGCTAATCCGTTTTAGACTGATTGTTATATGTATCATTGCCGCAGCGACAACACTCTCGTCAGCACTCAAATTCTCATTGAAAAGCTTTGTTAAAAATTCATTTATCCTGTCATTTACTTTGTCAATCTTTTCGGAGTTTGACCACAAAGTGTTGATTTTTTTGTAGTCCTTCTCCAAGAAAGTGTTAACACCAAGTGTTAAATTTTTTCGCATCAAATCCATAAGCATAACTATTGCATCCGAGCTGTTTTCTATGGCGTAGCTTGGTGTTTCGAGAATACTTTCGTCAAGCTCTATCAGCTCGGAAGCATCGGCTGCATCAGCTTGTGTGTTGATACCTGCCATTTTTTCGGACAATTTTAAGATAAGCCCGCCAAAGGGGAAAAGCAAAATGAGTGCGGCAATATTATATCCCGTGTGCACCATGCTGATGTCGGTTGCCGTGATTGACGTTGATCCAAAGGCTTTGTTAATGAAAGTGAAAAATACAATTGCAGCGGTGCAGAAAATCGCAGCTCCGACTACATTGTACACCAAATGAATGTAGGCGGCGGCTTTTGCGTTTTTAGTTGTGCCGATGCTGGAGATGATTGCAGTCAGGCAGGTTCCGATATTTTGACCGAGAACAATGTAGACAGCCGCATTCCAAGGCACCATTCCGGAAAGTGCCATTGACTGGAGTATACCGATAGATGCAGTGCTGCTTTGAATAATAACTGTTACAATTATTCCCGCGATAATTCCAAGAAAGGGATTTGTACCCATTGTGATAAACAGCTGCCTAACGGCATCAAGCTCGGCAAGCGGCTTAAGAGCTGCAGGCATTTGCGATAGCCCTAAAAATAAAACACCAAAGCCGACGATGACCTCTGCGATATTTTTCTTGTTTCTATCCTTGGTGAAAAGCAGCATAAGAGCACCGAATGCGGCACAAACCGCTCCGATTGCATCGGGTTTCAACAGGCTCGACCACTCAACGCTCGATACAAGCCAAGCGGTGGTGGTAGTGCCCACATTTGCGCCCATGATAATGCCGACAATTTGCGGCAGTGCGATAATACCTGCATTGACAAAACCGACAGCCATAACTGTAGTTGCGGTTGAGCTTTGTATTAGTGCGGTGACACCCGCGCCGAAAAGCACACCGCTGAAACGGTTTTTTGAAACATTACCAAGGATTTTTTTCATTCGGCTTCCGGCTGTTTTTTGAAGTCCGGATGACAAAAGGCTGATACCGAATATAAATAGTCCGAAGCTGCCGAGAAATTTAAGTAATATGCCAACGTAGTCCATTCACACCTCAATTACTTCTGAGCAATGCAAATACATATCGACAGCGCAACCACGGATGGTGGAGCGGCGGCTTTTGAACCCATGGATGAAGTTCACTGCCGGGAGATATGTGTTTGTATTGTGAGGAAGTAAGTATAAAGATTGAGTATTGACAGAATTATGATATATAATATAATTGATTTCAACAAAAATGTAAACAATTATAGGGGGAAATATAAATGGCAAGCACCATAAAAACGGATAAAATAGGCAAATTAGGCTTTGGTTATATGCGTTTGCCTCGCCTTGACGACGGCAATTTTGACGATGTTCAAATATGCAAAATGGCAGACGCTTTTCTTGACAGTGGCGGTACATATTTTGACGCAGCTTTTGTTTATGACGGAGCGGAAGAAGCGTTTAAGAGAACTGTTGTGAAAAGACACCCGCGCGAGAGTTTCCAAATCGCAACAAAAATGCCGCTCGGACATGTCAAGCCCGACTTCACAATGGACGATATTTTTAACATCTCGCTCGAAAGACTCGGCACGGACTATGTTGACTTTTACCTGCTCCACGGCATTAACTCCGGAGGCAACAAACATGCTGAAGAAATCGGTGCATGGGAATTTGTTATGGATAAAAAAGCAAAGGGTCAGATAAAGCATATCGGCTTTTCATTCCACGGTCAGCCGGATGATATTACAGAAATACTGACAAAGCACCCTGAGACTGAGTTTGTTATGCCGCAATTAAATTATTACGATTGGGACAGAAAAAATGTAAATGCAAGAAAAATACATGAAAATCTCAGAGCATTTAACATGCCGACTGTTGCGATGGAGCCGCTTCTCGGAGGCAAACTTGCAAGTGAAAATTCGCCGATAGCGAAAATTTTCAAATCTGCAAATCCTAACGCTTCAATTGCATCATGGGCAATGCGTTTTATGGCTCAGCAAGAGGGGATTTTTGTGGTGCTCAGCGGAATGAGCAACACCGAACAAATCAGCGATAATATTAATACATTCAAAAATATACAGCCGCTTTCAAAAGATGAAATGGCTGTAATCAATGAAGCTGTTGAAGCGTTGCGAGCCGTGCCTTGTATAGAGTGCACATCATGCAACTATTGCAAGGACTGCCCGGCAAAAATCCGTATTGCGATGCTTATCGGGCTATATAATGATTATCTCGTGCATAAAGCAAGAGATAATATGGGTGGTGCTTACAACTGGATGACAGGCGGACATGGAAAAGCAGGCGACTGCACAGCCTGCGGAGCTTGCGAAGATATCTGCCCGCAAAACCTCGAAATCATCGACACGTTAAATAAGCTATCAGCAATGATGGACTTGAATTAAGTATCATCCAACAATGGCGTCATTGCGAGCGAAATGCTTCGTTTACGAAGCAGGAGCGTGGCAATCCAGATAATTGCAGTACAGAGTCTGGATCACCACGCCGTTTTCAACGGCTCGTGATGACGCATTAAGTGTTGCTATCTAAACTACCATACAGTGCAAGCACATTCTCTGCGTATGCTCGTGATGAAAACTTTGCTGATGAGGCTACTGCTTTTTCGGCAAAGTTTTTTCGCATTTCATCATCGGCAAGCAACTTATCAATCGCCCATACCAAACTCTCCGTATCCGTAAAGAGATAACCGTTTTCACCATGTGTAAGTACGTCGTCGAGGCAGCGGTCTTCCTTTGCAATCACAGGCAAACCTGACGCCATAGCCTCCGTATAAGTAAGCCCCTGCGTTTCGCTGATTGACGCACCGACAAAAACATCACCAATCCGATAATACAGGTTTATTTTATCCCACGGGCGAAGACCCGTAAATATCACCTGCTTGTCAACTCCAAGGTCTGCTGCGAGCTTTTCAAGGTCGCGCCTTGCAGTACCGTCGCCGACAAAAACAAGCTTAACATTCGGGTGCGAGAGCAAATAATTTTGCAGGGAAGTCAACAGCCCGTCTATGCTTTTTTCCTTCTCAATCCTGCCGATATTGAGCAGCACCTTATCATCGGGTTTTATGCCAAGCTCCTCGCGGATATCATCAAGCTGCTTTGTTGTGGAGTTGGCAGCGTCAAATTTATCAAGCTCAATCCCTGTGGGAATGACGCTTATTTCTTTTTTGACCCCGTAAGAGTCAAGCAAGTCGTTCACCTTACTCGTCGGAACAATTACCTTGTCGGCCTTGTTGCAAATAAACGCCGTATATGTTCTGGCGGCCATGCGTGCCGCAGGCTCAAGCAACTCAATTCTCACAATATGCTCGGTATAATACTCCCAAACCGTATGCATGGTGTGGACATGGGGGATTTTGAGCTTTTTTGCCATATTAATGCCTAAAATACCAAGAGTATACTCCGAGTGTGTATGAATGATATCAAGCCCGAATGATTTGATTTTTCTGCGGAGCTTAAAGCCTGCGATAAGCCCGAGGCGCTGTGTTTGGAACGGAATACTCGGTATTCTTATTATGTTATTTTCGATGAAAGGCGCTTCGGGGTCTGTGGTCGTGACAACAAGAACCTCGTGCCCCATAGCTTCAAAATTGTTTTTGAGCATAAGGACCGACGTTGCAACGCCGTTTATCCGCGGATAAAATGTGTCAGTGAAAAGACCAATTCGCATAATACCGATACCTTACTTTTTTAATATAATTACTTGACTGAGCAAGGATATAGGAGTACAATTCCATATAGTGTTTTGACCGATGAAAGGAAAGGCATAATGATTATTAACTACAAGCCTGTCGGGATATGTCCAAGCAGCATTGAGATTGATGTCGAAGACGGAATTATTCAAGGCGTTGAGTTTACAGGAGGCTGCCCCGGTAATCTTATCGGCATTTCAAAACTCGTTAAAGGTATGAAAATCAGCGATGTAATAGCAATCTTTCGAGATGTCAAATGCGGCAAAAGGCCGACATCATGCCCCGCCGAGCTTGCAAAGGCTTTGGAAACATTAGTGTAATAAGAAACATTCTATACTTTTTTATAGGAAATGTAAATATATATGGAACCGGTAATTAAAAAGTTAATACCAAAAAAGCTGACAGTAAATCAAATTGTACTGACTGCACTGCTTGTTGCAATGGAGGTAGTCATGTCACGGCTTCTCTCTATTCCGACCCCCATACTAAAAATCAGCCTTAGTTTTCTGCCGATTGTAGTTATAGCAATTTTGTACGGTCCGATATATGCAGGGATAGGCGCTGCCTTAGCTGATTTTATCGGTGCAATGCTATTTCCCGTCGGAGCGTTTTTCCCCGGCTTTACAATCTCGGCATTTCTTATAGGATGTACATATGGTATTTTCCTGTACAAAGGAAATTTTGAAGGCTTCAAGGGTCTTGTTAAAGTGATAGCCGCGGCATTTATAGTTACCTTTGTCCTGCAGCTTGGTTTGGAAACCTTGTGGATTGCCATTATTATGGTGACAAACGCCGATAGTGACCATACAGTTTTGCAAAACGCATATATGGCTTTTCTGCCGGTTCGTGCCGTCAGAAGTGCAATTATGCTGCCGATACAGGTAGTGCTGATACGGTTACTACCGCTTCTAACGCGACATATGAACATATAAACGCCATTGCAGGAGGACAACATAATGCCGCTCAAACAAACCGACCCCTCACATAAGCTTAAAAAAGACAAATACAAGCAGCAGCTTGATGAGCTGACAATAGACTTGGGAGAAGCTCAGCGAAAGTGTAAAGACCTTGGAATTCCGGTCATTATTTTATTTGAGGGTTGGAGTGCCTCGGGCAAAGGCTCGCGCATCCGCACACTAATCCGCTCTCTTGACCCGCGCGGATTTGAAGTTTTTACAGTGCACAGACCAAATGAGGACGAGCTTATGCGCCCGTACATGTGGCGTTTTTGGAAGCGTACCCCGCCAAAGGGTAAAATCCATGTCTTTGACCGCAGCTGGTACCGTGCGCTCATGCGTGGCCATGAAAAAAATGAAATTAAACTTGCCAAGCCCGTGCATGATGTGTTGTCTTTCGAGAAAACACTCGTTGCCTCAGGGGTTGTTATAGTAAAAATGTTTTTGCATGTTTCAATGAAAGAACAAAGAAAACGTCTTAAAGCACTTGCCGACAGCCCCGAGACCTCATGGCGTATCAACGAGGACGACTGGATACAAAACTGCAGATATGACGAAACTCTTTCGCGCTACAGCAAAATGATTGAAGACACAGACCATGACATGGCTAACTGGTCAGTCATTGAGGCTGATAACGGCCGCCATGCAGATGTTAAGGTATATAAAACAGTGCTTGCCGCAATGGAAAGCGCCATAAGCAAAAAAGAAAGCGGCAACTCCGTCGATAACGGCGAAATAAAAATGCCGATTGGTGTCAATAGCGCCTCCGCGCTGACTGCCGTTAATCTGCACAGAACACTTGAACGTGACGAATATACAGACAGGCTGAGCGCCGCACAAAACGAGCTGACCCGCCTGCACAATGAAATGTACCTGCACCGTGTACCCATGGCAATAGTTTTTGAGGGTTGGGACGCAGCAGGCAAGGGCGGCGCCATCAAGCGTCTTGTTGCTCCGTTTGACCCGCGCGGATATAAGGTTGCCCCATACGGAGCGCCCAACGACATCGAAAAAGCACATAATTACCTGTGGCGTTTTTGGAACGAAGTTCCGAAAGCAGGGCATCTGACCGTGTTTGACCGCAGCTGGTACGGGCGTGTTATGGTAGAGCGTGTGGAGGGCTTTTGCAGTGAGGACGACTGGAAGCGTGCGTTTAAGGAAATCAACGATTTTGAAAAACAACTTGTTGACAGTGGTATGATTTTGCTCAAGTTCTGGCTTCATATTGATAAAGAAGAACAGCTGAGGCGCTTCAATTTCCGCAAAGAAACACCCGAAAAACAATGGAAAATCACCGACGAAGACTGGCGTAACCGTGATAAATGGGACGCATATCTCGAAGCTGTCGACGAAATGCTGCTTCGCACATCTACAAAATATGCACCGTGGACAATCGTTGAAGCTGTCGACAAACCGTATGCACGCATAAAAGTCATTGAAGCAGTGCACGACTGCTTGGAAAATGGTCTGAAAGCCGTTCGCAAATGATTAAGATTTTAGGTTATCTAAAGCCCAAGGAATGGCTCATGGGGCTGCTCAGCTTGGGCTTTGTCGTTATGCAGGTCTGGCTTGACCTGAAGCTGCCCGAATACATGGCAGAAATTACCACCTTGGTGCAAACCCCCGGCAGTGCAATGGGGGATATTTGGCGTGCAGGCGGCATGATGCTGCTGTGCACACTGTGCAGCCTCGGCGGCGCTGTGATTGTCGGGTTTTTTGCCGCAATCATCGGTGCGAGACTGTCAAGGCGTTTGCGCAGCCTGCTCTTTAATAGGGTGGACGCGTTTTCTATGGAAGAAATCAACCGCTTTTCAACCGACAGCCTTATCACCCGCTCAACCAATGACATTACGCAAATCCAAATGATAATCGCAATGGGCTTGCAGGTTATGATTAGAGCGCCGATTATGGCTATCTGGGCGATAATAAAAATTTCGGGCAAGGGTTATGAGTGGACGCTCGCAACAGGTATTGCGGTGCTGGTACTTCTTGTGATGAGTACGCTCCTTATGATTTTTGCCATGCCGAAATTCAAGAAAATGCAAAGCCTCATTGATAATATGAACCGTGTGACCCGTGAAAATCTGACGGGACTTCGTGTTGTCAGAGCATATAATGCCGAGGGTTATCAGGAAGAAAAATTTGAAAAAGCAAACGAAGAGCTCACCGCAACACAGCTTTTTACAAGCCGTGCTATGGCAATCGCAATGCCTGTTATTACAATGACAATCAGCGCAATGTCCCTGACGATATACTGGATAGGCGCGTATCTGATAGACGCAGCCCCGATGGTGCTAAATGCCGACGGAGTGCCTGAAAAGCTTGCGGTTTTTGCAAACATGGTTGTCTTTATGCAGTATTCGGTTCAAATTATATTTGCGTTTATGATGCTCGTTATGATATTTATCATGCTCCCTCGTGCAAGCGTTTCAGCTGTTCGTATCAAAGAGGTGCTTGATACCAAGCCGTCCTTGCTTGATGGGACGAGAGAAACGGGAGTTTCGGATGCAAAAGGCGAAGTAGAGTTTAGAAATGTCAGCTTTAAGTATCCCGATGCCGCAGAGTATGTACTTGAAGACGTGAATTTTACGGCAGGGCGAGGTGAGAGCGTAGCGTTCATCGGCTCTACAGGCAGCGGCAAATCTACGCTTATTAACCTTGTGCCGCGGTTTTTTGACGCGACCGAGGGTGAAATACTTATAAATGGTGTCGATATCCGCGACTACACAAGCGAAGCTCTGCTCAATAAAATCGGATATGTGCCCCAAAGAGCGGTTATATTCAAAGGCACAATTTCGTCAAATATTGCATTTGGCGATAACGGCTCGGGCGAAGCCTACAGCGAAGAAGAGGTAAAGAAAGCTGCCGAAATCGCCCAAGCGGCGGAGTTTATCGAGCAAATCGAAGACGGCTACATGTCGGAAATTGCACAAGAGGGTACAAACATATCGGGCGGGCAAAAGCAACGTATCGCCATAGCACGCGCGGTTTGCAGAAATCCCGAAATATATGTTTTTGACGACTCCTTTTCGGCGCTCGACTACAAAACAGACAAGCAGCTGCGAAACGCAATCAAAAAAGAAACAAAAGGCGTAACAAGCCTTATAGTCGCCCAGCGTATCGCAACCATAATGGACGCAGATAAAATAATTGTGCTTGACGAGGGCAGGGTAGTCGGACAGGGCACTCACCGCGAGTTGCTCCGCGGCTGCGAGGTATACAGGCAAATAGCCGAAAGTCAGCTTAGTGAGGAGGAACTTGCCTCATGAGTAGACGTCTGAAATCTCCGCCTATGCATGGTGCTCTTGACAAACCGAAAGACTTTCAAGGCATATGGAAAAAGCTAATTCACTATTGCAGACGTTATCTGCCCGTCATGGTAATTGCACTTATTTTAGCGGGTGTCGGAACAGTGCTTCAAATAATAGGACCCAATCAAATCGGCAAAATGACGGACGAAATTCTAAAGGGCTTAGTCCCGACAGGTGCAATAGATTTTACAGAGGTAAGGCGTATTGCGTTTTTGTTGGTTGCTCTCCACGGCACGGCATTTGTATTTAATTTTGCACAAGGTTACATTATGGCAACAGCAACACAAAAACTCGGAAAATCCATGCGCGCCGATATATCGGTAAAAATCAACAAACTGCCGCTCAAATATTTTGACAAGGTCAGCTACGGCGACATACTCAGCCGCGTCACAAACGATGTTGACGCAATCGGGCAAACCATGAACCAGAGCATCGGCAGCCTTGTCACGTCTGTTACGATGTTTTTCGGCTCAATTATAATGATGTTTTACAACAACCACCTTATGGCATTGACTGCTATTGTCACGAGTTTGTTCGGCTTTGTCGTAATGGCATTTATTATGAAAAGCTCTCAAAAATATTTTAAGCGTCAGCAAAAAGATTTGGGAGAGGTCAACGGGCATGTTGAGGAAATCTACTCCGGTCACAATGTCGTTAAAGCGTATAATGCGGGCAAGGAAGCAAAACGTGTTTTTGAGGGCTTTAATGAAAGCCTTTATGACAGCGGCTGGAAAAGCCAGTTTATATCGGGGCTTATGATGCCGATAATGATGTTTGTCGGTAACTTTAGTTATGTAGCAGTTTGCGTTGTCGGCGCTCTGCTCGCGGCAAACGGTCACATCGGCTTTGGCGTAATCGTTGCGTTTATGATATATATCCGCCTCTTTACTCAACCCCTGCAGCAGCTTGCACAGGTGTTTCAAAACCTGCAACGGACAGCCGCCGCAAGTGAACGTGTGTTTGAGTTTTTCGGCGAAGAAGAAATGGACGACGAGAGCAGTAAAACGCGGCGTTTTGCCGACATCAAAGGCGAGATAGAATTTAGAAATGTACGCTTTGGGTATATTCCCGAAAAGACGATTATTCACGACTTTTCCGCCGGTATAAAACCCGGACAGAAGATAGCAATCGTCGGGCCGACAGGAGCGGGAAAAACTACAATCGTCAACCTGATAATGCGTTTTTACGAGCTTGACAGCGGCGATATACTACTCGACGGCGAAGCGATAAAAGACGTGCCGAGGGCAAATGTGCATGAGCAGTTTGGAATGGTGCTGCAGGACACATGGCTCTTTGAGGGTACAATCAAAGAAAACATTGTCTACTGTAAGCCGGACATAACAGACGAGAAAGTCATAGAAGCCTGCAAAACCGTAGGCTTGCACCACTTTATCAAAACCCTGCCGCAAGGCTACGACACAGTGCTTGATGATAAAACAAGCCTGTCACAAGGGCAAAAGCAGCTTGTTACAATAGCGCGCGCCATGATACAAAACGCACCTTTGCTTATCTTGGACGAAGCGACAAGCTCGGTAGACACCCGCACCGAAAAAATTGTACAAGACGCAATGAATAAGCTGACGCAGGGCAGAACCTCGTTCGTCATAGCACACAGGCTCTCAACAATAAAAAATGCCGACCTTATCCTTGTTATGGACAAAGGCGACATTATCGAAAGCGGCTCGCATACGCAGCTGCTGCAAAAAAGCGGTTTCTACGCCGACCTGTATAATAGTCAGTTTGAAACCGTGGTGTAGGGCGGGGTGGTCACACTCCGATAGAAAGACTCGGATGAACGCAGTTTATCCCTACATCAACCCCGAAATTGCGTTTATAATACTGCAAACCGACTCTTTGCTCATTTTCGAGAAAGCAAACCATTTCTTACCCAAGTCTTTCAGTGACGCTCCTATATGATAAACATCTTTTCCGCTGTCTATAATCAAAAAACGGTCATGACTTTGACTGAATTGTTTTACTTCAAAACCACCATACTGGGCATCAGCTTTTTGTGCATCTAAAGCAAGCTGAGGGCTGATACTTTGAGTAAGCAGCAGTGCCCTTACACCGCTGTTCTTTTTTGCAAGATGCAAAAGGGTGTTATCATCAATGTAGTTATCAATCAGTATAATGTTATGTTGTGCAGAGCGGATTATATTTGAGGCAAGATTATAGGCATCGAAAACCTGCCCGTCAAAGAATATTCCTTGCGTGGGAGGAAGAGCAGTTTTCACAAAGAAACCTATCTGGTTTTCAGTTTCAGTTACACGACTTTCCAATCTTTCAAACCGCTGTTCGACAACATAGCCCCTCAATAAATAATCTCTCAGTTTTTCAGTTGCCCAAATACGAAACTGTGTACCTTGTGGAGATTTTACACGGTATCCAACAGAGATAATGACATCAAGATTGTAATATTTTGTTTGATAATTTTTACCGTCCAAAGCAGTTGTCAAGTATTCCTTGACAACTGAATTTGGTTTTAGCTCTCCTTCATTAAATATTTTATTTATGTGCAAACTAATATTCTGTTTTGTTCGGTTAAAAAGACAAACCATTTGTTGCTGAGTAAGCCACACAGTATTTTCTTCAAATCTAACCTCGATATGCTCTGAAAGCTCGTTTGGTTGGTACAAAATAATTTCGTTTTTCATAATAACCCTCCGCTAAATTTTCTCTCTATAACGTAGCACAAAGGTTTTACACATTTCAATACACGTTTGAGGCGGTTTTTATGGTATAAAAACGCAAAAATTCTACATTAAAATGTAGAATATGGTGAAATGGTTCCTTTTTACGCACCTGACCACCCCGGCACTTCGTGCCACCCCTCATTGGCGGGGAATTGCCTCACATTATACACCTAATCTCCGTAGACGCTAAATAATCAATGTGGTATATTTGTTTTATTAAATAAATATGGAGGGGCAAATGAAGAAAAGAATAATTATTATGTTGTTTATAGTTTTGTCATTATGCGTATTGTCCGCTTGTGAAAATAATGCAAACACAAATAACACGCTAATTAAGTTTGGATATTCCGATTTAAAACTTGACTTTGCGTGGGATATCCGGTGGTGTCACATAAACTTTACAATCACAGGTGATACCACTGATGTTGCAGGCGTTTTTATTTCCGGTCATAAATCCTCGTCAGGGTTTTCAGATGCTGAAATATTGGACATGGCACAGTGGGTAAGCTTTGAACATTTAGAATTGGAAAACGGCCGTTATGACGGGCGAGCCGATAACGGGCATATAAGTGACGGTTTTGAAATTGACGATATAGGACACGGAAAAAGCGGCTATATTTTGTTTTTTGCGATTGATATAAATAAGGAAGTTATCGGATATGTCATTATCCCGGTGACAGTTCCGGAAGCACACGGTTAGGCATCACAGTATCAGCTTCGATAAGTCCTCCGCGACCACATCGGGCACATACTCGCTGCTCGCCAAATCCGGAGTTTTTGTTTCGCCCGAGAGCACAAGCACCGAGCGTGCCTTTGTACCTCGGGTGATTGCTATGTCCGTGTAGAGCCTGTCGCCGATAAAGCACAGTTCTTCCTCGCGATATCCTGTTTTTGCGATGATATAGTCAAGGGTAAAACGTGACGGTTTTCCGAAAAATTCGAGTGTTTTCCCTGTTGACGTTTTAACAGCAGCGGCAAGAGAGCCGCAGTCCGGAATAAAACCACCTTCGACAGGGCAGTTATAATCCATGTTGACACCATATGCGGGCACGCCATTTCGGATAAAATCGCAAAGCCTCGTGAGCCTGCCAAAGTCCATGTCAGTATCAAACCCGAGAACAACAAAATCGGGTTTTTCGTCTGTTATGGTATAACCTGCGTCTGTGAAGTCTTGCACAAGAGCCTTTGTTCCGGCGATATAAACCCGAGCCTTATCGGGAGTGTGGTTTGTGTGTGTGAGATAATCAAGCAGTACATGTGTTGACATGAGAAGCTTCTCTTTTGGTATCGAAATACCCATACGCTGCAGTTTTTCGATGTAATGAACTGCGTTTTGCGATGAGTTGTTCGTATAGAAAATATAGTCCATGCCTTTTTCTTTCAGGTGTTGCAAAAAATCGAGTGTAAACGGGAACAGTTTTTCGCCGAGATATATGGTTCCGTCCATGTCAAGAACAAAGCACCGAGCACCTGCGAGTGCATTTTTTGTAAAATACTCCTGCACGCGACCTGCGTAATTTTCAAGTAATCCCAAGTCGCCGAGAAGCTGCAAGACGGTGTATGTCCTCTTGCGGTCACGGGCATATATTATACTATCACGCAGCATGTCGGCGTCCAAATCAATTTCGGACGGGCATACCCTCTCGCCCGATAATGATAACATGGCAGCCACATCTTCCGGTGAGGGAAGCGACTTTGCGAGAGTTTCAATCTGTATCCAATGTTTCTTTATGTGCTCTGCATCAAGATTGGGGTTTTGGGTTTGCAGGATTTCATCTGCACTGCGACCGTAGAGACGTCGGATGTCATTTTCGTAATCAGCCGTCATTGCGAGGAGCAAGCTTTGCTTGCGACGCGGCAATCCAGACACCAAATTTTTCCACATAACAAGCCCGATGACAGTTCCGAGACCGACTTTAATACCGTGCAGTGCGGGTATCTTGCCCTGCTCAAGCAGCCGCATTTCCCAAAAGTGTGCAAGATGGTGCTCCGTCCCCGACGCCGGACGGCTGTCGCCATACAAAGCCATTGCAATCCCACTCAAAATCAAACCCTCGGTAATGCTTTGTATGACCGCAGGCTCACGTCCCGCAGCATACGGCGCCCCCGCGATAATCCGCTCGAGCGCAGTCTCCATAATATCCAAAATAGCCTGCGGTATATCCTCACAAGTGAGGATATGCGACAGCCTCCAATCCGCAAGTGCGGTAATCTTTCCAAGCATGTCGCCAAGCCCTGCGGCAATCATGTTCATCGGCGCAGCTGCCAAGATATCAATATCACAAAAAATCGCGACAGGGCACTGAGTCATCGGCGTCACCTTAATGCCGCCAAAGAGCATGGCACTGCCGAGCGAAGCATACCCGTCCATAGACGGTGCCGTCCCGACGATTGCAGACGGACACCCGACCTGAGCACCGATATATGTGCAAATATCGTTGATAGTCCCCGAACCGACCCCCATAATCAAATCAACATCGGGTGTGTAGCTTGATAAAACAAAACCGACCGAATACTCATCGGGCAGCGGCTCGTTTTCGATAAAGCGGCACTCGCTGACAGTTATTTCGGCGTTTCGCAAAGCAGCAATAACAAACTCACCCGCAACCCGATGAGTATTCGGGTCGCAGACCACAAGAATGTTCTTATAACCACAGGACAAAACCCAGTCAGCGACGGTATTTATCACACCCGTTCCAACTGAGATATGTGGTATTATATGTTTATACTTATCCCACATGCAAGTTCAAATCCTTTTTTTATAGTATTTCAAAGTCATCTTGCGTCAGGTATTATAATTGCAATTTCTCATCACATTTGAATAAACGTCGTGTTCTCAAATGTGACGCTCAGCGTCCTGCTTCGCTGTTTCGAAATTCAATTACAACACCTGACCGTGACTTTGATTTTCAAATAACTATGTTGGCTTAAAGCCGTCTTTTAGTGCAACAGTCCTGTTAAACACAAGCTTTCCGGGCGCTGAGTCTTTGCTGTCGACCGTAAAATAACCAAGCCGCAGAAACTGGAAAGTCTGCGGTGCCACAGCGGCTTCAAGCATTTTTTCAGCCTTGCACCCGTCCAAAACCTCAAGAGAGTTGGGGTTTAGAAACTGCGTAAAATCCTTACCAGAAACATCCGGATTAGGGTCGGTAAAGAGATAATCATACAAACGCACCTCGGCGTCTATGCCAGTGCCGGCATCAACCCAGTGGATAGTACCACGCACCTTACGCCCGTCGGGTGTAGTGCCGCCTTTTGTCTCGGGGTCGTACTCGGCAGTAACAGCCACAACATTTCCGGAAGCATCAAGCTCATAGCCCGTGCATTTGACGATATAAGAACCCTTGAGCCTGACCTCGTTTCCGACAAACATTCGGTTATACTTATTCGGCGGGTCTATCATAAAGTCGTCGCTTTCAATCCAAATTTCATTTGAAAAAGAAACATCCCTATAGCCCATGGCCTCGTCATTTGGATTATTTTCAACCTTAAACAGCTCCGACTTATCAGCAGGATAGTTCGTAACAATCAGCTTCAAGGGCTTCAAAACAAGCATGGCACGCCCTGCATGTAAATTTAACTCTTCACGCAGGCAATGCTCCAAAAGTGCATACTCAATCGAGTTTGACGTTTTGCCGACGCCGATACGTTTGCAAAAATCACGTATAGAGCCGGGCGTATAACCACGCCGCCGCAGACCGCGAAGTGTCGGCATACGCGGGTCATCCCACCCGCTGACATGGCCGTCCTCAACAAGTTGACGCAGCTTTCTCTTCGACATAACGGTATAATCGAGGCTCCGCCTGCCAAACTCAATTTGCCTCGGACTGCTCGGAACATCTGTATTTTCGATAACCCAGTCATAAAGAGGGCGGTGGTCTTCATATTCAAGCGAGCATAACGAATGAGTAATAAACTCGAGTGCGTCCTGTATCGGGTGCGCAAAATCGTACATCGGATAAATGCACCACTTATCACCCTGACGGTGATGATGTGTGTACTTAATGCGGTACAAAGCGGGGTCACGCATGTTAAAGTTGCCGCTTGCCAAATCAATTTTCGCCCGCAGTGTCATTGCACCCTCGGGAAATTCCCTGTTTTTCATGCGCTCAAACAAATCAAGGCTTTCTTCAATCGGTCTGTTACGATACGGCGAAACCGCAGGCACACCTATATCGCCGCGATTTGCCTTAAACTCCTCGGGAGAAAGCTCGCATATATATGCAAGCCCCTTTTCAATCAAACCGACGGCAAGCTCATATGTTTTGTCAAAATAATCACTGCCGAAGTACAGCCTGTCCTCCCAATCCAAACCAAGCCAGCGGATATCCTCGCAAATCGCATCAACAAATTCCTCTTCTTCTTTATCGGGATTGGTATCGTCAAAACGCAAATTACACAAACCGCCGTACTCCTCGGCTATCCCCATGCTCAGTGAAAAAGCCATACCATGCCCGATGTGCGGGTATCCGTTTGGTTCGGGCGGCAGCCTTGTATGCACCTGTTTTCCCTCAAAACGCCCGCCCGGAGCGATATCCTCGTCAATAAACATTTGAATAAAATTTCTTGATAGCTCTTCCATTGCTGAAACCTCATATCTACAACTCTAATGCTTAGATTTTACTATAAAGTACAGATAATATCCAGTATTTTTTGATGTACCAATAATGACCCACAATCCTATTGACCCAAGAACTTATAACTGCTATATTTTTTTGGATACAACAATTCGGACAGCATGTAGAAATTTTAGCATTGGAGAGTTAAATATGAATATCACAAAAAAGGAAGATAATTTATTTGTAGATTGGAACAAAAAATATAAAGATGCATTTGTTAAAGATGGTGTACCATGTCCCGAAGAATATGAAAATGCAAAGATTAAGATTACATACATCCTTAAAGACCCAAATAAATTTGATGTTGACGGCATAGAATATGGAAGAGATATGCGCCGTTGGATATATGAAGATGCTGCTGAAGGGCAAGGTATTACATGGAATAACATAACCCGCTGGACAAAAGCTATCCTTGATGTTGATTGTATGGATTATCCTCATTTAATAACATCTGATGACCGTTATATGTGGCTGAGAAAAATCAGCTTTATGAACTTAAAAAAAGCAAATGGTGTAACACGTGCAAATCCAAATGAAATAAAAAATTATGCAGCAAATGATGCCGACTTGATAATAAAACAACTAAGTATTTATCAACCTGATATAATTATTTGCTGTGGGCTTGAGTTAGTGGGAAACATTTTGCATGATGTTGTGTTTATGCATAATGAAGAAGATACATGGAGAGAAGATTATTGCAATACTTATCCCGGATGTTACTATTTTTATACACAAATTCCCGGGAAAAAGAAGAAAACTGCGGTGCTAAATTGTTACCACCCTCAATATACGAGATTTAATGAAGCAATTTTTAACGGAATAAAAAGTGTAACACCAAAAATTCTAAGTTAACGATAAATTAAAGAAGTAAAAGCTATTTATTATCGCAACAGGTTTTATGTTATAATCCATACATAAGAAAGTATTTGAAACAATTGGGGGAAATTATGTTCAACGTAGCAAAGAAAAAAGATGACGCTATCGCATTGATTTTTTTCGGATGTATTGGACTTTTTATTACTACTTTATTGTTGATTTTTGCCTTTAATGATAGCTCTCGCGGTGAGGATAAATCTACAGGTGATTTAGAAGCTCCACCGCCCATTGTTTCATATCCGAATGTAAGTGATGATTTTCCGGCTCCGCCGACTCCTCCGCCGACCCCTCCACCGGAAAGACCTGTTCATTCTTCCGATGAAACATCGGATATGCTCAGTAATATATATAAAATCGCACTTGTTATTATCGGTTTGCTTTCTGTTTTCTTGATTTTCTTGGGAATTCAAGTTATGCGAAGAGTAAAACGATTAAGACGTTATTTTGCTTTGGTGACAACTCAAAATATGTATTCGCTTGACGAGCTTGCTGCCAATACATATAAACCGGTTGAATTTGTGAGAAAAGATTTACAAGAAATGATTGACAAAGGCTACATTTATTACGCATCTATAAATGTGACCACAAATAAACTCATTATTAGCAAACC
>WQXY01000035.1 GCA_009781515.1 Oscillospiraceae bacterium
CCGTGCTTTTTCATATAAGCCTTGAACTTTTTAATAAGTTCCTTGTCCTGCGCGATATCGGATTTATTTGCGGCAACTATTTGAGGACGCTCCGAGAGCTGCGGATTGTACTTTCGCAGTTCTTCGTTTATCGTTTCAAAGTCGCTCACAGGGTCGCGACCCTCAAAGCCCGAAATATCCACAATGTGTATGAGAAGCCTGCAGCGGTCGATATGCCGCAAAAAATCATATCCGAGCCCTGCACCGTCTGACGCCCCCTCGATAATGCCGGGAATGTCCGCCATAATAAACGAGCTGCCCTCTGTGACATAAACAACACCAAGGTTTGGGAAAAGTGTTGTGAAATGGTAGTCGGCAATTTTCGGGTGAGCTTTTGACACAACTGACAGAAGTGTTGATTTTCCGACATTCGGATATCCCACAAGCCCCACGTCCGCAAGCAGCTTAAGCTCCAATATTACATCAAGCTCCTCACCGGGCAAGCCTGCCTTGGCAAAGCGCGGCGCTTGACGCGTGGGCGTTGCAAAGTGCTTGTTGCCCCAACCGCCACTGCCGCCTTTCACCAAACGAAAGGTTTTTTCGCCCGACATATCGACAATAACGGCATTTGTTTCCTTGTCGCGGATAACAGTTCCGTTTGGCACACGAACTGTTATGTCCTTGCCGTCCTTGCCTGATTTGCTTTTACCCATGCCGTCGTTGCCGTTATCGGCGACATATTTTCGCTTATAACGAAAGTCCATAAGCGTGGATATATTTGTATCGACACTTATGATTATGCTGCCGCCACGCCCGCCGTCGCCGCCGTCCGGACCGCCTGCCGACACGTATTTTTCACGATGAAATGATACCGCACCGTTGCCGCCCTTGCCGGCTTTTACTGATATTTCAGCCTTATCTACGAACATATAAAGCTCCTATTCCTCATAAACCACAGGTGGGTTTCTCTTGTGTGCGGTGATTTTGTGGTATCTTGAAATTATCTCCATGTCTTCGCCGCTGCATACGCCGCTTTGCAGGTATTCATCAATGGCTTTGTATGTGACACCCATCTCAGCTTCGTCGGTTTGCCCGTCATAAAGACCCGCCGAGGGTGCTTTGTCAATAATTCGTTTCGGAGCACCGAGATAAACCAAAAACTCAAAAATTTCAGTAACAGTAAGGTCGGCTATCGGGTTAAAGTCAAACGCTCCGTCACCCCATTTTGTGAAATATCCCATGTGCCGCTCACTCTTATTACCTGTTCCCGCAACAAGCCTGTTTTCGGTTGCTGCAACGGCATAGAGCGAGGTCATTCGCAGGCGCGGAGCGATATTTGTTTCAGCTTGTTTTGTGAGCTTCGTTGCTTCTCCGAGTGCCTTAATCAATGTTTCGGCGGTTTTTGTGAGGTCAACCTTGCGTGTGTCAATTCTGTAGAGGTTTGAAATCATAAGTGCATCGGTCAAGTCGTCGCCGTAATTACAATCCGAGCAGCATGGCATGATAAGAGCGACGGTATCATCACATGCTTTTTTGCAGAGTATTCCCACAAGAGCAGAGTCCTTGCCGCCGCTGTTCCCGAACACCAAACCCTTTGCACCGGAGTTTTCAAGCTGCTTTTGAATAAAAAGAACACGCTTTTCGGTTTCTTCCTTATAGTTTCTCATATATACCTCCTACACTACCGACGGTTCTATGAACAGGTTGCCTGTTTTGAAACGCTCCGTAGAGAACATATTTATATCAAGCTTATCAGCCATACCTGTCAGATGATTTGCCATAAGAATTGCAATACGCGGTGCTACCATAAAGCCATGACCCGAAAACCCGCCCATTGTGTAAAAACCCTTTGCGGTCTCTGCTTCATTTATAATCGGGTGGCGGTCGGGAGTCATTTCATACGAGCCTGCCCATTGCCGTACCACTTGCAAGCTGCGAAACGCGGGTAGGGTTTGCGTAACAACATACGCATTTGTTTCCAAATATTGCCATGATGATGTAGTGCTTGTCCCGACAGGCTCGCTCGGGTCGCCGATACCCATTATAACACTGCCGTGAGGAGTTTGCTGTACATAAAAATGATGATGAAACGACACAACCATAGGGTTCATAATATGAGCCACAGGCTCTGTTATTAGAATTTGATGACGCTCGGGATAAATCGGAAGCTCATCACCGACCATGGCAGCAAGCTGCGGTGCGTACCCGCCCGTGCAGTTGATGACCATATTTGTTTTAACATCACCCTTGTTCGTTTTAACTGTACTGATTTTACCGTTTTCTGTGTCAAAGCCCGTCACGGTTGTGTATGTTTCAATATCCACGCCGTTTCTTTTTGCACCGCCCGCGTACGCATAGGTGCAGTGGAACGGGTCGGCATGTCCGTCACTTGCACAAAAACAGGCACCGAGCATACCGTCGGTATTAATATGCGGCACAACCTCTTTTATGCCGTCCAAATCGAGTGCAAGGGAGTTTATACCAAGACGGTGCTGCATTTCCAAGTTTTTTTGAAACTGCTCCCACTCCTTGCTTGTATAAGCAACAATCAGATATCCGCCTTGGTTCAGACCACAGCTTCTCTCATACCCCGTGTATTGTTCCAAATTTTCAAATATTTCGGTGCTTTCCATTGCAAGAACTGCATTTATCTCGGAGCCCCATTGCTTGCGAATACCTGCACCGCATCGCCCCGTAGAGCCTGAGGTCAAATACTCACGTTCAATGACAAGCACATCTTTTTGCCCGCGTTTTGAAAGCTCAAAAGCAAGCGAGCACCCGATTATGCCCCCGCCGATTATAACGATGTCATAGGATTTTTTCATTCATTTCCCTCTATATATGCGTCAGCCAAAGTACCAAGACTTATTGGCTTTACCGTCGGACGAAATGTCGCAGTTTGGACTTCTTCCATAGGAACATTAAAGGCACGCGAAAGCTCGGCGGCAATAAGATGCCCGCATGTGCGCCCTTGACACGGACCCATTCCCGCTCTTGTGACACGCTTTATTTCATCAATTGTATTGTAACCCTTATTTATACAATCCAAAATCATCTCACGTGTAACGTCTTCGCAGCGGCAGATCATAGTAACTTTATCATTATTATTCATTTCTCAAACCTCAATGCGAATATCACGCACTTGCATGGCAAGCTCCTTTGGCACAACCAAAGATACCGTATACGTCTTGTTCTTTTTACCACCGCTTGTAACCCTCTCTACCATAAAGCTTCCGAGGTTTTCACCCCCACGGCTGAGCCCCGTGACTAAATCTCCCGCCTGCGGCACGGGAACATATTCATACGGCAGTTTGACGAGTGCATGTGTGTCACTGTATGCGTTGTCAACAATAAAAATAGCAAGCCCCGGACACAGCGATATACAAACACCGCACCCGTTGCACAGCTCCATATCTACCACAGGCAAACCGTTAATGTCACCTTGTATTGTGATTGCACCACGTTTGCAAGCCTTAACGCAGGGGTTGCATGGTATCTGCTGAAAGCACTCTACAACTGCGACGCAGCCTTTGCCAAAGCGCTTTGCACTCGGCGAAACGCAGGCTATGTCAGTTTCTGTCGGAACACCGTCATTTTTGAGCGTTGATTTTATTTCATCGTTTTTAACGTCGGATTTATTTTCCATTTGAGGTTCAATACTTGTTCCTCGCTTTGCGGCAACCTTTTCCATACCCGTGCGGATATGAGCGCTCAATGGGCCACAGCGAAGCTGATCGAGCTCAGTTTTGGCTTCCCTAAGAAGCTGCTCCTTTTTATCCTTGCCATGCCCGAGTGAAGCGGCCGCTGCAATTCCCGCAAGCTTACCCTCCACCATTGCCGAAGACGCTTCTTCTATCGCACACACATCACCCGCGCAGTATATTCCCTTGCGTGTGGTTTCCAAGTTTTCATCAAGCAGCGGCACATGACCCGACAGTTCACGTATATATGTCATCTGACAGCCTGCCTGCCAAGCAAGCTCCGCAAGCGGCGATAATCCCACTGCAAGACAGATAGTATCACATGGTACAGTCTTTTCGGTGCCGTTTATTATCTGCCAGTTTTTATCCACCTGTGCGATAACCGCACCGTCTACTTTGTCTTCGCCAAAGGCTTCAACTATTGTGTGGTTTGTGAGTATCGGTATACCTGCACGCCGTATCTTTGAAGCGTGAACCAAGTACCCGCCTACCTCTGACGAACCCTCTATGACAGCGGCAACCTCTACACCTGCCTGTTTGAGCTGATATGCCACAATAAGCCCGATATTGCCCGCTCCGATCATAAGTACCCGCTCTGCGGGTTTTATGCCCGACACATTCATTAGTGTTTGCACCGCTCCCGCACCGTATATACCCGGCAGGTCATTTCCCGGAAAAGCCAAAAACTTTTCGGCAGCTCCCGTTGCAATAATTATCCGCTCCGGCTTTACTTTTACATGTTTTTGTCCGTGTAAGACTGTGACAACCCCGTCTTCATATATTCCGAGCACGGTGCTGTCCGTCCATATTTCGATGTTCGGGTCGGCTTTGACACTGTCTGTCAGCAGCTGCCCTATATGTATGCCACGCTCCCCTGCATACTGTTTTTCAGAGCCGAAAAATTTATGTGTTTGTTTAACAAGTTGCCCGCCGGGTATCTCATCACGCTCGGCAAGCAGCACCTTTGCACCCATTGAAGAAGCGGAAATTGCAGCACACAGTCCCGCAGGACCGCCGCCGATAACCATGATTTCCGCTTGTTTTATCATAATATGTTTCCCTTTCCTACCTGCTCTTTGACGTCCATACCCTGTTTGACTTTCATTATGCATACACGGGAGTTTGGCACTCCGTCAACAACCATAAAGCATGATGAGCAGTTACCTATCGCACAAAACAGACCGCGGGGACGGTGAAGATTGGGGCTCTCCCCAAGTTTACGCACGCCAAAATCATGGAGCGCTGCGGCGATTGTATCACCCTCGTATGCCTCCACTTCACGGTCATTATAAAAAAACGTTATTTTTTTTCCGGCGACAAAGCCGGCGTTGCACTCAAAATCAAGCACGGGGTGCTCTTTAATTCTCATCATCTGTCACCACCTACACGGGAATTGAAATATAATACCATAAATGCCGCTATTAAACAATGTTACATTTTTTACATAAACCCCTTGCGGTTTTTACTTTTTAGTGGTATATATAGTACTTGTTAACAAAATGTACACAATATGCACAAAGGTATAATGAGAAAATGCGACTGAGAAACCACCGCAAAATGGGAAAAATCATCTGGGGGCAAATGGCAAACGAAGAAATGCCTCTGCGTCGACGTTTATTTGTTCTTGGAAATATTGCTCCCGACTTAAAATTATCATTTCTTCTTAGGCTTCACTCACACGACTCCTGTGCAAAGCGGCTTGAAAAGATGATAAGACGCCTCGATAGCAGCAAGCGCAAATGCAGCAGCAGAATGTTTTCGTATAAATTGGGTGTTATGGCACATTACATCTGTGATTTTTTATGCCACACACATACCTCAGTTTTTGAGGGAGGTTTTCGCGAGCATTACAGATATGAGAAAAAGCAGGTTGTTGCACCTGCCAGTATAGTTCCCTTTGACAAAGAACGCTGCATGAAACACAATTACTGCGAGCTGTACTCCGCTATTGAAAAATGCATAGAAAAGCGCGAGAGAATGGCTACCTCCGCTACAGTTCAATCGGGCAGTGACGTGAGCGTTGCAATGAACATAGCACTGTGGGCTGCAACTGCTATCTATATGCGCAGTGCCGCAAAGAAAAAAGGCCGCAGGCTGAGTAAGCTTTCGTTCTCAGGCTTGGACGACCCTTTATTTGAAACCTCCTCAAACAACGTAGCTTAAAATATACAACCACGTCATTACGAGTTCATAACCCTCGTCATTGCGGCCTCCGAGCCGCAATCTCTATTTATAACCTATCACTTTCGCCTGCAACTGTGCCTTGACACTAAGCTCCGCCGCCTTAAAAGCGTGCTCCTGTGTCATGGCATTTTCTGTTCTGTTTAGGCAGTCAAGGATGAGCTCGCCAAAAAACGGATAACCAACCTTGCCCTCAACCTTATAATGTGTTTCTTCTTTGCCATTTGCAAGGAATAAATGAGCCGAACCATCTGTAGTTCCGAGGTTCATATATTTACGTTGCTCGATAAAACCCTCAGTACCGAGTATGAAGCTGCGTCCGTCACCCCACATTTGAAGACCGTCGGGCGTGAACCAGTCAACACGAAAATAGCCTGTTGCCCCATTATCGGTCACAAGTGTTGCGTCGCCGAAATCATCAAGCTCGGGGTGGTCGGGGTTATTGAAGTTTCCGATTTGACTGTGCACAACCTCGGCGTCTTTTGCTCCCGTGTAATAAAGAATTTGCTCAATCTGGTGGCTTCCTATATCGCATAGGATACCGCCGTATTTTTCTTTTATGAAAAACCAGTCCGGGCGGTTTTTTGGCATAAGGCGGTGAGGTCCGAGCCCGAGCACCTGCACAACTTTTCCTATTGCCCCCTGCTCGATGAGTTGCCCTGCAAATACCGCTGTTTCAACATGTATCCGCTCGGAGTAATACACCATGTATTTTTTGCCCGTGGTTTTTACGGCATTTTTTGCTGCTTCAAGTTGGTCAAGTGTTGTAAGCGGAGCTTTGTCCGTGAAATAATCCTTGCCCGCCTGCATTACCCGAAGCCCCAACGCACAGCGCTCGCTCGTTACCGCCGCTCCCGTTACGAGATGCACTTGCGGGTCGGACAGTATTTCGTCCTCGCAAAGAGCACGTTTAACCTGCGGGAACGTTTTGCAGAAATTATCGAGCTTTTTCGGGTCGGGGTCATACACACTTTTGAGCACTGCGCCCGCTTCAATAAGACCGTTGCACTGCCCGTAAATATGCCCATGGTCAAGCCCGATAGCCGCAATGACAAACTCACCCTGCTCTACCACGGGTGCGGGCTTTCCCTTGGGGGCATAATTCATTCCACTTTTCATGATAAGACTCCTTAATTTTAATTTAACGTCTCGGTCAGGTTGTTATAATTGTAATTTCTGCATAGCGGAGCATGGATGCGGAGCGCGCATTTAGGGACACGAAGTCCCTTTAAATGCGAAAAAGAAATAACAATTAATAATACCTGACGTAAGATGACTTTAAAATAAAGTTAGTATTTATAACTGCTACCGTGGGTGATTTCGCCTGCGATGTCTTGTACTGATGTTTTCTTTTCGTAAAAATACGGCACATTTTTTCGAATACCCTCGACGGTATAAAACGCATCGTTTTTATCAATCGGCAGTTTTACTGTCTTTTTCTCGCTGCCTGCTTTGTAGATAGCCGTAACAAGCTCAATGGTGAGCCGCCCGTCAGCTCCGCCGATAAACGGCTCGGTATCGTTTTCTATCGCGAAAAGCACGTCGTCAAGCTGACCCGTATGTGCGTCGTATTTCAGAGAAGATAAGCTGTTGTAGTAGTCGTCAACTTCCTTTTCAAACTCGGGGTTAGGCACGGGGTGCCCGTTTGGCATGGGCTTTTGCGAGGTTACGCGCCAAGGTGCCGAAATACGGGCCCTTTCACCTTGATAGATAATTTGCTGCTCCTCACCATGATTAACAACAGAGCTTGTTATTTGAGCGAGAGCTCCGTTTTTGTATTTCAAAACCGCAACGGATAAGTCTTCAACTTCTGCGTTGTCATGCGAAACATTTGTGAGTATGGCACAAAGCTCCTGCGGAAGTCCCATCATCCAGCCGAGCATGTCAATATGGTGAACAGCATGGTTGAGCGTACATCCGCCGCCCTCCATAGTCCAAAGACCGCGCCACCACAAGTCATAGTAGCTGTGACCGCGCCACCAGTGAGAGTCCACTTGAGCATGGACAATTTTCCCGACAATCCCGCTGTCGAGCACTTTTTTAAGGTTCCATATCGGGTCGCGGAAGCGGTTTTGTGCAATGACCGAGAGCTTTTTGCCGCTCTTTTGTGCCGCCTCTATCATTTTGTCACACTCATCGAGCGAAGCTGCCATTGGCTTTTCAACGACAACATTCATCCCTGCATTTAAGCAGTCAATGGTAATCTCGGCGTGGCAAAACGGCGGGGTGCATATATCGGCAAGGTCGATCTTAATACCGCTCTCTAACATAGCTTTATGATTATCGAAAACAACCGCATCAGGAAGCGAAAACTCCTGCTTCATTTTTTCACATTTTTCGGGGACAATATCGCATAATGCGACAATTTTGCACCGCTCGCTAAGCTGCGCGTATGCTCGAAAATGTGTAGGCGATATGCCTCCCGTACCGATTATTGCAACATTTATCATCTTTTCAAAACCCTCCAAAGCTTAAATACTGCGGTGCCAAATGACAGAGCTGTCGATGCTGTTTATATCATGCGAGTTTGTCCGAGCCATAGCACCCCTCAGCTGCGCAGTTATGTCGTTTATTTTGTCTGCCACTCCCGCGGCAGCACCCTCCGTCAGCGGACCCATTAACGCCCGCCCGACAGACACTGCCGTCGCTCCGAGTGCTATCGACTTAAACACATCGTACCCGTTTTCTACGCCGCAGTCCACAAATATCGGCATCGCTCCGTTTATTGTTTCAACTATTTCGGGCAAAATCATCAGCGGCGGAACGGCAAAGTCCATTATCCCGTGGTGATGTGACACCACAACGCCTTGAATTCCCGCATCCATGCATTTTTTCGCATCAGTTGTACTGAGCACACCTTTGATAATAAACGGCAGCTTTGTCGCTTTCACAAAGCCTTTAATTTCATCGAGCGATTTACCTGTCATGTGCAAGCCAAGGATAACATCATGCTGACCCCTGTTGCAAAACGCATGGTCGGTATCAATACCAACAGCGATGCAGCCGCACTCCTCTGCATGAGCAATTTTGCGGAAAATCACATCATTGTCGGCATACGGCTTGATTATTTTAATCGTTTTTGCGCCTGTCGCCGTGATGCGTTCAAGCTCGTCTTCATCACCCATTCCCGCCCACATAACGGCGTCCGCCGCTTTAGCTCCGCGTGCAAGCTCCGCCATTCCATCATGGTGGCAGTTATTTAAGTGAGACAGTGCCGCAGTCATAACGGGCGTTTTGAAATCTTCACCGTAGAGAGAAAATGAGGTGTCGGGTATCACCGCGTCAATATGGCGCATTTCAATCAGAAGCGAGTCGAAATATTCGCGTGTGATACGGTTTGAGTCACCCTTGTATATAGCTTCACTCATATTTTTGCTCCTTTTGTTGCTTTTACTCAGTGAATTTTACTATAAATTTGTCTGTTATGCAATGGGACACCCTCCTGTCTCTAAAGTTATTTCGATTTTTTCCGATATATCGTATAGGGGGTATTGTTCCCTGACATCATGGAGGAATTACTTGGCGAAAGGAAGCGCTGATATGATTAGAGCTGCAACCACCAGCCCGCATGAGCGGATGTTTTACAATAAGGTAAACCCGGCAAAACCAAATAATGATTTTATTACACGGTCAAATCTGAAGGATAAGCTTTATATCCTTGATTTGTCCGATTTTAATGCGCAAACAGACCAAGAAACGCCGGACTATGACGAAATAATAGCCGCCGCTGTTGTGGAGCTATCGAAAGAGGCTTCGCAAAAAGCATTGGAGAAAAAGAGCATTGAAAACCTGCGTACGGAGCGTGCAGAAAAAGAAGATGACGAGGGCGAAGTACCAAGACCCGATGATCTCACACGCAAGCTGACAAGAGCGTTGGTTCAAGCAAAAACACGCGACCAAGTGCAGTCCATTTTGGCTGATGTTTATGACCACATGCGCGAGTGGCAGGCTCTTGCGGCAACGGGCGACAAAGAAGCCATGAAGGTTGTCAGGAAACTCAGCAAGCTCATTTCCAGAGGAAACCGCAAAATCAACGACCTCAATAAAGAAATAGTAATGCACCAAAAGCAGCAAAAAGCCGAACAATCCGAGAAAAAGCAGGAAGCCAAAAGACTTGAACTTGAGCTCAAGGAGGCACTGCGTGAACGTAAAGCACGCGAGCGCAGATATCTGCAAGAGCGTGATGATAACGAAAATGACGATGACCACCCGCTGTTCGGACCGACCATGGCAGAGATAGAAGCCAAAATAATGGCATTATCTCAGGCAATGGCAGAGCTCAAATCATCGAGTGGTGCAGGCTCGGGCGGCAGTAGTGCATCCTCATATGACGGCGGCACACTGTCAATGAGTAGCGACGGTTCAATCAGCACTGACGGCGGCGCGGAAGTTTCCGGCAGCGACGGCGAAACGCAGTCTGCAGAGTAGCAGACGGGTTATGATTAGTTAAGGTACGATTTAGAAAATCGTACCTTAATTGTTTTACATGGACATTTTACTTAATTTGAATATCACATAACGTTGCAAAAAGAAAAGTTTTTAAAGTGGGGTTTAAAAACTTCTCTTTTTTACATACTTTTTAAAGTTGACTTTAGAAACTTTACTTTACTATCTTTAGCACTCTTGCAAGAAATACTACAAGACATGCACCACCGACAGATATGAGTATATTAACAATGTCAAAGCTAAAAGCTCCTCCGAACTCTCCAAAACCTAACAGCGAAGCAACAAATCCACCGACAATTGAGCCGACTATGCCTAAAATTATGTTCCACAATAAAGAGGATTTGCTTTTCATGATAAACCCTGCAAGCCAACCTATGAGCGCTCCGAACAGTAACCAAAGTAGTATTGATATAATCATTATTTATGCCTTTCTTCTGTTTTATTTGTTAATAATTTAACTGTTTACAATATATAGTCTGTTTATGCGCTTGTCAATGCTTAAAAGCTTACTGGTTTTTTACAGGGACATTTACAACCTCATCCTCTGTCTTTTACCAAACGCGCAAAGCTACGGTCATATGAGGCTTCTGCTTCTTTTGAAAAGAAACAAGCGGGGAACTCACCGTTTCTTGTGTGATATGCCAGGCAGTCGCAGCACTTACCACGCCGCGGACAGGCATAAGTACAGGTGCATTTCATTGTTGTGTTTTGTTGACATGACATGTTGGTGTCCTCCTTGTGGGTGTTGTTTATATTAGTATTTTATGTTCTTAGCCCTCTTTAGTAAAGAGGGTGCCGCCCGCAAGCGGCGGGTGATTTGTTGCCGGGTTTTACACATCGGCTTTCTTGAATAGTCTTCCCATCATATCATCAATTTCTTTTTTTCGCTCTCCGGTTGCACTCTCGCTGATACTAATGACGAGAACATCACCTTCTTTAGCCGTGGCAGGAATATCAGAACGAGGTATATTAACCACACCCTTATCTGTTTCAGCGACAGCAAAATCTCCTTCAAATCTGTCAATTATAAGCATATTAATTCTCCTTATGCAGGTGGTTTACTGTAATGTCAGTACCATCTGATGAAAATATTATTGTCCCTTGTAAGTCTGTTCTAAATATTTCAGCACCAGCATCGTTCAATCGTGATAACACTTCATCGGTTGGATGTCCATAAGTATTTCCACTGCCAACTGATATAACCGCATAAGTCGGTGAAACCTTGCTTAAAAATGAAGCAGTAGTTGATGTTCGACTTCCGTGATGACCAACTTTGAGAACGTCAGCTGATACATCTGCAGTAATATCTCTTTCCGAAGCCGACTCAGCATCACCCATAAATAAAAATAATGTGTTGCTATATGTCAACTTAACAACCGCACAATTATCATTTATATTATTACTATACGTCCTCACAGGTGCGACAAATTCAATATGTATTTCTAATTCTGATAAAATACTTACTCCGGCTTTTGCTTCATTAATATCTAATCCGTTATTTTCAATGCTTTTAAGCAGATTTCTAAATGCCTGTGTATTATTAGTTGCATTTGGCATGTATATCTTTTTAACATCAAATGTATCAATAATTAAAGGTAATCCGCCTATGTGATCTAAATGAGGGTGTGTAATTACAAGATAGTCAATTACATTAACATCATGAGATTGTAAATAGCTTAGTACTCCGTTACTTGAAACACCGCCGTCAATAAGCATATTTTGTCCATTTGGCAACTGAATAAATGCCCCGTCTCCCTGCCCCACATCTATAAAATGAACCTTTAGACTTTGTGGAGTATCTAAAGGTTTCAGCGAAAGAGACGGCGAAGGATTTGGTGCTGCCATAAGTGCTGAAGAAACTGCTATTGCATCATCTGTTTGCTCATCTATCGGTGTCGCACACCCATAAAACAATCCAAAAAGTATAATAAACGCAACAATTGTCAAAATTCCTCTGCTCTTTTTGAAAGACATCCATATTACCTCAATATAAAATATATCTTTTGAAGATGTCTCAATTATAATCATTTTTTACCAAGTTTTCTACATAAAAGTTACATTTATCTACATATTCTTCGCATTTTTGTAACTTTCTTGTAGAGTTGGTCGGTAGAATGTTAAAGATAGCACTCTTTGCATTTTATGTACTGGTCATCGATAATGAGGTTAAGTCTGATAATCAGACTTAACCTCAAACGCTTGTAACGCCTCGTTTATTTGGCATTTTGCATCCTCAGCCCTCTTTAGTAAAGAGGGTGCCGCTCGCAGAGACGGCATGCCGTCCTGCGGACGGCGGGTGATTTGTTATTTCCAAGACATTGTACACAGGGTTTAATCATCACTATGTAAGTATCATCCATGTTCACGATGTATCGTTTTTGCATCTGGATTTTCTTTGTCATATTTTTCATTCATTCGATCGATTATTTCAACATCAAATCGATGTAATGTATTATATAACCTATCTGCTTCATTACTATCAGTAGAATTGACATATTTTTCTCTGACTTTCTCTCGTTCCACTTCTAACTCTTCGTCTGAAGCATGCTTAATAAATTTCATCAAAAAACCTCACTTATCATTAATATAGACTACTCTCCTACGCGACCCATGAATATCTAATTTTTTACTTTAAGCGTTATCAACATAACCACTTGGTTCGACTTCATAATCTGCAAGTTCAATATCAGCTTCAACACTTGCCTCAAGTAACTTTTCCGGTGGCATACTTGCGAATATCTGCAATTCTTTTCTTAACTTCTTTGACATAGGTAAAAATGTAGCAACAGTTATCCCACCCGATACTACTCCTCCTACAACAGGAACAGCTTTACTCACTGCTTTGCCAACTCCTACCTTTGTTAATTTTATTCCTATCCAACCTAAGATTTTCTTTGATAAATTATATATAGCATACTTGCTAAGCGGTTTAGCAGCTACTCTTGCTCCTATTCTCGCAGCATTATTAGCAGCAAGTTTTGCTAATGCAGAAGTTGCTGCACTGACACCAGACATGACGCCTAAGAAAATCATTATTATGTTATGTGTAGCATCATCTAAGTTAATTTCTTTATATCCGTATATATATGCAAGTTTTTGAGCAATACGAAAAACATGAGCATAAAACTGTGCTAAATCGGCAGGTACGGTCGCTATCATTGCTACTCCACCCGGTATGCCCGCAGCAGTTGATAATGCCGTAGCTTTAGACGTTTCCAATTTAATTGCACCATTCGCTATCTTATCGAGTATAACAATTGGTATCTCTGCATTAACTGTCCCGTTTTCCAATGCATTAGCAAGCTGTTCATCACTTACTTTGCCTTTTAATTGTTTCGTCAAAAAATCAACTCTATCAATTTTACAATAAGGAAGTTTACAGGCTGCGGTAATGGCACTCTCAATGCTTATTACTGATGTGTTTTTAACCTCATTGTCCATACTGCCACTCCTTTGTATTTATAAATAATCAATTTGTATAGAATATACTCTGCATCAATTATCTTCTCTTACGCATTTCACCTACAATTGATGATACAGATCTATTCAGAGGATCAGACCAACAAGACATTGACGCCGCAAAATTGTTCCTTCTGATCCGGCTCACCTTGTATCATATAGTTTTCAAGGTCTATCATAGTATCAACTCCAAGGTAATAATTTTAAAGATATATGTTCATTCATTTATTTTTCCAAAAGCCAGTCTACGATGTTTTTCTGCTCAATACCGTCCTGACCGCTCGGCAGCTCATCCATAGTAAGTATGTATTTCGGATTATGGTCTTTTATGCCTAAAAGCGGAGTTATTTCACGTTCATATGTAGTAGGGTCAAGAACACTGGCGGCAATTTGAATATAATTCCGTCGCTCTCCGTCAGTTGCCACAAAATCCACCTCTTTATCGCCCACTTTTCCAATCCTTACATCATAGCCTCTGCGCAGTAGTTCAAGGTAAACAATATTTTCAAGTATACGTCCGATATCTCTACCGCGTTCACCAAGAATGATATGCCTTAGACTGATGTCAGAAACATAATATTTTTCGAGTGATTTTAAGTGCTGTTTGCCTTTAACATCATATCGCGAAGCCTTATATAGCACATATGCCTCTAAGAGTGCATTTATATAGTTTTCAACAGTTATTGAATTTGTTTTCCGACCGTATGATGTAAGACTGTCGGCGATTTTATTTGATGATACGATGTTTCCGATGTTGTCAAAGAGAAACTTTGTCACACTTTCAAGAAGCTCCACATCTGTAATTTTCTTTCGTGAAACTATATCCTTAAGCAGCACAGTATTGTAGATGCCCCGAACATAGTCTGAGCGTACTTCATCATCTGCTATAATCGCCGCTTGCGGAAATGCACCGTTTAAATAAAACGATGTAAACACATCACGCTTATTACCTCCACCTTTTAGCTCATAATACTCGTTAAATGACAAGGGTAACATATTAATTTCAATATAACGACCTGTCAGCAAGGTTGCAAGCTCCCCCGACAACAGATACGCATTGGAGCCTGTTATGTATACATCAATATTGTCTTGAATATACAAACTATCCACAGTGCGTTGAAACTCAGTAACATTTTGGATTTCGTCCAAGAAAACGTATGTCTTTTTGCCTTTTGCTAACCGCTCAATTATATAGTCATTCAGTTTACGATAGTCCCATAAATTTTCATACTGCAAATCCTCAAAATTGATAGAAATGATTTGCTCGCCTGTTACGCCGCTTTGTTTTAGGTATTCTTGAAATAACAGCAACAAGGTAGATTTACCGCACCGACGTATACCGGTAATTACCCTGATGATTTTCTCGTCTTTCATTTTAATGAGCTTGTCCATATACTGCTTTCGCTGTACCATATCAAGTATCACCTCACTTATGGGTGCAGTATATCACAAGTAGGCAAGAATGTAAAGTTTCCAAAGTCAACTTTGAAAACTTTGTGTTTTTTGTAAGTTTTCAAAGCGGGGTTTGAAAACTTGCCTGTGAATTTTGTTTTGTTAAACGCAAATTACATTTTTCATGAATAACATTTATTAGTTATTACTCACTTTTATTGAGTATTTTATTATCTTGTACAACCAAAAAACAAGAAATAACACAGAAAGAATAACAATAAATGTATTTGTTAGTTTAATACTGTACACAACAAAAAAGCTTAAAAACGCAAAGAATATTGCTACAGCAGCACTATATATTGACACAACTACCAATAATACCAAAATAGTAACCAAATCAGATATTCCTACTTTACGTTTTTCACTTAACGGAATAAAAAAGCTAATAATCAAAGATAATATTACTAATGGAATGATGTTCCAAAGAAAAACTAATAAAAAAACATTAGATTTAAATCCAAAGCCAACATATGTTAATAAGGAATCAAAATTTACATTTTCAAAACGAGCTAATAACACTAAAAATTCTCGAAAACCACTAAGAACAGAATTCTTAAAGCTTGTTATCGGAAGGTTGTAGCTTGATAAATAATTTTCTAAGCGCCTGTATTCTTCATAAATTAAAGTTGTAGACTCTTCAATATTTACTTCCGATGCGATTCTTATAATTGTTCCGTACTGTTGCAACTCAATATTCGATAAAAAGTTAACTCCTATAGGGATAACAATGAATAGCACAATGACAATAACCACAATATTTCTTAATCGTTTTGTAAACTTCAATTCTCTTTTGCTAATCGTAGTAAAAGCTTTTTTTATGTCACTATATAGATTACTAAAAACATCCATTTTCATTGACCTCACATTCTGAGAAAACATTCAAACTTATAGCATCAGTATAACAAAGCAGGTACTATATTTCACGTTTTCGAGACTACCTAAAAATATTTGCTACCCTCTGTCTTTTACCAAGCGTGCAAAGCTGCGGTCGTATGAGGCTTCTGCTTCTTTTGAAAAGAAACAAGCGGGGAACTCACCGTTTCTTGTGTGATATGCCAAGCAGTCGCAGCATTTACCACGCCGCGGACAGGCATAAGTGCAGGTGCATTTCATTGTTGTATTTTGTTGACATGACATGTTGGCGTCCTCCTTGTGGGTGTTGTGCATCATATTCATGCTTGTTTCTATAATAACATATCGCGGAAAAAACATAAACTATATTGAGCAGATAAAAACCAAGTATTCACCCATATTATGAGAAAATACTTGCATTCCAAATATCTGCAATATTGCATTTTTTAGCAAAATATTAACAATTATTTGGAATTTACAAGATAGTGTGTCTTATACGATTAATCAACGCTTCCTTAAAACTATCAAGTCGATCTGGTTCCCATACTATTATCGGAAAGTGAGATACATCAAAATGAATACACCTATACTCATTGGGATTCCCATCAAACCAATCTTTCCTACATGTTAATATTACCTCACGTCCTAATCCACGTGCGTATCCTGCCTCATAATACACGCCTCCACGATATCCGGTTAAATCAGCAACAACAAATTTGCTTGATTTTATTTCTGCTATAATTTCATCTGTTATATCGTTGTTATGTTCTTTTTTATCAATCCGGATTGCATAAAAATCATAATATTGCTTGTCTTCGATTGCTACTTTAATTGCTTTGTCATAAACTCCTGCCATTTCACTTTCATTGAACCACATAGCAACAAACACAGTATTGCTCTTAAAATTCAATTTCATTAGCTGCTCTGCTTGCTCAAGTCCCTTTGGAGATAATGTAAACGAGTACGCACTTCTTATTGATGCAAGTTGAATAAATCCTATACTTTCTAGATTATTAATCATTCCTTTTAACTCGTCGATGTTTCTCGCATATGCTATCGAAAGTGGTAAAATAGTTATACTATTACGGTTTCCAAAGTAACTAGTAAAAGTTTCCCTTTGCTCATCTTTCATTTTTATATAATCGATTTCATAAATAATACCAATTCTATCATCGTTTTTATATAAATTAAGTAGAAAGCGGTCTAATCTTTGCATGGGTGTTTTTGGTATATGTCCATCATCAAGCAACTTTTCCAAATCACCCTTTTTAATATCATAAATTTCATTTTTTCCTCTATTAAATTCATACAAAAAGCCAGCAACAAGGTGTTTTCTACTTGCATAATTATTATCAAGTTCACTTTCTAAGTTAACTAAGTATGAACTACTAATTTGGTAATGACCACAACTTGGGCAGTCAATAGTTATTGTTGCTCCATTCGACGGCAACTTTTTACATTTTGACTCACAAAAAATACACACGCAATTATTCCTCCATTATAATTAAAGCAAGTTGCATCTATCTTTCCATAGCAAACATACTGAGTTTCTTGCTACTCTGAAGTTCGATTTTTTCGTTCATCATTACTTAGCGATTGCATTGTTTTTATTTTCTTAGGAATACTTTTAATGGAAAACGCAATCATTGTAAAAATTAATATTGCTAAGCCGAAAAGTATTATGTTAAACAGTCTTTCTGGAAATGTCAAATTAGAATATAGAGTGCTGATGAATAACGAAATAAACAATATATCAAAAATAACGATACTTGTTCTTTTGGAAAGCAAACTTATAAATCCCCCATATAAGCTGTTGCGCTTCACCGTGTTGTTTGATTTATCTGGAGTGTCAAGAATAAGAGCTTCTTTAACCTTGCCTTGTTCTTTAACAATTCCGACAACACTTAAACCACGTGCATTGGTTTTTTCTCCAGAATCAAACGAATATAAAACTTGGATAACAACACCATCGTTCTTTGCTAAATAGTCAAATTTTACACTTATTTCATTTTCAATATTGCAAATTTCTAAATTATTAACACTACTCGAAAATGAAATTATTTGGCTGTTCAATAACCTCATGTTGTCTTTTAATTTGATGGATATTGGTTCTTTGGATGCGATATCATTATGATTAATAACCTTGTTTCCGGCATTCCAAATATATACCCTAGCAACATGCATATTTTCTATCTCTTTCTCATTGTGTAGTATCTTGATATCGTGATACTCACTAATAAAGCTTGCAATTACAGTCGTTTCTTCAATAAAAAATAAAATCTTTTGTTTTTGTTTTCCTCTCACAGCAAAAAATATAGCAAGCAGAATTGATACAAAACTCGCAATTGCACCAATTAAACCCGCATTGCTTTTGATAAACTCTTTTGAACTACTGATTAGTGTTGTTATATTTTCATGATTAAACAATTCCATGTAATTCATATCCTTTTCTTAAATATGGGTCATTAAATTACTCGCTTCATATCATAGCATAGCACACAAGTGCAGTAAATGATTAATAGGAAAAACATCCGGTGAGCCGAATGTCTTTCTTTGCAGGGTACTCCTTTGGCTGCCCTACAGGTCAGCCCGGTCTCCCTACATTTCGCATACTACCATATTTAGCTTTGGATTTCAATAATTCTATGCTGCTTAGGCGGATTTGGATGCCCGGCAGGGAGAATGGTCTGTGTGAACTCACTTAGCCACATTGTCATGTTCTTTCTATTTAAGCTTTTCGCCATAATATTTAAAGATCGTTCTTATGCGTGGACAAACTATCCGCATTACTTTATCTTCTTTTTAACAGAAAAGTACAAATCTACATATTTTTTAATATAGAATAATACTAACGAGGTGAACAGCAGAATAAAAGAATTACTTTCAATATTATTTAATATAAACTTGCTCTCATCATTCATATAAGAAATCAACAAAAAGAGTCCAAAAGCAAGAATAAAAACAGCAAAACCAAAAAATAAGCAGTGCCACAAGAAACGCTTGCATATATCTTCTGCTATTTCCTTAGAACGAACTATTTCTACATTAAGGACATGATTCCAAATAACACGACGATTAGCAAAATAACCTTTCAAATTCCACATAATTCCTAATAAAATGCTAATAATTATGACAAGCCACAACTCGTGAGTATCAGTAATATGTAGGTCAAAGTCACCAAAAATAACATTGTTGCGTAGAAATAAAAAAGAAACTATGCCGCATGCAATATAGAAAAATACTCCGATAATATTAGTAAATATCAGATTTTTATTGATTCTTTTTATTGTTGCTTCAAAACTTTTTTTCGTGCTCTCAAAATCTATTAGAGTTTTTCTTAACTTTCCAAAAGTAAAAAGAATAACAAAAAGAGAGTATATAAGGATAAGCACTATTGCTATGGATAATGGAAGGACAATCACCTTTATTATAGCATCGATATTACTTAGCGAAATATTACTACTAAAAATGTTGGTAAAAAGAAAAATTATTTCAAAAATATACAATGAAATGAGTGCCTCGAAGGATACTCGAAAAACATTAAGTTTTAAGAATGAATAAACTTCTGGCAATAAGCCTCTATTATTAATAAAATCTATATTTCTAAAAAATTTGCTTAACATTTCTATACAACCGTCCTTTCTTTCAAATACGCCACGACATCGCCTACCGTAACAAACTTCATTATCTGCCTGTCAGGAATTTCTACGTTAAACTCCTGCTCAAACAAAACGACAAGGTTAATAACATCAAGAGAGTTTAATCCCAAGTCATCAACCAAGTTACTTTCAAGAGTTATTAATTCCGGGTTTACTTCAACAACTGTGCAAAGTATAGAAACTACTCGCTTGAACATGGCTTAACCCTCCACGTTTCTTTTAATTTTTTTGGTTGTAGTTTTAGGAAATTCGGTATCACGTAGTATCACACGCTGGATACGTTTAAATACCGAAGTTGTTTTGTTATATGCAGCAATGGTTTTATCAAAGTGCTCTTGCAAGTCATCTATTCCCTGTTTGTTTGCCATGTCAAAATCGGGAAAAATCTCTGCAATTATAACATCTGTACTACCTTGTGCAGACGTATCTTCCCGTACAACCACTTCCTTTAATAATGGGGTGTTCTTTAGATCAAACTCTATTTCTTCCGGATATACATTTTTGCCATTACTCAAAACAATCAGATTTTTCTTTCTGCCGGATATGAACAGGAAGCCATCTTCATCTATGTAACCAATATCACCGGTTTTTAGCCAACCGTCCTCAATGGTTTCTGCTGTGGCTTGTTCATTTTTGTAGTAACCGAGCATAGTAAACTCGCTTTTAGTAAGAATTTCACCATTACCATTCTCATCGGGATCAACAATTTTTACTTCGCAATTTGGGATTACTAAACCTGAACTACCGGCAAGGTTGTAATTATTACGATTGACAGCAACAATTGCTACACTTTCAGTTAATGCATAAGATTGCAATAAATCTATCCCAAAATCCAGGTAATAATTAACATACTTTTTATCAATGGGAGCTGCTCCGCATAATATCATTTCTAAATTGCCACCAAAAACCTTGCCTGCTATTTGCTTTAATACTGCATCATCTGTATTACCACTGGCGGCACCAAGTATTTGTTTATATAGCGTTTCAATAAACAGAGGTACTAATATGATGACACGGGGTTTATATTTTGCAAAGTCTGACGGTAAGGTCTTTAAGCTTGTGTTTATGGCAACTCGGCATCCGGAAACAAGCATTCCTAATGTGCCGACAAATCCGGAAACATGATGCAAAGGCAACACCAATAAAGTACTGTCCCAAAACTTGATGTATTTCAAACTGTTTTCAACACATTTTGAAATATTTTTATGTGATAGCATAACTCCTTTTGGATTGCCTGTTGTTCCTGATGTATACATAAGAGCCATTAACACATCATTATTAATTGCTTTACTTTCATACCTTAAATCGCCTTGTTTTATCAGCTCTTTTCCTTTTTTTACGAAATCATATATATTATCCATGCTAAAATAGTGTTGCACAGTTTCATTATTATTTCGTAGGTAATCTATATAGTCAACATATGTATTAGAACTAACAAATACTTCTGCTCCGCAATGGTCTATTAAACTTTTAACTTCTGCAGCCGGAAGCAGTTTGTCCAGTGGCACAATTATATTTCCGGTGTTTACCATTGCAAAATATATGAGTAACCATTCATAAGAATTATCACCAAGTAAACCAACTTTCATGTTCGTTATATCCATGTCAATAAAAGCAGTACCCAATGCCTCAACATCAGCTTTGAACTGATTGAAACTGATATTTACTGTTTCATCATTGCGCTCAAAAGTAAATGCCGTTTTATCGCCGTATTTGCTTGCAATATGGTTTATTACTTCTTTTAAGTTACTGAGCTGCTCTACTTCGTATAGCGGATATGGTTTGCCGTACATAGTAAGTCCTCCTGTCAAATTGTGTTATACTTTATATGTCCAATGTCTTTGAAATACTTGATATATCTTGTTAAGTAGTTTTCGCAAATCTTCGACCATACAAAGCCATGATTATTTAATGCCGTAGTAGTAAATTCATTGTTAAGGGTAATACTGCTTTTGTAGCTTAAAGTTCCTTTTTCGCTAACGTCTTGGATAAAGACTTCGCGTATCTGAGGGTTATCATTAATCGCTTTTATAAATTGCTCTGTGGAAACAGGGTGTATTTTTATGTTCATCTTAACTAATGCATTAACAAAATCATTAAATGATATGGCTACCGGATTGTATGAATGATAAACAGAATGTTCCGGATTATTGTTTTTTGCTATTGTAATAATCGCCTTTGCGCTATCACACACAGGTGAAAACTCCAATTCAAAGCCATCAAGAAGCTCCGGATATAGCCCTAACTCAATAAATGCTTTAAGCCTTGTTAGTGTTGCATTTTCTTTATGATTCATTTGGAACATCATATCTGCATGACGATTTGATAGATTGCCAATACGAATAACTGCTGCATCTAATCCTTCACGCTTTGCTTTTAATACCGCAACCTCTGCTTCAAACTTACTGCGGACATATATGTTTTCAAGCGGCTGCCCTATGTATAGATTGGTTTCATCAAAGACAGTTATGGGAAAATCGGAATCATTATCAAATGCATTACCTGATACAGAAGCTGTAGATATATGTAAGAGCTTTGCGTTTTTCTCTTTTGCAAGATTGATAATATTTATTGTGCCTGTTACATTGACATCATACGAATTGCTGTATGCTCCATAATGCTTAACATTAGCGGCTGAGTGTATGATAGTATTTATCGGTTTGTCAAATTTGATTCTATTTTTTATGTCGCCACAGACTACAACTATTCTATTGTTATTTAAATATTTATCGCCGAAGTAGTGTTCAAGTACCACTTTTAGTTTGTTTTGACTGTCGGTAATATCTTTACCACGGACGAGGCAATATGCAATGCCTGTTTCTGATGATAGAAATTCATCCAAAACATGACTACCAAGCCAACCGGTAGCACCTGTAATGAGAACATCACCGATTGGGTGCGTTAAACTTATTGCTTCTGTATTCGTACGATTAAGCTTTAACATCTCGTGAATGGAGTCAAAATCTTCTGCCTGATACAGAGCAGTCTTTTTATATTCTGCAGAGATGTGTATTAATAGTTCGGCAGGTGTAGGGTGTTCAAAAATACTTTGAACACTGATTTGAAAACCTTCGTCTTGTGCTTTTGAGATAAACTCAATGGCTTTCAGACTGTCACCGCCAATGTCGAAAAAGTCATCGCTCATACCGATGGGTGAAATATCAAGCACAGATTCCAACAGTTGTATCAATGCTTTTTCCTGCTCTGTTTCAGGTGCAACATAATCAGAATTTGATTGTGATTGATGAAAGTCCGGCAATGGTAATGATTTTCTGTCAGTTTTACCGCTCGAAGTTGTGGGAAATACTTCAAGACGAATAAAATAGTGCGGAATCATATAACGTGGAAGTGTTTTGGCAAGCTCTGTCCGCAGCATCTTTTCGTCAAGCTCGTTTTCGCTGATATAATATGCACATATATATTGCCGACCGGTTTCGTCTTTTTTATCGACTACAGCGATTTGCCTAACATCAGCGGAGTTTGTAATTGCCGTTTCAATCTCGCCAAGCTCAATACGAAGCCCGCGTATTTTAACTTGATTGTCCATACGTCCTATGTATTCAAGCTGTCCATCTTCACGCCAACGTGCAAGATCACCTGTTTTGTACATACGTTTACCGCTAATGAACGGATTTAGTACAAACTTTTCGGCAGTCAGCTCCGGGCGGTTAAGATATCCACGACCAACACCGTCACCGGAAATGCAAAGCTCGCCGACAGCACCTATTGGCATAGGTTGTAAGTTTTTATCAAGTATATAGATTTGTGTATTCGCAAGCGATCTGCCAATAGGCACACTGCTTGAAATATCTCTTGGAACAGAATATTCACTTGTCCACATTGAACACTCTGTAGGACCATATACGTTAAATATCTCTATACTCTCCGGTAACTGTGCAAGAATTTCTAATGGAAATACTTCACCACCTATGCATAGCTTATTTATATTCTTTAGGAGTGCTTCGTTACTTATGTTACTGACATAATTTTTAAGTTTTGCCGGAGTGATAAAAATGTTGCATTTTTCATTCATAGAAAGTAAATCTTCAAATCCTGCTTGTGAAAATAATTCATCTTCATCAGATAATACTGACTTTTTACCCCTTATTAGAGGAAGAATTGTTTCAAGAGTAAAAGCATCAAAAGTAGATATTGAAAAGCAAATTACACAATTTCCGCCGTAGTACAATGCATCATTTGAAAAAGTGTAATTTACTATACCCCTATGTATAAGCATTGCTCCTTTTGGAATACCTGTTGAACCGCTTGTATATATCAAAGCACATAAATCTTCTGACATGTTGATATTATCAGGTGCGGATGTATTGTCATGGAAAATCGAATCATCTCCCATATCGATACCGTCAAGTTTTATACCTAATGTTAGTGTCACCTTACATTTTGCATCTTCGAGCATAAAATCAATACGTTCTTTTGGATAGTTCGGGTCAATAGGCATATATGCACCACCCGTTTTTAATATAGCAAGTTGAGCAAGAGCTTCATAATTATAGACAGAAGAGAAACGCAACATACCGCTTACATTAGCGATACTTGTTTCGGGATAGTATTTTTGAAGATTCCAAATATTTTGCTGCGGTGTTATGAGTGGATATGATTTCACAGGAAAACCTCGTGATTTATGATTCTCGGAGGTTTTTCCCGTCAGGGCACTGCGCAGCAACCCCGACGGTTTCCCCCGAGAAACGAAAAATGCCGTGTACAGAGCGAACTTGTTCGCTTTACATACACAGCACGTTTTTAATGTGCCACACTGCCAATCATGTAATACTTGCAGTTAAACGCAA
>WQXY01000036.1 GCA_009781515.1 Oscillospiraceae bacterium
CGTATTATAGACGAACAAATTTATCAGTCGTAAGAGGAATTATACAACACGATACTGGCGATTGTCAACACAAATTCATAAATTAACATACCCTTGCGTTTGTAAGCGATAACACCGATGTTCAAATAAGGAAAAACGCACCCGATTTTTTCGAGTGCGTTAAAGGTGTACTATTTACTTAAACTTTCACAATCATCGCATTTTTCTTTTCCTTCAGAAATTATCTTTTTTCCATTGCACCATTTACATATACGAATTCCCTTTGCCTCTTCTTCGGCTTTTAATTTAGCTTCCATTTCATTCTTTTTCTCCCATGCTTCACGCACTGCCATTTATTTTATCCCCTTTCATTTAGCTTTTTCTGTCTTTACTAAAAATTTATCAATTAAAACAAAGCGTTTGGAGTTATTTCAAGAATTCTTTGACGAGATGTAGCATCCAAATTTGTACCTTGAAATGCAGAAAAGTCAATTGCAATTGCACTATTATTTAATGTAACACTTGTTAATGACGAGATAAGCGCAAACGCTGATTCACCAATTTCTGTCACACTATTGGGAATTTCAATGCTTGTTAGTTGCGTAAGTGCAAACGCTGCGCTATTTATTGTAGTCACGTTATTTCCTAAAATTACACTCGTTAATGGAGTTTTGCTAAAAGCACCAGTTCCGATTGTAATTACACTATCGGGGATTACTACACTTGTTAATTGTGAAAGTATAAATGCATGATTACCAATTGTAATTAAACTATTCGGCAATTCTATGTTTGTTAATGGAGTATTCGCAAACGCATTTTCACCAATTGTAATTAAACTATTCGGCAATTCTACGTTTGTTAATGATGTTCCCGCAAATGCTTCCATACCAATTTCTGTCACATTATTTCCTATGACAACATTTGTCAAATTCTCAAAATATGCAAACATATTAGGGGCAATTGTCGTTATTCCATTTCCTAATGTAATACTTACTAAATCTAAAGTTGCAAAAGCATTATTTGCAATTTCTGTAACGCTATCGGGAATAATAATGTTTGTTATTGCTGTGTTCATAAATAAATCTTTTTCGATTTTTGTTATTCCATTTCCAAGTGTTACATTTGCGAGTGAATTGCTATCCCTAAAAGCTGATTCACCTATAATTGTTACATTATCGGGAATTGTAATGTTTGTTATTGCTGTGTTCATAAATGCTTTGCTTCTAATTTCTTTCAATCCGCTTCCTAATGTAACACTTGATATATCTGAATTAGCAAAAGCATTATTTCCAATTACTGTTACATTATCGGGAATAATAATATTTGTTAATGCTGAATTCTCAAATGCGTATGCATCGATTTCTGTTACGCTATTTGGAATTGTAATATTTGTTATCCCCTGTGCATTTTGGAACGAACCTGCACCAATAATTTTTAGGGTATCGGGTAAAATTACTGTTGCAACTCCACTTCCACGAAACGCACCACGAATGACGGTTACTGGACGTTCTTCAATTTCTGACGGAATACGGACGTCCATTGTCACACCAATATACTGTGTAATTGCGACACCCAATGTTTCGGGGTCATATTCATAAACGAAACTTTCGATTGATGTATAATCGACATTTGGTGTTGGTGCTGGAGTTGGATCATTTGTTCCGCTTGATTCGGGACGTGGTGTGCGTTCTGATGATGAATCGTTATTATTTCCTCCACCACCACAAGCCGTAATTGTGAATACCACCATAATAATTGCTAATAGTAAAACTAAAATCTTTTTCATAATATGTTCCCCCCTTACTTTTTAATTAAAATATCCTAATTTTGCGGACGATGTATATTAACTTTGGGCAACAATTCTTGAAGCTCATCGATTTGATGTTCGCTTATCGGATTTGGCTCTAAAAACACCCTTCGGAGATTAGTAAGCCCATGGAGTGGTGTCAAATCGCTTACATTATTCCAACCTATCGACAGGGACGTGAGGTTCGTTAATGATTGTAATGGTGTTATATCATATAATTGGACATCAATCAGAGACAGGCTTTTAAGGTTTGCAAGTGATTGTAATGGCTGGATATCGTATAATAGAGCATTCGCTATTGCTAAACTTTCAAGATTAATTAGTGATTGTAACGGTGTTATATCCGTTAATGTTTCACGGTAAGAGTTATTAAGCGATAATTCTGTGAGGTTCGTTAGGGATTGCAGTGGCGTTAAGTCGCTAACTTCATTATGCATTAAATCTAATTTAGTTAGATTTGTAAGTGTTTGCAGCGGAGTAATGTCATTTATTCTGTTCATTGATAAATTTAAGTCAGTTACATTCTGTGGTATTTCTCCGCTATTTACCATTTCAATTAACTTTTCATCGGTTATGTTTGCTTCTCTCAATTTAATAATGATTTCTTCAGCTTTCGGTTCGGGCGTTGGCGTGGGGGTTGACTCAGGCGTTGGTGCGGGCGTTGGGTCATTCGTTCCGTTTGTTTCGGGGCGTGGTGTGCGTTCTGACGAACCATTATCACTTCCGCTATTGCAAGCCGTAATTAAAATCACAATCATAATTACTGCTAATGATAGTCCGATAATTTTCCTCATAATTTTTTGCTCCTCAATCTCTTTTCGTTCATAATTGACCACACAAAATTGGCACAGAAAGCGTTTTCGCCTACTGTGCCAAATAAAATTCAGCATTCAGAAAAATCCATTGTGCCATAAAAAAATAAATGATATACTTATTTTCGTTGTGGCGGTGGATTTTTCCATGTTTGTAGGCTTGAGCTTTAATCGGTTTCCTACATTCGTTGTAAGATGTTAGCGCATCTTACAATCGCTGCAACCAACTATGTGTGGTCAAGCAAATATTATCATAATATTTGCGCTAATGCAAATGAAATGAATTTGCCATATATGAATTTTTTAGTATGCCTTGACAAAACCAACATTCTCGTATATTATGGAATTCAATTCCATAATATACGAGAAGGGCTGATGTTATGTATTACAACAGACACCTTGAGCAAGTAGTTAAGCGCATCGACAAGCGTAAGCCGGTGCTTGTTATGACGGGTGCACGGCAGGTTGGGAAAACCACGATGCTGAGAGAAATTTATCGTGATATAAACTATGTAACTCTTAATCGACCTTTAGTTAGGGAGAGCGCGAAAGAGAGTCCTTCGTTGTTTTTTGATGAGAATAAGCCGCCGATTGTCGTCGATGAGATACAAAAAGCAGCAGAATTATTTGACTATATTAAAGACATCGTTGACATGGACGCCGATAAGAAAAAGGGACAATTTTATCTTACAGGCTCTCAAAGTATGAAGCTTATGAAAAATGTCAGCGATAGTCTTGCAGGGCGTGCCGGTGTGGTTAAAATGCTTGGGTTGTCCATGCGGGAACTTTCGCAGATATCATACCAAAAACCTTTTTTACCGTCGACAGAGCATAATGATGCAATGGCAAAAGAAAGGAATGTGTTTGATTATCAGCAAACAATCTCTTTTATCCACAAAGGGTTTTTCCCTGAATTATATGAAACTGAAAGCGATTTACATGATTGGGCAGATTTTTACAGCTCGTATTTTCAAACTTATATAGAAAAGGACATTAAAGATGTTTTGAACATCCGCGATGAATCGGCATTCATAAAATTTGTAAAAACTACCGCGTCTTTTACCGGAAGTATGCTCAATTTAACAACAATAGCTGATATCTGCGGAAAGGATGTAAAAACTATTCGAGCATGGCTGTCAGTATTAGAGTCCGGCGGATTGGTTTATTTGTTAGAACCGTATTACAACAACTTAAATAAACGCCTTGTCAAAACACCAAAGCTATATTTCTTAGATACCGGTCTTGCTTGCTGGCTTCTTGGCTGGAATACTCCTCAGCAACTAACCACCGGCGCAATGTGGGGGCATATCTTTGAAAGTTTTGTGTTTGCTGAAATCTTAAAGAGCTATTACAACGACGGCATTGTTAAGCCTCCGTTATATTATTACCGCGATAACGATAAGAACGAAATTGACTTGATTATCGAAGATGGCGAGGTTCTTTATCCGATTGAAATAAAAACTACAAGCGACCCGCATAAATCTATGGTCAACTCATTTCGCTGCATAGAGAACCTTTCCGGCAAAAAACCCGGAACCGGCGCTCTCATCTGCATGGCAAAAGAACGCCTCCCCTTAAAAGAAGCAGTTTGGACTTTACCGGTACAGCTTGTTTAGGTTTTCTCGAAAATATCATTGACAAACCATTTTTTGTACGCTACAATGTGCAAGGAATTGAGAGCAAACGCCATGAAAGGAGGTAATTTTTGAAATGAGAAATAAAAGGGTACAGGTGAGCTTCACCTAAACTAAATATTCAAAAACGAACAACTTTCGTGAAAATTTACACATTAGGACACGATTGCGGTCGTGTCCTTTTTAACGCATTAAAATGAGGAATAAAAATATTATGAAAAGCGATACAACACTTAAAATGATGATAGGTTTTACGCATAATCTAAAGCGTTTTTTCCTGTTTTCCATATTTACGGCAACCTTTGCCACAATGCTCGGTTTTTTATCACCGATAATAGTCGGCTATACGGTGGACTCTGTTATCGGAGAGAGCGACCATGTGCTGCCGGGTCCTGTAATGTGGCTTTATGAGAAAATCAATACAGGCAATACTATGGCATCAAGCCTGCTTACCTGTGCGGGGCTGATTTTGGCATGTGCACTGATAACCGGGGTTTTTAACTATTTCTCCCGTGTCAGCATGGCAAAAGGCTCCGAGCGAATGATTAACAATCTTCGCATTGCACTCTACACACACACGCAGAGCCTGCCGTTTGAATGGCACACAAAAAACCAAACCGGCGATATTATTCAGCGTTGCACTTCCGATGTTGAAACGGTCAGACGCTTTGTCTTCCAGCAGCTGCTCGAAGTTGTGCGAACATTGCTGCTTGCTTCAATAGCAATCATTATCATGTTCTCGCTCAATGTTATCATGGCGGCGGTTGTGACCGTATTTATGCCGATTGTCGTGGCATATACGATTTTTTACTTCAAGCAAATCGCACATAATTTCCTTGCCGCCGATGAGGCTGAGGGTGAACTTACCGTCAGGGTGCAGGAAAATTTGACAGGTGTTCGTGTTGTGCGGGCATTTGGACGCGAGCGTTATGAAACCGAGCGCTTCGACGAAAAAAATGTCGCCTTTATGAAAAAATGGGACAAGATGGGCAGCATTTTAGGCATGTATTGGGGTATCGGCGACTTCGTTTCATTTGTCCAGTTTTTGTGCGTACTTGTTGTCGGTTCATATTTGGCGATGACAACTGCAGGCACTGCAAATGCATTTACTGTCGGCGACTTGATTATATTTTTGAGCTTCACGGGAATGCTCGTTTGGCCGGTGCGTCAGCTCGGCAGAATTATTACTGAAATGAGCAAAACGGGAGTTTCTCTCAAGCGTATCAAAGAGATTTTTGACGCAAAGAGCGAGTCCGATGCTCCCGATGCAATAGAGCCACCGATGAACCGTGATATCGAGTTCAAAAATGTTACGTTTGCATTTGAAGAAGAACACCCTGTTCTGAAAGATGTCAGCTTTACGATTAAAAGCGGAACAACTTTCGGAATACTCGGTGCGACAGGTTCGGGAAAATCCACCGTAACATATCTGCTTAACAGACTCTATGACTTGCCCGAGGACGGCGGTGCTATTACAATAGGTGATGTCGACATTACACAAATCAAAAAGTCGTATTTGCGCCGAAATATAGGGCTTGTTTTGCAAGAACCGTTCCTGTTTTCTAAAACACTTCTCGAAAATATTGATATTGCATCACGCGAGGGCAATCTTGATAAAGTGCGCGAAAAAGCTCAAATTGCAGAGGTCGACGATAATATCATGGGATTTTCCAAGGGATATGACACTATCATCGGCGAGCGTGGCGTTACGTTATCGGGTGGTCAGAAACAGCGTGTTGCGATTGCACGAACACTTATGATGAACGCTCCGGTTATGGTTTTTGACGACTCCATGTCGGCACTCGATATGGAAACGGACGCAAAAATTCGGGAGTCTTTGCGAGAGGACACGCAAGGTGCGACGGTAATACTCATATCGCACAGGATTTCTACACTTATGAAAGCAGATGTAATCATGGTGCTTGAGGAAGGCTCGGTTGCGGAAATCGGCTCGCACGCTGAGCTTGTCGAAAAAGACGGCATCTATCGCCGTGTTTACGATTTGCAGTCCGGATATACGGATAATAATGATGCACCCGCTAAAGGAGGTGAAGCGTCATGAATAATTACGAAGAAGAAAGAACCACGGGGCTCAGCTTTAAGGTATGGCTGCGACTTCTGAAATATACCAAGGGTCTTGGAAAGCGCTTTTTGCTTGCACTCTTTGTTGTTATTTTTTCCACACTTATCAGCGCGGCATATCCTCTCTTTACAACCTATGCCGTTGACAATTTTGTTATCCCCGCCACAACAGACGGCGTGCTTCCGTTTGCTATTATATATGGCGTAATAACTATTGCATTTGGTTTGCTTACCTACTGGTGGGTAAGAAACCTGCTTGCAATCGAGGTTAGGCTCGGCTTAAAGCTTCGCAGAGACTGCTTTGTGCATTTGCAGGATTTGCAAATCGCATACCACAATACAAATTCTGTGGGTTATCTTATAGGCAGAATTATGTCAGACACAGACCGTATCTCGGGCATGATATCATGGGGCTTTGCCGCAATGCTTGAAGCCGCACTTATTATCATTTTCAGCATAACATATATGATGATACTCAACCCGTCTCTTGCTCTTGTGCTTGTTTTGCTCGTTCCTGTAGCAGGGCTTATCGCATGGATTTTTCAACGAAAAATCGCAGTTGTAACCCGCAAGGTACGTGAGACTAACTCTCGCATAACGGGCGCTTATAACGAGGGTATCACAGGCTCAAAGACATCAAAGACGCTTGTTATTGAAGATGTCAACAGTGCCGAATTCGCCAAGCTTTCGGACAAAATGCACCGCTACTCTGTCCGCGCATCAAGACTGTCTGCACTCATGATGCCAATGGTTATGTCTCTCGGAGCAATTGCACTTAGCATTATTCTCTACAGAGGCGGTATTCTTGTCGGAAACGAAATTCTCGGATTTGGCGTCTTGGCTGCTTTTATTGCTTATGCCACGAGTACAATAGAGCCTATCGTATGGGTGTCGGGTATTATTACCGAGCTTGTTTCTGCTCAGGTTGGTATAGAGCGTGTCACCGCTTTGGTTGACGAGGAGGTAACAATTATTGACACTCCCGAAGTTATCGAAAAATATGGCGACACATATAATCCGAAGCATGAAAACTGGGAGCCGCTTATTGGCGGTATAAAGTTTGACGATGTAACATTTATGTATCCCGACGGCGACGAGAATGTTTTGGAAAATTTCTCGCTCGACATTCCACCGGGGACAACCGTTGCAATCGTCGGCGAAACAGGCGCGGGCAAGTCTACCATTGTTAATCTTGTGTGCCGTTTCTACGAGCCGACAAACGGGCGTGTGCTCATTGACGGACGCGACGCAAAGGAACGCTCGCAGCTGTGGCTGCACTCCTCGCTTGGTTATGTCTTGCAAGACCCGCATCTTTTCTCGGGTTCAATCATGGAAAATATCCGCTACGGACGTCTTGACGCAACCGATGAGGAAGTCATCGCGGCGGCAAAAATCGTTTCAGCGGACGTTGTCGCCGAGCGAATGCCCGACGGTTATGACACAGAGGTCGGCGAGGGTGGCGACAAGCTTTCAACAGGCGAAAAGCAGCTTGTGTCCTTTGCACGTGCAGTACTCGCCAATCCTCCGATATTTGTGCTTGATGAAGCGACCTCGAGTATTGACACGGAAACCGAACAGCTTATTCAAAACGCAATTTCGCATATGCTTGAGGGGCGTACGTCGTTTATCATAGCCCATAGGCTTTCCACAATCTCACGTGCGGATATTATTCTTGTTGTTGAAGACGGCAAGATAGTCGAGCGCGGCACACATGCCGAGCTGCTCGCCGCCGAGGGTCATTACAGCAAGTTATACAAAGCAATGCGACTTGAAGAATTAGATATGTAATATAGTAGTGTACATAAAAAAATGAGGAATTGTCCCAAAATGAGACAATTCCTCAATCTATTGCAATTGCTGTGTTTTGCTACTCACTTCCGACTATGAATGTGTCTTGGACGGCGGTGCCGCCTTTGCTCATATTATACAGGTTGTTGGTGCGCATTTTTTCTACAACTTTCATCAATACCTGTTGGAAGAACTTGACACCGAGTCCGGGATTGACCTTTATCAGCTTTAAGATGTCATGTTTATTGATGCCTATCAGCTCTGTAAATTGAAGTGCACGGCAGTTCAACGTAAAGGGCTGATTTGTCATGCAGCTTTCGCCCAAAATGTCGCCTTTCCGCAAACGGGCGATTTCAATCTCGCCGCCGGTTTCTCGCGAGCCTGCATAAAGCAAAATCTCACCTTTAAGCAAAATATACATTGTTTCGTTAAAGTCGCCGCTGCGAAAGAGTATTTCTTCTTCAAAATAAGTGCTGACACGGAATTTTTTGGCGAGCAAGTTCCAGCTGTCATCGTCAATGTCAAAGTCAAACGCTTTTTGAATAGCTTCAATTATTTCACCCGTGTCAAGCTGTCTTACACTTTCCTCATCTCTAAGTATCGGACTTACCGACAGGTTATGTTCTTCCATAATTTTCCGCATCTCATAGCGTTTTTTGTCAATTATCGCTGTCACCTGTTCCCACAGCTTTTGATTGTTGCGATATCTTGTAAATGCGTCGTAGTCCGGCTTTGCATCTTTTGCGGCAATCATAATGTTGTTGAGGGACTCCGCCGCTCCGTCTGCATCACCCTTGAGCATATAGTCCGTTGCAAGCATCATGTTTGAGCGGAAAATTTTCTCGTCGAGGTCCTTTCGCAGAAACTCACCCGGGTATGGGTCAAAGTCCTCGGGCGCAATCATAACCATGTTGCCCGTTTTATATTGTGACGCAATCTTTTCCCGTTCATACACAAAGCGGTAAATATCCTCACGGATACGCTTCCACTGCGGGTGCTTTTTCGGCACGGGCAAATGCTTTATCGCAAGTGTGTTGTCCAAGAAAAACGAGAAGCCGTACATTCTGCTGTTGATGAGGTAGTCAATGTCCTCACCTCTTGTTATCATCGGGTCAAACGGAACACTCTGGAACAGGTCACGGTGCAAAATCATCGCACCGCCAAACGCAAACGGCGTACGCTTAACACGCGGCGGGCTGCCGATTATTTCGTCAAACGCTTTTGCTTTGAAGCCAAATCTATCCCAATATGTCATCCAGTGTTCCATTTTTACATCGTCGTAATACTGGTCATACTTGTTGGTGTAATATCCTGCCATGCCGTAGACAACATCGCCGTATATACGTTTGCCGAGAAACTCGACCGAACGCTCTATCCAGTCTGTTTTTTCAAAAATTTCGTCGTCGTCGATTAAAATCGCCGCGTCGGCAGAGAGGATATCGGCACAAAGCAGACACATGTTTCTGACATTGGCATATCCCGCCATGTCAAGGAGCGGTTCAATCTTGCGTTCCTTGTCGCTTTCATACATAATCTCTGAGATTTTCGCCAAGTCGGAAATCGTAAAGATATATGTTTCCGCTTGAAGATTTACCTCACGGGTAATTCTCACCACCTGCTTTTCCGCCTCGTCGGCAACCTCAGGTGTTGTAGGACAAATGAGCAGCACTAACTTAAAGTCTTTTTGCGTGAGCTTTTTCATGCTCTCCAAGGTACGGCCAAGTGTGCCCTCCTCGTCGATTGGAGTCGGGTGGTCGTATACGGCGTCACCCTCTTTCCACTCTTTTTTCGCACGGGACCAGTAAGTCGGAATTAAAACTACCTTACGCATAAATCCTGTGAGCCTCCTTTATTATGACTTATAAATTTCTATTAATGTGTTCATAAGTGAACCTTGTGCGTAATTTTCGAGTGCGTATTTTGCTGCTGTTTTTCCTCTGTTTTTTCTGTCGGGGTGGTAGATTTCCTTGTGGATGGCATCGGCAAGCTCTTCGGCGTTTTCAACCTCCACCAAGGTTCCGACTTCATCGTTGATTATATCTTTCAGTCCGCCTTGATTTGTTGCAATCACGGAACTGCCGCAAGCAAGTGCTTCAATGGCAACGAGCCCGAACGGCTCACGCCTCGACGGGAACACGCTCACGTCGGCAGTGCTGTAAAGCTCGCGAAGTTGTGTGCTGTTTAAGTGACCTAAAAAATAAAGTGTGTCAAGATTTGCATCTGCGGCCTGTTTTTTCAGCGAGGTCGCAAGCTCCCCGTCTCCTGCAATAAAGGAAGTAATCTCACCCGGGTGCTTTTTTTCGTAGAGATTGAGCGCTTCAATAAATACGTCAACACCTTTGAAGTTTGCAAGCTTTCCGACGAACAAAACGAGTTTTTTTCTGAGCTTAATATCAAACATTTCTTCGATTTTTTCTCTTGCCACAGGCTCGGGATAAAATCTGTCCGTATCGTAGCCATTTTGCATGTAATATGCTTTGCCTGCACAGGTCGGGAAAAGCTCGCACACAAGCTCGTTATTATCATCTGATATTGTAATGATTTTTTTGGCACCCTCGGCTGTTTCGTTGGCGTATTTTCTGAAACGCTCGCCTTGCTTGTAGCCCATTAAATCCGTGCCGTGCGCTGTTACAACATAAGGCACACCTGTTTTAATCGCAAGCCAGCTGAGCAGCCAAATATGCTGACCATGAATTACGTCGGGTTTGAAATTTTTTACCGCTCCGTCCACAGCTTTTTCAAATGCGCTCATATACATGTCAAGCTCGTCATCGGTGAGGTCGTAAAATGTCATAGTGCTTCGCGGGTGTGTCGTAAAGCACGGGAAGTTAAACGGGAGCATTCCGTCGATTTGTTCCTCATTCTTAAAATACACAGGAATTAATTCTATTCCGGGTTCTACATCAAAATGTTCAGTATTTTCAGGGAAAATGATACAAACCTCATGTCCTTTTTTTATCAGATTTACCGCAATGTTACGTGTGTATGTGCCACTGCCCGAACCGACAAGCGGAAAATGGTTTATCATCAGAACTTTCATTTCAGACCTACTCCTTTTTTGAATTTGTTCCATGCGTCTGTAACAGTTTCAAACTCATTAATATATCTGTCCAAATTGTCCCAACTGACGTCAAAGTTTTTCAAAACTCCGAGATACTGCGGATTTTTTGTGTAGTCAGAGAGTGCTTTTAGCCCTTTTTCAAGATGTTCCCTTTGGAACTGTCTTGTTTCTTTCGGGTCTTTTCCCAAAATGTAGTTGTAGAACGGGTTTCGCCCCACCCAGCCTGTACATGCAAAGAACAGCCGCCTTTGCACCAGCTCGTCATTAACCAAATCCGGCACTTCGGGGAAGCTGTCGTAAGTATCGTGCAGCGGATATATCCCGATGTCTGTGCATTTTGTACCGAGACTTGCGATTTCGTAACCGAGCACTGTGTCCTCACCTCTGCAAAGGTAAAGCTCACCGTCTAACATATAATGGGACGAGAAAAACGGCGGCAGGTTTGAAAATGCCGAAAGTCTGATTGCCAAGTTTCCGCCGAGAATTTTTTTGCACGGTTTTACTATGATTTCGTCGGGCTGATATGTTATGCACTTATGCTTGTCACTGGTTTGCCAGTATTCAAGCATTTCTGCTTTTTGAACACCTGCAAGAAAGTCTGCCATGCCGTCAAACGAGGCAGGGGGCAGTATGTTGTATCCGCTGTATTCGCCCGATGTGACATCTGTGCCTTTTTTTAGCTCGTCGAGGTGTGCTTTGAAGAAATCGGTTTCCTCCAAGACATGACCGTTTTGTGTGTTTTTAAGCAAAAGCGGCACAATGTCGGAGTCGACAAAAAACAGAACCTCAATTTCGCGAAGTATCGCTTCCATTACCACTATCATGCGGTTGTGCCCGTAAGGTATGAGCCCCGATGTTGTGTCTACCGGACAATCGAGCAGTGTTTTCATTGCCGCTTCGGGTATGTTAAGGCGCTGCATCTGTGACCTGCAGTACTCGGGGTTATTTATATCCACCGCATAAAGTGTTGCTTTTTCTCTTATCTGCTTCTCGATTTTTTCGTCGTGCTGCCGTGTGTGTGCTACAATAACACAGTCGAGTTTATGTCCATACTTTTCTGCATTTTCAATAAAGCTCATGAGCTTCGCTTCTGCATCAAGTGTTCTAACTATCATACCTAAAGCTATTTTCACAGACTTCACCTCTTTTCTGTACATGCTTGTTTATACTGTTTGTCTGATTATACCATAAATTACAGAAAAATGTTGAAAAAGTTATAGCTTATCCACATACCCTCGCTTGCTTTTCGCACGAATAAATGTTAAATTACATTTTAATAACGATTTGAAAGGTGGTTTACAAATGGCTGACAGAAAAATTGAAATTGAAGGCTCCGGCAAGCATTGCCATGTTTCCCGCGAAACGCTTGATATATTATATGGAAAGGGTTTCGAGCTTGAAATTAAAAAGATGCTGTCCCAACCCGGACAGTTTGCAACTCCTCATAAAATAACGGTTGTAGGCCCTCGCAGGTCTACAGAAATGTCAATTCTCGGACCATGCAGAAAAGCAGACCAAGTCGAGCTTTCGCTGACAGACGCTACCGCACTCGGCATTACCGCACCCATTCGCGAGAGCGGCGTAATTGCAGGCAGCCCCGGCTGCAAGCTCGTGGGTCCCGAGGGCGAGGTTGAAATTAGCGAGGGCGTGATTATCGCCAAACGCCATATTCATATGACTCCGGAAGATGCCGAAAGGTTCGGCGTTGCGGATAAGGATATCGTTAAGGTCAAAGTTGACGGCGACAGAGCGTTGATACTCGACGAAGTGGTCATTCGCGTCAGCCCCGACTTTGCCACATACATGCATGTGGATTATGACGAGCTTAACGCCGCCGCAATCTCCGGTGCAAACGCCTTTGGCGAAGTGCTCTAAGATAGCAAAAACAAAAAGGTGTCTGCATAACTGCGGACACCTTTATATAATGCTACTAAATTACATTAGATTTAAGATTACTGTCAAAATGACAAATGTGCCTGCGACCCACTTTGTCGCAAGAGCGAGACGGGCATCACGCGATTTTGCCTTGTTTTTTGCGAGATAAGACTCATTTGCTCCGGTAAATGCAGACAGTCCTGAATTTTTGCCGGATTGCAGTATGATAACACACATCAGTATTACACAAAGTAAAAGTTGAATTACAACAAATATTGTTTTTGCGATTTCCATGTTTAATAGCTCCTTTTTTGGGGTGATTGGAATTTTAACACGTCATTTAACTAATTGCAAGCTTTTTTGGAGGTTTTTAAGGTTTTATGTATTTTGACACACATGCACATTACAATGACAAGCGGTATAACGATGACCGGGAGCAGCTAATGGAAGAACTCGCGGCTGCCGGAGTTACGCACATTCTCAACGCTTCATACAGCCTTTCGTCCGCAAAATACAGCTTGGGTTTGGCGGAAAATTTTTCGCCTGCGGGGAACTATCCGTCGATTTATGTTTCAATCGGCGTTCATCCGCATGATGCAAAAACCATGAACGACAATACCGTGGCAGAGCTTGAAAAGCTTCTCTCGCACCCAAAGGCGGTGGCTGTCGGTGAAATCGGGCTTGATTATTATTACGACCATTCGCCGCGAGATGTGCAGCAAAAACGTTTTGTGGAGCAACTCGCGCTTGCAAGACGTGTAAAACTGCCTGTTGTTATACATATGCGTGACGCTACAGAGGATACGCTGCGAATTATGAACGATTTCAAAGACCTCTCTTGTGTTTTTCATTGTTTCCCGGGCAGCTGGGAAACGGCAGAAATTATTTTGGACATGGGGTGGTACTTGTCGTTTACGGGTGTTGTGACGTTCAAAAATGCCCGCCGTGCGCTTGAGGTTATCGAAAAAATGCCTGAGGACAGACTGCTCCTCGAAACCGACTGCCCGTATATGTCGCCCGAGCCTTTTCGCGGAAAACGCAACAGTTCGTTATATCTGCCATACATCGCGGCAAAAATCGCCGAAGTCCGGGGCGTTGCAACAGAAGATATCGCAAACTTAACAATGGAAAACGGTAAACGCTTCTTCGGGATAGTGTGACAAGGGGACGGGGGTTTGTCACCTACTCTGCGTGGAATTGTTGGTCATATTCGTCCGTGTCGGGGTAGTACCATGTATACCATGTACCGGGGGCTCCTGTTGCAGGGTCATTTCCGGGCATTTCCTTATAATAGCAACCACTGGCTTCATCTAAAACAAAACCCTCGGGAACATTTACCGGCGCTTGATATACATCGGGTGCCGGTTCTTCTATGTACTCCGGTTCGGGCTCGGGTTCGGGTTCGGGCTCCGGTTCGGGTTCAGGCTCGGGTTCCGGTTCAGGCTCTTCCACAGCCACCTCGCTATCTTCGGGTGGGTAGCTGAGCTGTTCATATTCGCCCGTGTTTGCATCAAACCATGTCACCCATTGAGTGCCGTCTTCGTCAACCTCGGACAAGAAGTATTGCAGGCTTTCAAGGTCAAGCTCAAAGCCCTCCGGCGGGTCGTACACCGTTACTGTATCGCCGCAGTTGTTACAAAACAACGCAACATCGGGCAACTCATTCTCACAGGTTTTGCAATATATCATCGTTTTGCCTCCTGTCCCTTAATTCTCTAATTTCTTCACAAACGGTACAACTACTATTGCTACAGACATTAGTATCATCATATAAAGACCAAATCCAACGCCGCCGCCTGCGATATTGCTCATAACCTTATATGTACCGCCGCCGAAAACCGCAAAATTAATAATTCCGACAATCACATTTAAAATACCAAATATGATGAAAACGGTTTTACGCTTCCCGAGCGGAGCCGCTCTGTCTCCTATAAAGCACATCACAAGCATTATTCCAAAGAAAATTACTGCAGGTATGCCGAGTATGTTCATAACATTTCCGCCTGTGAGTGCTCCGAGCGCCCCTCCCGATATGCTAAACGCATTTGCCGTTACTGTAATACCCATGGCACTTGACCGGAAAAACGGTAGGAAACACGCTATAACACCAAGCACACATGCGACTGCGATAACCATTTTTTGAAGCGATAAACCGAGTTTTCCCGATACTCCGCTCACTAAGCTGCTTGCCGCCTGTATGTTCAAACTTCCGCCCGAAGGCATACTAAAGCCCATCCCCGGGACTTGGTATCCGCAGCTTTGGCAAAACTTTAACCCGTCAATAAGCTCAGAGCCGCAGCCTTGGCAAAACCTTTTCGGCTTTGGCGGTGGTGCTGTTCCCGCTTGTTTTCCGCATTTTCCGCAAAACATGATACCGTCACCAAGCAGAAAGCCGCAATGCAAACAAGTGCCGTCAAATACCGGCGGTGGTGCGGCGGATGCTTGCTGATTATGTGCTTGCTGAGCGTAAGGTTGTGCGGGAGGTCTGCTCGGCGGAGGCGGAGCAGGGGGCTGGATTGGCGGCGCCGATGGCGGGGGTGGCGTTTTATTACTGAACACCATTTTTGGCGGTGCTTGAGTTGCTTGCGGAGGCGGGGGCGGAGGTGCTACCTGTCTTGGTGGCGGGGGTGCCTGCCTCGCCGCAGGAGGAGGTGGTGGCGGAGGTGTGTTTTGCACCACTGCCTGTCTTGGCGGTGGTGGAGGTGCCGCTTGCCTCGGTGGCGGCGGCGGTGCCTGTCTTGGCGGAGGCGGAGGTGCTTGCCTCGGTGGCGGCGGCGGTGGCCGCTTTACATTATTTTCCTCTTGAACCTCGCTGCAGCTGCAACGAAAGCCTTCATACCATTGTCCGCACTTGTTACAAAATTTCATTGGTTTATCCTCCAAATTTAATTCATCATTATTTTTTTGTTTACGGGGATTGTCTTGTATAAACCCGTCCGTCGAAATACATCTTGTTGCCCTCAATTCTATCAAAAACGAAATTTACACCCATTCCGCCGTCTGAGGGTTCTATAATCATTAGCTGCTCTCCTGTCAACGTGTTTTTTGAAAACCTTATGTTACCCGTCCAATGTGCCACCAACGCGCCATCTCTTTCAAATCGCACAACTTGTCCGCTGCGTATTTCCATAAGCCTGTTTTCTTTTGCATGCGATGATTTGCTGTTCGGGTCGCCTTCAGATACCCACACACCCTCATACGCATCCCGTTCAATTTCTTCACCATAAAGCCGTATTGAAAGTATAGTTCGAGTCGTAGCAAAATCGGCAGCGAAGCACCACCCTTGTACAACTATAGTACCGTCGGGGTCACGACCAAACTGCAGAGAAACAGACATTGTTTTATTGTATTCGTCATCATAATCGTTGTCGTCATAAAACGTAGCCCAAAGATAACCATTTTTACTGTCCCAAACAAGGTCTCGCACAGCAACAGGGCTACGCTTGATGTTTATACCTGTTTTGCTTGTTGTGTATCTGCCTGCCATGATATGCTGCGGTCCGTCGTCCATATCGAACTTGACTAATATTTCCTCGCCAAATACAAACTCCGCAATAACCTTTTGTAAATCGCCTACAAATCCGCCGCCTGTTGAAAAGTCGAGTAGTGCGTCAATCTGGTCGTCGCGCGCACCTGCCTCTTTGTAAGCATTTCTAAAAGTTCCCCTATCTAATTTATAATCCCAACGCACCATGCTTTCTCCGGTGAACCTAAAATGCTTGCCTTGCAGGAGGGTACCTATGCCCTCGGTGTTTATCGGGTCTTTTTTTATGTCATTTATTTTTTCAAAATCTTCAAGCTGTTCGGGGTTTTCCAGAACTATATCCCTGTCTTTTTTCTTTTCGCCGTCGCCTCTAACTTTCGCTGTTTCACCAACGGGGTCTTTCGGGTCAAAAATTTCACCTTTTTCATCCCCGCCACCTTTCTCTTCTCCGCCACCTTGCGTTGTGCCGCTTTTATCTTCCGTGCCGTCGCCGCCTTGTGTATCACCCTGCGTTGTGCCACCTTGTGTTGTGCCGTTCTGAGGGTTGCCGCTCAGTCTGTGACTTTCGTCTAAGTCAAGCGGATTTGGTGTCTCACCATACTTTGCTCTTACGATGTAATATGTACCCTCAGCAGCTTCGAGGGCATTGCGTCCCTCTGTTCCGACTGTAACCTTTATAACACCCTCGCTAACATTCATAAGTATTAACTCATCATAATCATATCCGGCGCGTCCTGTATTCGGAAGTATAGTAATATACCGTTTATCAATCCTAAGTTCGTCATGTTCCTGTGTTTTCATAACAAACAGTTCAATGAACGGAAATGTTAATATTCTTGCACTGTCTTCATCATAATCAATATACATTACGGCGTTTCCATCTTCGCGGACGTATTTCCCCGCGAGGAAATGACTGTCTTCTTTGTCTTTATGCTCCGTGCCGCTCCATGAAAAACTTGTAGGACTATATCCCGTATTGTCACGAGGACTGGCATTTTCTACGCTTGCTCCTACGGCTGCACCTGCTCCTGCTCCCGCTTCATCGCCGCCTGTTATGATTAGGCGTGTTCCTAAATATCCGCCAACGCCGAGCAAAAGCGAAAGAACTATTGATATAATTGTTTTTGTAAAAAAGGTCATGATTTCACTCTCCTAACATAAGTTCCAACCGCTTGTATCGGGTGCTTCTCCATAATCCGTAGACCCTGTGGAAAGAACCGTTCCGTCTGATTTTAACCCCACTGTTATAAAACCTTCACAAGCAAGTGCTATAATATTGGTCCAGCCTGATAAATCCAATTGCCCATAGCTATTGCTTCCTGTACCGATAACCGTTCCGTCTGCGCGTAAGCCGACCGTATGCCCGTACCCGCCCGCAACTGCTATAATATTATGAAAATCTTTAAGCTCTAATTGATTTGATGTGCTCCAGCCTGTGCCGACCACTGTTCCGTCCGCTTTAACTCCCAGTGTGTGGTAGTCGCCTGCTTCAAGATAGACGATGCCGCTCCAGCCCGATACTTCTGTTTGCCCTTTATCATTTTCTCCGGCTGCAACCACCGTGCCGTCTGATTTTAAGCCGACAATATGATTTGTACCGTGAGATATCGAAACGATATCGTTCCAACCGGATACATTCATTTCGTTATAATCATTAGCACCCGCTTTTACGAGTGTTCCGTCTGATTTTAAGCCTACTGTATGACGTCCTGCGGCTGCTATTGCAATAATATCGCTCCAGCCCGACACATCCAACTGACCGCTGTAATTATCTCCTGTTGCTACAACCGTTCCGTTTGATTTTAGCCCGACTGCATGATAGCTTCCCATTGCGACAGCGATAATATCCGTCCAGCCGCTTACATCAATCGGAGTGGAGTCCGCATCACTTGCAATTATTGTTGTTCCGTTTGCTCGCAGTCCGAGTATATGACCGCCTGCTACCGACAGTTTCTCGGACGGAATTTCTACGGGTGCACTCACCCCGGGCGAAGAACTGCCGGGATTTTGTGTGTCGCCGCCGCTGTTCGGGTCGGGTGTTCCTTGTGCCTGCCCGCCGCCCGGCGGATTGCCCTGCCCGTTTGGGGTTAGGCTACCACCGCCACCGGAGCCGCCAAATTGAAAAACCGCAATAAGAATACCGACAAGAAGCCCTGCTACGGGCAGTGCAATATGAAGCAGAGCTATTTTTTTCGGTGCCGCTGCCGGGGTGCGGGAAATTTTAATGTTCGGTACAGTCGGCGTAAAGGTTTGTACAAACTCGCCCGTGTCGGGGTAGTACCATGTGTCCCACTCGCCGGGCTGTCCTTGTTCATTTATCCCGATGGTTGTTTTGTAATACAGTCCGCTTTGTGGGTCAAGCGAAAAACCGTTAGGAATATTTGTGTTCATATGTACCGCCTCCTTGATATATAAGCTTTTTCTGATTATTGACGTGTGCTATGTGAAAGTACGTCACCGATAATACTGTTTGTTAATCATCTCTTCTTGACGCTCTATCACTTTGGTACATTTGGTACTGATGATTTGCTTTGGCATTTTCTCTCGCTCCTCCCGACAAAGCGGCAATGAGCAGCATAATGCCGAGTGCTCCGCAGATAAACAGAATAATTACACCGAGGATATATCCCATTAGCATATAGAGAATATACATAAGAATTACATTTATAATCGTAACAAGAATGTTTCGTGTATCTTTAATGCATATAACAAAATAACAAATCATTCCCGGTGCACCGACGAGAAGCAGCACAAGAAATGCCTGTGTGAAATTCTCGGTTCCGTCGAGCAGCTTCATTAAAGATGCTACGGCATAAAAGAGCATTACAATCAAACCCGGCCAGTTGATAAACATTCTGAAACCATATGTTCTCTTTTGCCACCCTCCGTATACTTTTACTATTATGAAGAAAAAGAGTAACGTACCAACTATGATAGTCAGTGCCGGTATCAGCAGACCGAACATGCCAAATTTATCTTCCAGCCATGTCATCATTGCTTCAAAGTTTTCTGCCAATCTTTCTGTTTCCATGTTACCGCTCCTTTTTATGAAATGTCATCTAATTACCTAATCAAGTGTATTGATAAATACGTTGCCACTGGCTGTAGTAAATAGGTGTTATATCAAATTTTCCTATGGGTTTTATCATCAATCTGCGATTTTAACCATTGAAAAACGAACAATATAATTATCTTCTACCATTATTGATATCTGCTTATTTCCTTGTCTGTATATAAACCGATAACCGCTTCTACCAACATGCTGCAAAAATAATTCTTTATAACCGTCCTCATACAACAGGGTGCTCGTCTGACTATCTGTAAACTCGAAACCGATAAAATCATGCAATGGTGAATATTCATCGCTGCCGAAAATATATTTTCCAAGTAAAATGAAATCCGGCACACCACTATTGCCATAATCAAAGTATCCTCCAACCTCCGTTGTTAAGTTGTGGTTAATAATCACAACCACTATATCACCGTTTTCATTTCCAAAAAGTTGAACTCCCCCTCCGTTATTTCCGGGTCTTTCTAATAATATAGCGTACTTATGATTACCCTCGTATTCAAAAGTAACGTCTTCCTCAAGTACAGAAGAATACTTGTTGACCACATCTGCAAATTTCGACTCAAGCAAATATTCCCCATCAACCGTAAACTCGATTGTCGGAGGCTCGGGGATATTATATGGGTTGTAGGCATTACTTGCTCTGCCTGCGTCCGCTTCAGACGGCATAGCAAAGCCAAATAGCAAGTGACCGAGTGGATTTAAGTCCTTGTCAACGACAATAATCAACAAATCAACACTATTTCCAAGCATTTCTTGCCTGATAGCAAAACCAGTCTCAATGCTATCAACATTTTCGGGGGGTGGCTGACCCGGCCATGAAAAACTCTCTTTCAATCTTGAAAGTGTTTGCTCTGCCATTCGCAAAATTTCTTCATAATGCCATGGGTCTTGCCTTGACACCTCAACTTGAGCGATAAAAGCTCCTGCTACATTTTGAGTTTTCCCCACTAAGTTAAAATTCACTCTGCATGACCCTACTTGATTTGGGTACTCCGGAGATGTATGCCAATCAAAGGTAGTTTTTAAATCACCATGACCAAACCCGTAAAACAACTTTTCTCTATCCTCAGCGCTGAGTGTAAATACATCATCGCCGCTCGGAGGGGTTGTCGGGTCGGGGGTTGCTGTCGGTGCGGGAGTATTGCTTGTGCTCGGCGTTGGGTCGGCGGGGTCAGTTTCTGACGGCAAAAACGGCAGGGAATATAACCCCATGAAGTGACCGCCGACTGCTCCGCCAAGCAGCAGCACGATAATTATTAGCGCTGCAATGGCAGGTGTTTTTTTCTTGCCGCTTGATTGCTTTTGTGTGTCGGGCGCTTGCTGTTGCGTTTGTGTGGGTTCAGGTTTTATGGATAAATCCAATGGTTTTCCGCACCCAAAACATGCTGTCAGTCCGCTTGGCAGTTCTTCGCTGCAGTGCGGACAAAACTCACCTGCGGGCTGCGGAGCTGAGGGCGGGGGCAGTGGGGCAGCACTTTGCGGTTCGGCAGGCGGCGGCTCAGAGGGTGCGGAAAGCGAGCTTCCGCAGTGAAAGCACATCACTAAGCCGTCGGGCAGATTTTTGTTACAGTTCGGACATTTCATAAAGTCACCTTTTTGTTGTTAAACGACAATCGGCAGTTTATCTCCGTCTAAAAAGTCACCTTTTACAAGTTTAATAAAATCTCTGATTGCTCCTATAAGCAAGATAAAATTGACTATGAGCAGCGGAACTCCAAAAAACACAAGAAATAAAATCCACCCGAGTACCATAGTCGGCCAGTATAAAAGAAGATAAAGCATACCTTTCTTTGTGTTTCCCGCATAGAAGTATGGCAGCCCGATGTGAACAAACAGGAAAAGCAGCATTGTTATTGCTTTTTTCTTGGGCGATACCGCAGTTGCACTGACCGGTGCGTACACGGGTTGCGGCTGCCTTACCACGGGCGGCGGTTGTTGCACCACCGGTGGCGGGGGCTGCGGCATTGGCGGCGGTTGTACTACAGGCGGTGGCGGAGGCGGCGGTGCTTGCTGCACCACGGGTGGGGGGTTATTAACTGCTGTGTTTACAACTTCTCTGCCGCAAGCGGAACAAACACTTTCTGAATTTTCGTCAACCGTATTTCTGCAATATATGCAATACATTAAGAACACCTCTTTTTCCATAAGCTCGTCACATTTTAATGAAGATGAACATCAGCATCACGCATTTCAAAATGGACGATATAATTATCTTGTACAAATATCAACACCGCTTTATCACCTTGTGTGTAGTCAAAGGCATAAAGTTCACCATACTTGATGATTTCTAAGGTCTTGTAACCGTCATCATATACCAGTCCGCCTTGCGGCAATGACGAATAATCATGTATGCCTGTGAAGTCATATAGTAATGTAGGGGCTTGTTCACCAAAGCGATATTTTCCAAAAAGCAAGAAATTGTCAAAACCGTTATTACCTATATCATATCCCCCGTCATATGAAACGGCATGTTGTATAACCACATAGTTAACAACGGTTCGATGTTGATAACGTTCATCAATGTGAAAGTATTCAAAGAAAATTGCCGCTCCGCTACCCGCGGGGTAATAATATATGTACGATACTTCGTCTGTGTAGTTTTCAGAGAAAGAACGAAATCTTGAGATAATATCTATCATAGGTGTTTCAAACAGATATATATTGTCTACGCTAAACTCGATATCGGGCGGCAGATGGATATTGTGCGGATTGTAAGCGTGACTTGGTGGCGTTGCCCTCACGTCTTGTGTGTTTGCTTGATTTTCTAACAGTCTTTCTCTATGCGAAAAGCTCCACCTGTCTGATGGCGTAATTTGTGCAAACTCCCATGCGTTGTTCCAAACCATGGTATTACCACTTATAAAATATTCCATATCGGCAATCGGTTCGATATACGAGTTCTCGTATAACTCGTCATTTACATGAAGATATATTGAGTGATACTCCACTATAAATGTTATTTTATTCTCTGAAGCTGTATACGTTCCCCCTCTAACTTCATACTCATCTATCCCCGCACTCTCTACAATCATATAGAACCTGCCGTCCTCGGTAAAAACAAATTCTGCTAATTCATCCAGCCATGCTCCGACTATGCTTGTTGTGGGGCTTGGCGTGTTGTTATTATCGGGCGTTGCTGTCGGGGTGGGGGTATTGCTTATGCTCGGCGTTGGTTCGGCGGGGTCGTTTGACGATGACAAAAACGGTAGCGTGAAAAGCCCCATATAGTGACCGCCGAGCGCACCGCCAAGCAGCAGTGCGATAATCACCACAGCGGCGATAACGGGCTTGTTCTTTTTGCCGACTGTTTGTGCGTGTTCTACGGGTTTTTGTGTTGCCGCTTGTGTGAGGCGGGCTGCATCTTGCACAGATAAATCCAATGGTTTTCCGCACTCAAAACACGCCGTCAGTCCGCTTGGCAACTCCTCACCGCAATGCGGACAAAACTCACCTGCGGGTGGCGGCTCACAGGGTGCGGAAAGAGGGCTTCCACAATGGAAACACATCACTAAGCCGTCGGGTAGGTTTTTATTACAGTTCGGACATGTCATAATTTTTCACCTTTGCTTGCAGATATAAAAAAGCACCCGTTTTCCATAAGAAAACGAACGCTTTTATATTAACGCGATATGCAAGGGACTTACTTCTTGGACGTTATGAGATTGCAGGGCAAGCCCGCAATGACGCATGTATGTATGTATGTATGTATGTATGTATGTATGTATGTATGTATGTATGTATGTATGTATGTATGTATGTATGTATGTA
>WQXY01000037.1 GCA_009781515.1 Oscillospiraceae bacterium
GACAAAAACGCCGAACAAATCAGCCGTAATGCAGGTCAGGACATACAGGTTAAATATATTCTCGACATACGGGATTTTCCGAATGACCGCTTCGAGGCCTTAATTATCCGGGATTTTGATACTATTGTAAATGACCCCGAGATAAAAATAGTAGTTGAAGTGATAGGCGGCGTCGGAGTTGCGCTCGATTTTGTAAAACGCTCGCTTGCTGCGGGGAAACATGTTGTAACATCAAACAAAGAGCTTGTAGCCGAGTTTGGCAGTGAGCTGATGAAGCTTGCTTTTGATAAGGATGTAAATTTTCTCTTTGAAGCAAGCGTCGGCGGCGGAATACCCGTTATAAGACCGCTTGCACAGTGTATGACAGCAAATATAATCCATGAAATATACGGCATATTAAACGGCACAACAAATTACATTCTTACAAACATGGAAAAAAACGGTACAGCATTTAATGATGCACTGCTCGAAGCTCAGCAAAAAGGTTACGCAGAGGCAGACCCGACAGATGATATTGAGGGCAATGATACATGCCGAAAGATTTGTATACTCTCATCGCTTGCGTTCGGGCGGCATATATACCCGAGAGAGGTTCCGACGCAAGGCATTACCAAGGTGACAACAAATGATATGAACTACGCATCGAAGCTCGGATATGAAATAAAGCTGCTCGGGCGTGCAAGAGCGATAGGCGACAAGGCCGCTGTGTATGTTGCTCCGCATCTTATAAATAAAGAAAATCTGCTCTCTATAGTCAGTTATGTAATGAACGGTGTGGTCGTTAGAGGCAATGCCGTAGGGAATGTCGTTTTTTGCGGAGCGGGAGCAGGAAAGCTGCCGACTGCGAGCGCCGCAGTTGCGGATATCATAGACGCGGTCAAGCACTTAAACAGCCGCAGGTGGTTAGGCTGGGAGCAGTCCGACCCGCAGTTTGTGACAGACCCCGCACTTATAGACTCCGCGTGGTATATAAGAACCGACGCACCGCGTGACAAAATCGAGCGTGAGTTCGGAACTGTAATTTTTGCCGAAAACACAGGTGATGAAAACGCATTTATCACAAGTGTTGTAAATAAAAAAATGATAGATGAACTTTTATCGCGCGGCATAACCGCATTATCTGTATTTCGTATTTTGGGAGACCATTAGTAGGAGACTATTAACATGGCACTTATTGTTAAAAAATTTGGAGGAAGCTCGCTTGCCGACGCAAAATGCTTGGAGCGTGTTGCGTGGATTATTGCAGAGTCATACTCCGAGGGAAACAGTGTTGTTGCAGTGCTTTCGGCGCAGGGCGACACCACGGACGAGCTTATTGAAAAAGCAATGGAAGTAAATCCGAACCCGTCGAAGCGTGAAATGGACGTGCTTTTATCAACGGGCGAGCAGTCGTCAATTGCACTTATGGCAATGACCTTGGAAAAGCTCGGACTTCCCGCTGTTTCGCTGACAGGCTGGCAAATTGGTATGCAAACGGACAGCGTTTACAGCAGTGCACGCATCAAAAACGTTGCAACAGAGAGGTTGAAAGCAGAGCTTGACCGCCGCAGGATAGTTCTCATAGCAGGGTTTCAAGGGATTAACAAGTTTGATGACATTACAACCTTGGGACGCGGAGGCTCAGACACTACGGCAGTTTCAATAGCGGTGGCACTTAATGCGGATTTATGTCAAATATATACGGACGTTGAGGGAATATATACAGCCGACCCGAATGAGGTGGCGGAAGCAAAAAAGCTTGACGAGATAACCTACGATGAAATGATTGAGCTTGCGTCACTCGGAGCAAAGGTGCTGCACAACCGCTCCATAGAAATGGCTAAGCGGTACGGCATCAAGGTTGAAGTTCTCTCAAGTCTAAACAGAAAGCCCGGAACGGTTGTAAAGGGGGTAACAACGGTGGAACATACAAAAATCAGCGGTGTAGCAAAGGATACGGACATAGCGCGTATTGCGGTGGTCAACATCAAAGACGAGCCGGGCGTGGCATTTCGACTATTTCGTGTGCTCGCGGGCGAGCGGATAAACATTGATATTATTCTGCAATCCATAAACCGCGAAAAAATGAACGATATCAGCTTTACCGTAGCAAGAAAAGACTTAACGCGCGCTGTAGAGGTGCTTGAAGCGAACAAAAATGAAATAGGCTACAGTGAAATCAGCACAACAGATAAGATTGCAAAGATAAGTATTGTCGGAGCGGGAATGATGTCGGCACCGGGTGTTGCGGCAATGATGTTTGAAGCGCTCTTTGAAGCGAAAATAAATATCGGAATGATTTCAACGAGTGAAATAAAAATCTCGGTTCTTGTTGATGAAAACGAAGCCGACCGTGCTGTCGCCGCAATTCACACAAAGTTTTACGGTGAATAAGCTCCAAGGGAGTAGTGCAAATGGAAAACTTAGATAAATTGCTTCGATATGACGAGCAGGTCATCTTAAAGCTTCGAAGCTTGTACAGTCAGTACGGGTACGAGCAGTATAAGATGAGCCGCTTTGAAGAATATGGGCTTTATGCCGCAAACAGAGCATTTTTGCCCGACGGTGATATAATCACATTTTCAGGTAGCGGCGGGAGGCTTATGGCGCTTCGTCCCGATGTAACTTTATCAATTATCAAAAATACAAAAAATGACAAGAAGCTGAGCAAGCTTTATTACAATGAAAATGTATACAGAACCGTAGATAGCGAGCTAAAAGAGCAAATGCAGGTCGGACTTGAGTGCATTGGTTTTGCCGACACGAAGCAGGTGGTAGAGGTGTTCCCGATGTATATGAGCTTTTGGATCTGAAGATAGGCAGATGCCGTATGTGCATTGCAGCCGAAAAAGGCGCACTTCGTGAGCCGACTACACTTCGAGTAGCTACGAAGTTCCCGAACATAGCGCGCTCTTATTATACGAGTTTGGGCAAAGATATTGATGTCATTAAGCTTCACGGGTCAATAGAACTGGCGCCGCTGCTAAAGCTGTCTGATGTTATAGTTGATTTGGTGGAAACAGGAAAAACACTTGCAGATAACAACATGGAAGTCGTCGAAACAATCGCGGACATAAGTGCGCGCCTCATATCAAACAAGGTGAGCCACAGGTTCAAGCATAAGGAAGTAACGAAGTTGTGTGAAGAAATTGCAAGCAATTTGCAGACGGGAGAGTAGAGATATGATTAAGATTATTAAATCGGGCGAGTTGAAGCAAAATGGAATGAAGCAGGAAGCAGCAGATGATACATCGCTGCGTGACTGCGTCGCTTCAATAATTGACAATGTCAAAAAGCACGGCGATGAAGCTCTTGTAAAATACACAAAAGAGTTTGACAAGTGCAGCATTACGGATTTTGAGCTGTCAAAAGCGGCTATTGATGAAGCTGCTGCAACGGTTGACAAAGAGTTTATCAAAGTTTTGGAACAAGCAGCCCAAAATATCGAAGAGTTTCATGCAAATCAGATAAACACAGGCTTTGACCTGCTCCCGAAAGACGGTGTTATATTAGGTCAAAAGGTTACGCCAATTTCCCGCGTCGGGTGTTATATTCCCGGCGGCAGTGCTCCGTATTTTTCATCGGTGCTTATGAATTGTATTCCCGCTAAAATTGCGGGCGTTAAGGAAATTATTATTGTAACCCCGCCGTCAAAAAATGGGGTCGACCCGCGTATACTTGCCGCCGCAAAAATTGCGGGTGTTGACAGAGTGTTTACGGTTGGCGGTGCACAAGCAATCGCAGCGCTCGCATTCGGAACAGAAACGATACCATGTGTTGACAAGATTACAGGTCCGGGCAATGCATATGTTACCGAAGCAAAAAGACAGGTTTTTGGTATTGTGGGTATCGACATGATTGCAGGACCGAGCGATGTGCTTGTTATTGCCGACAAAACCGCCGACCCTGTGTACATTGCAGCCGACATGCTCGCGCAATGTGAGCATGGCAAGGACTCTTATGCGGTGCTGATTACCGACAATATGACCCTTGCAAAAAAGGTGCGTGCTGAAATCGAAACACAATTACCTGCACTGCCGCGCAAAGATATTGCAAAGTTTGCAATCAATAATAATAGTTTGATTATTCTGACTGACACAATGGAAGAAGCATTTGATATATCAAACGAACGTGCTCCCGAGCATCTTGAAATACTTCTTGAAGAACCGTTTAATTATCTGAGCAAGGTAATAAATGCGGGTTCAATTTTCTTAGGCAAGCACACCCCCGAAACACTCGGCGATTATATGGCGGGGCCAAATCATACAATCCCGACGGGTGGTACAGCGCGTTTTTCAAGCCCCTTGTCGGTAGATGATTTTGTTAAAAAGTCCTCATACATATATTTTTCGGAAGATGCAATAAACAAAAAAGGCGCCGACGCAATACGTTTTGCAAAAGAGGAAGGTCTGCATGGTCACGCTCTTGCAGTAGAAAAAAGACTGAAAGGGTAAGCAGGTTAAGTAAATGAGCAGGTTTATCAATAACCGACTTAAAGACTTCAAGGCATATATTCCGGGCGAGCAGCCGACCGATTTGGAGTATATTAAACTCAACACAAACGAGTCGCCGTATCCACCGTCTCCCGGAGTGATAAAGGCAATCAACGAGGGCGAAATAAATAAGCTTAATTTGTACCCGAACCCTGATGCTAAAAAGCTTATAAGAAAAATCGCAGAGTTTTACGATGTAAGCCCAAATAACGTTGTAGTCGGTAACGGCTCTGACGAGCTGCTTGCATTTGCATTTTTTGCGTTTTTTGAAAAGGGCGTCTGCTTCCCCGATATAACATACGGATTTTACCCGGTATATGCGGAGCTTTATAATGTGCCGTACTCGCTAATACCACTGCGTGACGATTTATCCGTGGGTGTCAGCGACTATGTGGGTATCGGCAAAAATATTGTAATAGCAAATCCGAATGCACCGACAGGAACAACGCTTGAGCCTTTCGATATTGAAGAAATTGTAAAAAGTAACCCCGACCATTTAGTGTTGGTTGACGAAGCATATATAGATTTCGGCGGTGTTTCCGCAATACCGCTCACAAAAAAATATGACAATTTACTTGTAATTCACACATATTCAAAAGCGCGCTCCATGGCAGGGGCAAGGCTTGCATACGGGGTAGCAAACGAGGCGCTTATCAGCGACCTCAAAATGATGAAATACTCGTTTAACCCGTACAATGTAAACCGCCTGACGCAAGAGGCAGGTTTTGCGGCACTTGAGGAAGCTGATTATTATCGGAAAAATAATAATGAGATAATCAAAACGCGTGAATATACGCGCGAGTGCTTATTAGAACTCGGTTTTGAAATGACGAGTTCCAAGGCAAACTTTTTATTTGCAAAGTTTCGCGGCATCAACGGGGAGGACCTTTACTTGAAGTTAAAGGATAAAGGGATTTTGGTAAGGCACTGGGATAAACCGCGCATATCGGATTATGTCAGAATTAGCATAGGCACAAGGGAACAAATGGAAAAACTTGTTGAAGCAATAAAGGAAATATTGGGGGGAGCATAAAATGAGAAAAGCTGAAATCACACGGAAAACAAATGAAACAGATATAACTTTAATCTTAAACCTTGACGGCACAGGGAAAAATAATATAGATACAGGTGTGGGTTTTCTCGACCATATGCTTGAGCTTTTTGCCGCACACGGCAGGTTTGACCTTGACATAAAATGCAAGGGTGATATACATGTTGACGGTCATCACAGCGTGGAAGATATTGGGATTTGCCTCGGTACGGCGTTTTCTGACGCGTTGGGCGATGCGGCGGGTATATGCAGATTTAGTGATGTCACACTGCCGATGGACGAGGCTCTTGTACTTTGTGCGGTTGATGTTTGCGGAAGAAGTTTTCTCAGCTTGGATATAACACTTCCCGACCGCGCTGTCGGTGATATGGACGCTGAGCTGCTTGAGGAATTTTTGCAGGCGTTTGTCAGAAAGTCGGGAGTGACGGTGCATCTTAGAATGATTGACGGGAAAAATGCTCACCATATTTTGGAAGCATGTTTCAAGGCACTCGCAAGAGCACTTCGCGCTGCCGTAAAAATCGACGCTGAATTAAAGGGTGAAATCCCCTCAACAAAAGGAATTTTAGTGTGAGGTAACACATGATTATATATCCTGCGATAGATTTATACGAGGGAAAGGCTGTCAGGTTAAAGCGCGGCGATTATGAGCAGATGACGATTTACAGCGACGACCCTGTGTCGGTGGCGAAAGGCTTTAAGACTTGCGGCGCAACGGCTTTGCATATTGTTGACCTTGAGGGAGCGCGTGACGGCGAGCCGAAAAACTTCGATTTAATCAAAAAAATAACTGCCGAAACAGGACTTTTTGTCCAAGTCGGCGGTGGTATTCGCACGCGCGATACGATTGAGGAATATATAAACGCAGGAGTAGGGCGTGTTATTCTCGGCACGGCGGCGATATCAAAACACGGCTTTCTGCGGGATATGGTGGCGGAGTTCTCTGACGCTATTGCCGTGTCGGCAGATATAAAGGACGGGTTTGTTGCGATAAAGGGCTGGACTGAGGTTTCAAATCAAGACGCACTTGATTTTTGCGGTGAGGTTGAAAGGCTTGGAGTCAAGACCCTTATTTGTACGGACATATCAAAGGACGGTATGCAAGGCGGCTCAAACATTGAGCTTTATCGAACCCTACGCAGCAAACTCCCGATAGCACTGATAGCTTCGGGAGGTGTATCAACGATTGATGAAATCAAAGTGCTCGCGGAGCTTGGCATGGACGGCGCAATCCTCGGCAGAGCTTTATACGAAAACGAAATAGACTTAGCAGAGGCTGGTGCACTAAAGGGCGACGGGTGATTTGTCGTGTTATGGGACAACCCCCGGCGTCCGCGGACGCCACCCCCTTCGTGAGCGAAGGGGGCTGAGGTGTATTTAGTAGTGACAAACCCCCGTCCCCTTGTCACTTGTATGCTCCTGCGCTCTGTGTTATTATAATCATAACAATTTATCGGAGGAACAATAAAATGATAAAACTACTATTTCTTAACCTCATACTTTTTACAACCCTTTCGCTCGTCAACTGCGGCGGTGCTGCTTCGACACTAACCGACCCGCCTGAAGATGCAAATAGTATAGGTTCAGATTTAATAGAATTTGGATATTCAAATCTGAGTGTAGACTGGCACGTAGACGCAGGCTCCTACACGTTGGGGTTCACCGTTACAGGAACTGCACCTGATATCACACAAATCTCTGCTCCTGTGATGAAAAATAACGTTGATTGGTCAAAAGACATGATTAAGGAAAGCTTTGAATATTACTTTCCGGGTTATTATCAATGGGATATTGAAAGTGGGCAAGTAACACCTTTTCCGATTTCATCTGATGGCTTTGAACGAGGAGAAACACGTAATCACCTTTTTGCTTTGTTAAATTCCGCTGATACAATAATTGGATACGTCATTGTGCCGGTGCTTAGAAATTAAGCAGTTAAAAATAATCCTGGTAAATTCCCTGAGGGATACATTATTTCATTGAATTTAGTGTTATTGAAGATTAAGCACACAGTAAAGCGCGGGAAGAAATAGTGCAGGGGACAACCCCCGGCGTCTGCGGACGCCACCCCCTTCGTGAGCGAAGGGGACATGAAACAGCAAATGAGTTAGCAAAAGCCCCCTTCGCGCATGAAGGGGGTGCCGCCTGCAAGGCGGTGGGGGTTGTCCAAATGTCTAAAACATATAACGCTGTGGGGAATAGGCGACTAATATGCAGAGGCTGTTGCACTTTTTTTGAGAAAATAAAAATAATATCTTGACATTCGACCTACTCGAAGGTTTATGCTGAAAAAAGAAACAAAGGAGGCTTTCAGACATGAACACATTACAAGATATTATTATTGACGAAGAATTCAAAAGGCTGCTGCCACCGCTTGACGAGCAGACATATCTTTCTCTCGAACAAAGCATATTGGACTACGGGTGCATGAACCCGCTTGTGATTTGGAACGGCACTTTAATTGACGGATATAACCGTTACTCGATTTTATCCAAGCATAATTTGCCTTTTAGGACAACAAGCTTGGAGTTTGGGTCGAGAGATGAGGTGCTTATTTGGATTATTTCCACGCAGGTTTCGCGCAGAAATCTGACAACAATGCAGCTTACTTTCTTTCGTGGACTGCATTATAATACCGATAAGAAACTGCATGGCGATATTGGGAGAACTACGCAAAGCTCAACAAACCCTCTAAATGCCGCAAGTGTTCAAAATGAACACTTGCAGGGAAGTACTGCAAAACGGCTATCCGCTCAGTACAGGGTTTCGCCGATGACTATACGACGCGATGGTGAAATCGCAGAAGTAATTGCTGCAATCGGCAAAGTATCACATGACGCTAAAAGAGAAATTCTCTCGGGTGAAGCGCGCATAAGCCGCAAACAATTACGGGATATGAGCTTGGATACGGAAAATGAGTTAGCTGTTATAGCAGCCCAGATAACATCGGGCACATATGAACCCTCACGGCCTGTGTCGCCGTATCCCACAACTTGCCCGTTGGTAGAGGCAATAATAAAAAATGCAAAAGAGTTTATAGAGCGCATACAAAGCAAAGCTGCAAAAGATGCTCCCCATGAAATAAAACTTTTATTGCGTACACATATCAATCAACTCGAAAACGTCATTCAGAGGATTGAGTAAGCACGTCGCGAGGCTCTACACATACTTTCTGTCATAGAGCAATGCGGCGTTGAGGACTACTGCTATTGAGCCTGCATTGTGAGCCAGTGCACCCGTTACGGGATTTAACACGCCAAGCATTGAGAGCACTATTGCCGCAATGTTAAAAACAATAGATATTGTAATGTTTGTATAAATCATTTTTACCGTGGCGTTTGACAAACGTTTGAGATACGGTATTTTGCCGATATCATCACTCATAAGTGCAATGTCTGCAGCATCTACGGCAATGTCACTTCCCATTGCGCCCATAGCGACACCCACATCTGCTGTTTTCAAAGCGGGGGCATCGTTGACCCCGTCGCCAATCATACAAACTTTTATGCCGTCGCTTTGCACAGACTGTATCTGCAAGACCTTTTGTTCGGGTAAAAGCCCCGCATAGATATTTTCTATGCCTGCTTTTTGTGCAAAATACTTTGCTGTTTGCGTATTATCGCCTGTAAGCAAAGCTGTCTTGGTGCTCATGCTGTCGAGGCGCCTTATCACATCGCTTACGTTCTCGCGCATTAAATCTGACAGTGCGATAACCCCGATGCATTTATCGTCGCAGGAAATCAATATTGTCGCTTTCCCCTGCTCTTGAAGCGCGCTTATTGCCGAGGTATCTATACTGTCTTTTATTACTCCGTTTTCAGAAAGATAATTGATATTTCCGCAAAGAACCTTTTTGCCGTCAAGCGTTGCCGATATACCTTTACCGGGCTGCATAGCGAAATCCTCAATAGGCTTTAGTGGACAGGAATTTTCGTTTGCGTATGCCACTATTGCCCTGCCGAGAGGGTGCTCCGAACGTGTTTCTGCCGAGGCGGCTATTGCCAGCAGTTCATTTGTCGAAACAGCCGTGTCAAACGGGATAACATCGCTGACCATGAGCCTGCCATGTGTGATAGTGCCTGTTTTGTCAAACGCTATCATGCTCACTTTTCCCATTTGCTCAAGTGCCTGACCGGATTTTATGATAACGCCGAACTTTGCCGCCTGACCGATTGCTGCAACAATAGATGTTGGTGTTGCGAGTGCGAGAGCACACGGGCAAAAGACGATTGCAACAGTGAGCGCTCTGTAAATATCGCCTGATATGAAATATGTTCCTATAGCGAGCAGGAGCGCTGTCGGCACAAGCCAAACCGCCCATTTGTCAACGATAAGCTGCGTGGGTGCTTTATTTTCGTCTGCTTCTTCAACAAGGCGTATCAGTTTTTGCAATGAGGAGTCCTCGCCCACCTTTGAAGCTCTGATGTCAATAGAGCCAAAGCAGTTAATTGTTCCGCAAAATACAGTATCACCGACTGTTTTGTCAATCGGCAGGGACTCGCCCGTGACGATTGACTGGTCGATAGATGTGTTGCCCGAGATGATTTCGCCGTCAACGGGAATAGCTTCCCCGGGCAAAACACGTATAATGTCGCCTTGCTGAATGAGCGTAGTGTCCATCATTATCTCGACGCCTCCACTCATAACACGCCCTTGCTGCGGAATAAGGCTGATAAGCCTCCCGATACCTCTTTTTGTGCGCTCTATGGTCTTGTCCTCAAGCACTCCGCCGATAGCCATAATAAATGCAACCTGACCTGCCGCAAAAAATTCATCAAGAATTATTGCAGCAATCATAGCGATTGAAATAAGAAGTGCGGAGGATATTTTTTGTATCCCTTTTCCGAACAGTATTCGATGAATTGCGGAATAAAGCAGCGGATAACCGCAAAGTGCAACAGATACCCACGCAGGGTCAACGGGTATATGTATGTCAAGCAAACGAAGTGTCAAGCCTGCCGCAAGGAAAACTCCCCCGATAATTGTTATAAGCAGACTCGACAAAAAGTCATTGAGTTTCTCAAGGATGTTTTTCTTTTCTATTTTCTTTTGGGCTTCGCAATGAGCACATGCCATGATAAACTCCCCTGTTCTTAATTAGACTACACGTGCTTTTCGCAGTGCCAATACTAAAATCGGAATAAGCACGATATGTAAAATAATTCCCGGAATTGCTGTTACAAAGGCTGCCGCAAAAAATTCATCCCAGCCAAACTGCTCCCAACCCATAGGCAATGCCGGAAATATTGCAGCCTTAATAAGTTGCAGTGTAACAAGCCCCCAAACTATCCGCCCGAGAAGCATGGATAGTATTAATGATATGTAGATAAAAATAATTTTCTTTGAAAATGCCTTGTACAATAAGCCTGCAAAAAGCCCGTATGCTGCAAGCTCAAAGCACATGGTTATCGCCATAAAAGGCATTGGCATTCCAAAAATCATCATACGCAAAAGCGGCGCGATAAGCCCGATTATCATGGCATAGGCAGGTCCCGTTATAAAACCGCATAAAAGCACAGGTATATGCATGGGTGCCAGTGCCATGCCGATTTGCGGAATTTGCCCCGTAAATATCGGCAAAACCATACATAGTGCAAGGCAGATAGCTGCGGCGGTTATGTTTTTTGCTGCTATTTTGTTTGATTTATTCATTGTTGTTCCCTCCTTTAACCTATGACCACCCCGACGCTCTGCGTCACCCCTCCAATGGAGGGGAATTATGCGTACATTTCTCTCGTACATTAAACGCTTCAAAGTATTTGCTTTCCATTGGTATCCACTCGCTTAAAAACCGCTCATATAACTCGGGGTTTCGCTCTTTGAGCCTACGCTTCTGCTCATCTTCGTCGAGCCTCATAAAAACGGTGATATCATAAATATTGTTTGAAATTATCTCAGGGTGCATACTATAAACACCCTCAACAACAGTCAGCGGTGTTGGCTCTACGATGACAGGCGTGGCAAAGGTTTGTGTTTTACAATCAAAAGGTCTGTATGTGAATGGCTCGCCCGATGTCAGATGCATCGCGACTTCATCGTTAAATCTTTCAAAATCAATATTCCCGCCCGGCATGCTCAGCCGCTGCGGTGTTCTCTGCTCCGGTCGAAGAAAGAAATAATCCATGTGAATTATATTGCACTTTACCTGCTTCGCAGCAAACCAATCAACAAGTTGATTGGCAAAAGAGGATTTACCGGCTCCCGACATGCCGTCAATAGCCAAAATAACCCTCTCTTTTTGCTCTAAAAGTTGCTCTATATCAGAATACAACTGTTGCACCTGCAACATTTAACCCTTCCTGTCTGTTACACGCTTTGCTGCTGCGACTATGTCAGAGGCTGTCAGCTCGTACTCTGTGCGCAAAAAGTCTTCTGTGCCGACTTGACCAAATCTGTCTTTTATACCGACCATTTCAATGGGTACAGGTCTGACCAATGCTGCCGCTTCTGCGACTGCAGAGCCAAGACCGCCTATGATGTTGTGGTTTTCTGCCGTCACAAACGCTCCGGTTATCCGTGCGCAATTATCAATAAGCTCAGTATCAATGGGTTTCCATGTAAACATATCAACAACTCTTGCACTGATTTTGTCGGTTTGCAAAATTGCCGCTGCTTTTAATGCCTCGTGAACCATAATGCCGCTTGAGAAAATCGTCACATCGTTACCGTCAATGAGTGTGTTTCCGCGTCCGATGTGGAAATTTGAACCCTCTTGATATATGGAAACTGCATTTTTACGAGCCATACGGATATAATAAACACCTTTAAGCTCCGCGAGCTGCTTTAATAAATCCGCGAGCATAACATTATCTGTCGGCTCTAATAAAATGATTTCGGGAATTGAGCGAAGCACACCCATGTCCTCGAACGGCATGTGAGTTCCGCCGTTATAAGCGGCTGTAACTCCGGGGTCTGTGCCAACAATACGGACATTTTGCTTTGCATATGCCGCCGATATCATTATCTGGTCGCAAACGCGGCGCGAAGCAAAACAACCGAATGTATGTGCAAACGGGATTTTACCCATTGCAGATAAACCCGCCGCAATACCTATCATATTTGCTTCGGCAACTCCGCAGTTAAAAGCTCTGTCGGGAAATCTTTGGAAAAACGGTTTCATTCCCGATGAACTGACAAGGTCGGCATCAAGTGCAATGATATTTTCATTTTCAAGTGCAAGTTCAATGAGTGTGTCGCAATATGTTTCACGCATCATCTTGGGGTTCTTTTCAAAAGCTTCATGTATTGTAAACATTATTTATCCCCCTTTTTGTGCTGTGCCAGTTCGCGTACATACTCAAGTTTTTGTGACGCATCTTCTATTGCACTGTCGATTTGTTCTTTTGTGAAATTCATGTGGTGGTTGCCTGCTATTGCTTCGGCGAAGTTGCACCCGTAGCCTTTTATCGTGTCAAGTATAATTGCGCTCGGTGCATCCTTATATCTTTTGGCGTCCGTTATCGCCGCTTTAATTCTGCCCGGGTCGTGACCGTCAACGGTTTGAGAGTGCCAGCCGAAAGCCTTAAACTTCTCTGCTATGTCGCCTATGTCCAAGATGTCGTTGGTAAAACCGTCAAGCTGCTGTTTGTTCCAGTCAATAAATGTAATCAGCTTGTCAAGCTTATGGTGAGCGGCAAACATCGCACCCTCCCATACCTGACCTTCGTTACACTCGCCGTCGCCGAGTATCAGATATGTGTAGTTGTCGATATTGTCGAGGCGCGCTCCGAGTGCAAGCCCGATTGCCGTGGACATGCCTTGCCCGAGTGAGCCTGTCGTCATGTCAATACCAATGGTTTTGTTCATGTCGCAATGGCTCGGCAGACTGCCGCCGCCTTGATTGAGCTCAAGCAATACCTCTTTCGGATAAAAACCACGCAGGCACAAAGTGGCGTAAAGTGCGGGACCTGCATGTCCTTTTGACATAACAAGCCTGTCTCGCTCTCTCCACTGAGGGTTGTGCGGGTCTGAGCGAAGCTCCCCGCCATAAAGTGCGGCGAGTGTTTCAACAATAGACATTGCACCGCCAACATGACCAAAGCCAATGTTAGCAAGAGTTTGCAGCGTAACAAGACGTATCCCCTCAGCTACAACCCTTAAATCTTGAGTTTCATTATTTTTACTCATACATGACCTCCTACACTACTTATCAGTACGCTATTTTATTCGATATATATTCTGCAATATCAGCAATTTTGATGCGCTCTTGAGTCATTGTATCTCTATCTCTGACTGTGACGCATTTATCGGTTTCAGAGTCAAAATCATAGGTCAGGCAAAATGGTGTGCCAATTTCATCTTGACGCCTGTAGCGCTTGCCTATTGAGCCGCTGTCGTCAAAATCTACCGCAAATCTCTTGCTGAGTGTGGCAAATATATCCTCTGCCGCAGGCGAGAGTTTTTTGGAAAGCGGCAAAATTGCACATTTGAAAGGTGCAAGCACAGGAGCTAAGCGGAGCACCGTGCGAACATCATCTTTTTCTGCGTCTATTATTTCCTCGTCGTAAGCATCTATCAGAATGGTTAAAAATGTTCTTTCAACGCCAAGTGACGGTTCAACAACAAATGGGATATATTTATCGCTTGTTTCTTGGTCGAAATATTCCATTTGCTCACCGCTGACATCTGTATGAGCATTGAGGTCAAAGTCTGTTCGTGACGCAACGCCCCAAAGCTCGCCCCAACCAAACGGGAACAGGTATTCAAAGTCGGTTGTGGCATTTGAATAGTGGGAAAGCTCCTCTTTGTCATGGTCGCGCAAGCGTATATTTTCTTCCGATAAACCAAGGGATAAAAGCCAGTCTTTGCAGAATTTACGCCAGTAGTCAAACCATTCAAGCTCCGTACCCGGCTTACAGAAAAACTCGAGTTCCATTTGCTCGAACTCTCTGGTGCGGAATATGAAATTGCCCGGTGTAATCTCGTTGCGAAATGACTTTCCTATTTGAGCGACACCAAACGGGATTTTTCTGCGTGTTGTCCGCTGAACATTTTTGAAGTTGATAAAAATACCTTGCGCCGTTTCGGGTCGCAGATAAAGCTCGGTAGAGTTATCTTCCGTAACGCCCTGAAATGTCTTAAACATCATGTTAAATTTGCGGATAGGTGTGAAATCATTTTTGCCGCAATGCGGGCAGGCAATTTTGTTATCCGTGATGTACTGGCTCATCTGCTCGTTAGACCATCCGATAGGAGACACGCCGCCCTCTTCGAGCAAATGGTCTGCCCTGTGACGCATTTTGCATGATTTACAGTCTATAAGAGGGTCGTTGAAATTCACTACATGACCGGAAGCTTCCCAAACCTTTGCGTTGAGCAGTATCGAACTGTCAAGCCCGACATTGTACGGGTTTTCCTGAACGAACTTTTGCCACCATGCACGTTTAATATTATTTTTCAGCTCAACGCCGAGCGGGCCGTAGTCCCACGAGTTCGCGAGCCCCCCGTATATTTCGCTTCCTGCAAATACAAAGCCTCTGCCTTTGCAAAGCGCAGTGATTTTATCCATTGTTTTTTCGCTGTTTTTGAGCATAAAGTCCTCCGTATTCTTACTCACCGAGTGATATTCCGAGCAAACGTGCTTGTTTGAGCATTTCGCTGTCATGCGGGATTGTCTTTAGCTTGCCTGCCACTTCGCTGAGCGGAACCGCTCCGATAGACAAGCCTTGCAGAGCTACCATGTAGCCGAATTTTCTTTTGAGCACAAGCTCACCCGCCATAGCTCCGAGACGCGAGCAGAAAACACGGTCTGTCGGGGTCGGGTCGCCGCCACGTTGGAAGTGCCCCGGTATTACTAATCTGACGTCCTGATCGAGCCGCTCGTCAAGAGCGCGCACAATCTCCATACCCGGGGATATATCGCCAACCTTGCGTTCTTTTTTTGGCTGCTGTGACATGTCGTGGGTGATTGCTCCCTCGGCAACTGCAATTATTGAAAAGTTTTTACCTGACTGGTTGCGCCTGTTTATAACCTCGAGCACGCTGTCGATAGTGTATGGAATTTCGGGCAACAAAATAACATCAGCTCCGCCGGCAATGCCTGCATACAGCGCCACCCAACCCGCTTTTCGTCCCATAAGCTCGCATACAAAAATACGTCCGTGCGCGGCTGCCGTTGAGTGAAGCGTATCCAAAACATCGGTTGCTTTTGCGACAGCACTGTCAAATCCGAAAGAATAATCCGTGCCGTATATATCATTGTCAATGGTTTTTGGCAGTGTTACAATATTAATGCCGTACTGGCTGAGAGCATAAGCGGTTTTGTGCGTACCGTTTCCGCCGAGCACAACAAGCGCGTCAAGACATTCGTTATGATAGTTGCGAACCATGGTGGTGAGCCTGTCAACATTACTGCTGTCTTCAAAGTCACGTATTGTTTTATACGGTTGGCGTGATGTCCCGAGGATTGTTCCACCCTCACGGAGAATACCCGAAAACTCATGCATCTCCATTTTTCGCCACTCGCAGTCGATAAGTCCGCGATATCCGTCTTGTATGCCGTATATCTCAACATAAGGAACCGCTCCGAAAAGTGTTTTTGCCACTCCCCTGAGTGCGGCATTAAGTCCCTGACAGTCGCCTCCGCTTGTTAAAAATCCTATTTTCATTGTAACAGCTCCTTACATATGATTATTCGTCAATACATTTTATACATAAGTTGCGTAAAACGCAAGTGTTTGTTGATATACAAGATTTGTTTGCAGATTGTTCACAACAGATTACCCCGATTTATTGTATAATAGGCGGGCATGTATAAACTTGGAGGGGTGGCACGTAGTGCCGGGGTGCTTAGAAAGGTAATAATTATGGCAAAAAGTGTACTTATAATTGAAGATGACAACAATATTGCAGAGTTGCTCCGTCTATATTTGGAAAAAGACGGTTTTACAGTTACTATTGCCGGCAACGGTGCTCTCGGAGTGTCGGAGTTTAGGGAAATTCAGCCCGACCTTGTGCTTCTTGATATTATGCTTCCCATTTTGGACGGATGGGGTGTTTGCCGCGAAATCCGCGAGGTTTCAAACGTGCCGATTATTATGCTCACCGCAAAAGGTGAAACAATAGATAAAGTTACAGGTCTTGAAATGGGCGCCGACGATTATATAATCAAACCCTTTGAAATTAGTGAGCTTATGGCACGTATACGTGCTGTCATGCGGCGTTTTGAGGTGACTGACGGTGTTGACAGTAAAAGACTGACATTTGACAATCTTATTATTGATATGGACTCGTTTGAGCTTTTTGTAAACAGCAAGCGTGTTGACGCTCCGCCAAAGGAAATGGAGCTTTTGTACTATCTTGCATCATCGCCAAACAGGGTTTTTACCCGAAATCAACTGCTTGACGAGGTTTGGGGCTTCGACTATTTCGGGGACTCAAGGACGGTTGACGTTCATATTAAAAGGCTTCGCGAAAAGCTTGAGGGAGTAAGCGGTAGTTGGTCGCTCAAAACCGTTTGGGGAGTAGGATACAAGTTCGAAGTATTATGAAAAACAGTACATACTTTAGAATATTTATTGCCACCGCACTTATTGTGTTTATCAGCATTACGGTGCTTGGCGGTCTTTCCGTCACGCTCAATTACAGACGGACTATGAGCGAAAAAAGAACAATGATGACCTCTACGCTGCAGGAAACGGCAAGATACATTACCACGCAGCAGCTCCATTATGGCACTCCGCTTGATGATTTGGAACTGAACATGTGGCTTGCTGTGACCTCGCGCATTACAGGCTTTGATTTGCTGATTACCAATGCCGACGGTATCGTTGTGTCCTATAGTGCACATGCTTTCGGGAAGTTAGGAGAAAGAGTACCGGAGCATATTTTAAGGACAATAGACATAGGCGACGGCTCTGTTATGATGTCAACACTCGGGCAAATATATTCAGCACGCCGCCAAGTTGCCGGAGTGCCGCTTGCCATGAGTATGAGCGGTGAGCTGCGTACTTACGGTTATTTATTTTTGTCAAGTGATGTAGCCTCGCTGCGGCAGGAGTGGCGTAACTTTTCGACAGCCTTTATATTGCTCTCGCTGAGCGTTATGGTTCTTGCTTTTATAATATCGTTTATTGCGCTTAAAAAACAATCCGAGCCGCTCAATGAAATGGCAGATGCCGCCCGTCGGTTTGCCCGAGGCGAGTTTGACGTCAGGGTAAAAAGCACCGGAAGATTAGACGAAATCGGGCAGCTGACGGAAGCGTTTAACGCAATGGCAGACTCGCTCGAAAGCTCCGAGCAGCTGCGGCGTGACTTTATCGCAAATCTTTCGCATGAGCTTAAAACCCCCATGACAGTTATTGCAGGCTTTGCCGAGGGGCTCTTAGACGGAACTATAAAACGTGAAAATGAAGCACGTTATCTCAATGTTATATCGTCTGAAACAAGGCGTCTGTCACGGCTTGTACGCAGTATGTTGGAGCTTTCCACTCTCGACGAAACCGATGCGGCATTAATGCTTGAGAGCAGCTTTGATATTTCGGAGGTAGCCCGCCTGTCGCTGCTAAGCTTTGAGGGCGAAATAGAAGCAAAGCAGCTCGTTGTTGAAGCGGAGCTGCCCGATGATGCAGTTTTGACCCGTGGCGACAAGGACTCGATAACTCAGGTTGTACACAATCTGATTGATAATGCAATCAAGTTTTCGAACCATAACGGTGTGATTGGCTTGGAGTTGTGGCAGCACGGCGAAAAGGTATTTGTTTCGGTGACAAACCACGGTGAAACAATTCCCGAACAGGAGCTGCCAAATATTTTTGAGAGGTTTCACAAAACCGACAAGTCGCGCGGTATTGACCGTGACGGCGTCGGGCTTGGTCTTTATATTGTAAAAGCGATACTCGACAGCCATAACGAGGACATTTTTGTAACTTCCAACGCAGGCGTCACAAAATTCATTTTCTCATTGACGGTGGTTTAGGAGTTAAAATCCTGAGCCCTCTTTGGCAAAGAGGGTGCCGTCCGCAGACGGCAGGTGATTTGTCCTCATGGCAGACCACCCCGGCACTATGTGCCACCCCCCTTCGTGAGCGAAGGGGGCATGAAACAGCAAATGCGTTAGCAAAAGCCCCCTTCGCGCATGAAGGGGGTGCCGCCTGCAAGGCGGCGGGGGTCGTTTTCCGTCATTGCGGGCTTGACCCGCAATCTCTTTTAATGTTCTTTAATTTTCTTCAATTTGATCCAGCCGAATGTTCCGCCTGCGATTAGTGCAAGACCGACAGAGAGTATTATCAAAGGCATCGTAATGTTGTAGTTGTCGCCTGTTTGTGCGATGTCTAAATTAAATACTGCTCTGACTGAAACCGCTTCGTCCGGCATTGTAAATGTGGCGGTTCTTGTTGTTGTGCTCGAAAGTGTAATGCCACCGCCGAGAACTTCCCAACGTACAAACGCATTTCCTGCATCGGGAGTTGCTGTGAGCGTGACAACCGTGCCGGCTGCTGCCGAGTTAACATCAGGATTTGCGACGCCGTTTCCGGTGTGTGCAACGATAATTACATGATGATTGGGTGGCAGGGGTTCAAAGTTTGCCGTAGCGGTTACATTTGCACCCGGCATTGTAAACTCAATGTCAGGATTGGTAAGAGTGCCTTTTACAAGTGTCAGTTCAGGGCTGATAGTCCAGTCCTTAAAGCGTTGACCATCCGGGGGGGTAGTGGCTATTAAATGAACCAACTCGCCTGCAGCAAACTGCGGCCCGCCATTGTCAATTTTGCCGCCGGTTACAGTGACGGTAAACAGCTGCTCTAAAACAGCAGTTGCTTTGATGCTATTTGCGGGCATATTAAATGTGGCTGTAGCGGTAGTCAAGCTGCCCGTAGTAAATGTAAGTGTTGTTGCAGGGTCTATTTCCCATTCTTTGAAACGATATCCCTCGGGTACAGTTGCGGTTATGGTAACAGTCGCCCCCGTATCGAAAGAACCTCCGCCCGTACCGCTGTCAACGGTAACGGTATCAAACGGTTCGTATGTAGCTGTTACTTCGATAGCATTAGCAGGCATTGTGAATGTAGTTTGCGCATTGCTTGCATTTGCGAAAGTAACGCCGGTGCTTGTAGTTGTCCATTCCTTAAAGCGCTGCCCTTCCGGCGCTGTGTTTGCAAGTATATGAACCATTTCTCCCTCTGCAAAGTCCGGGCCGCCGTTGTCAATCTTACCGCCTGTGATTGTAACGGTATAAAGTGGAGAAAAGTTCGCTGTTGCCGTGACGTTCCCAAACGGCATTTGGAAGCTGATACTGCGGGTAGTAAGGCTGCCTGATGTAAATGACGTAACTCCCTGTATTGTCCAATCCTTAAAGCGCTTTGTAGCTGTGTCAGCGTCTGCTGTGATGGTAACAGGTGCATTTAACCCATAAGCACCGCCGCCTGTGCCGCCTGTAACAGTCACGGTCAAAGTGCCAAATTCAACGCTACTGAGCGGTGTTGTTCCACCCGGAGCTTCAACAAAGTACTGTGCCGGATCACCATACCGTTCGCCGTCTCTTTTTACCTCAGCTAATTTTAATGGTGTTGAGTTCGGTATCCAAACTGTTACCGAAGGTGCAACATTTATGGAATTTGTTGAAGGGGTATAAGCTGCATAATCAAGCCCGGTAATTACACCGGAACCGCCGTTAATATTAATACTTCCTTCAGCATCTATTCCGTCCTCGTCTGTAGCAGTAATAATTACAGAAGAGCCGTTATTAATGGTGACATTACTTGCTTCATATATACCAGCACCTGCAGTAATCGTCAATGAGCCGTTGATAACAACATCTCCCTCTGCCCAAATACCATTGTTATCTGCTATTATTGTTAAGTTACTACCTGCTCCAACAATAACACTTCCCTTTGCAACTTCGCCTCCGTCTCCGTCACCACCTCCGACGCTAACTGCTCTGATACCGGTCCAATCGGATAAAATCGTTACATCACTATTGTTGATTGTGGAAACTCCTCCGTTTATATGAATCCCAATCGCATCTGCAGCGATATTTACTGTGCTATCTGTAATAGTGATAGTACTAGCATCTATACCGCTCACTTCAGCTAAAATTGTTATATCGCTATTGTTGATTGTTATGCTTCCGTTATTTGCACGAATACCGTCATCATACCCCGTGTCTGCTGTAATGTTTATTATAGCTCCGTCAATGCTGATAGAATTTTCAGCTCCTATACCGAGACCATATGGGGAGTTAACGGTCACCGAACCGCCACTGATGGAAACATTCCCGCCCCAAATTTGTCCATTAGTAATTGTCACCTTGCTGTTACTGATATTGACACTGCCATCTGTTCTAATGTCTCTGTCAAATGTCACTGTGGTGTCGGTTATATTGATTTGGGCATTTGCTCCGTCAGCTTCTATTGCATAGCCTTCTTCTGAACTCACTGTACCACCTGTCATGTTGATTTGAGCGTTTGTTCCGTTAGCAATTATTGCACTCTCGGATATTGATTTCACAGTACCGCCGGATATATTAATTTTAGCGTTTGTATGGTTGGCAAGTATTGCATTCCCGGATGTTGAGCTCACCATCCCGCCTTTTATGTTGACCTGAGCGTCTACTGTTGTACCTGAATCTATTGCATTCCCGGATGCTGAACTCACAGTCCCGCTATTAACTGTAACATTGGCAGATCCCCCTATTGCATGACCTGATCCGGTTGCTGACACTTCACCTCCGTTTATTATGATACCACCGGAAGAACCTGTTAGAGCATGTGCTGAGCCGTCATTTTCAATTTTACCGTCTGTTGTGACAGTTATAGATATAGCTGAATAACTCGTTTGAACTGCGGCTGCAGGAGGTGAATCGAAAGAACCGGTAAAAACCGCGCTCCATAAGACACTTACCGCCGATGGATATAAATCACCTGTCGCAAACTGAATCGGTATTGTTGCACCGGTTACAGTTCCAATTATCTCTACATTTGTGTTGACTCTGAATAATCCAATACCCCCACTATATATGTATTCCCAATCCGGAGCTCCTGTAGAATTATTTACACTAAAGTTAAAACCGGTCAAGTCTATTACAGTTGCAGAACTCGTGAGCGGCACGATTGCCTCTGTCATCATCGGTGTTTCAAACTCGCCCGCCGGTTCATCGCTAATAAAACCTGCGCCGTTTTCATCGGGCTCATCATCAAAATATGATGCTGCCATAATCAATGTCAGCATCATGCAAAGAGCCATTGTCGCTGCTATAATCCTTTTGGTTTTTATCATTTCTTCTATTTCCTCCCGTATATCGATAAATACATATACTATTTACACAAATATCGACAAATTATATCACTTTTTGGGAGAAATTAATAAGAAAAACCTCTAACCTTTCAGAATTGTAAGGAAGCTTTCATCAAGCCGCTTGCAGATATTTCTCAAAAGCCCCCTTCACGTATGAAGGGGGTGGCGCCGTTAGGCGGCGGGGGTTGTTTGTGTGCGGACCACCCCGCCCTTCGGGCACACCTCATTGGCGGAGAATATTTGACATGTTGCACAAAGCAATTTGTGCACTTCTACAAATTTTCAAAAAACCACAAATCCGAATTCTACATTTAAGCTGTGAAAACTGTGATTTTTCATCATATTTTTATGCCAAAACGAGGTGATTTACACTCGTTTTTCTACATTCTGTAACCATTTTGTAGAGCTCAAACGTTTATAGACGGGTGTGTTTTTTGGTGCTATGGTGACAGCAGGTGAAATAACATAAAACACTTGAAATCATAAGCTGTTTATCATACAATCAGAAAGGAAATACCTATCATGGAAAACACAGCCAACCGTGCATACAAAGC
>WQXY01000038.1 GCA_009781515.1 Oscillospiraceae bacterium
AAGAAGTATTGCTGACAGACTTGATATATCATCGTCTATAGGAATTGGAGTAATTACAGCGTTATCAGGTAGTACAAAACTCTCGACGTGCCGTGAGAAAAGCTCAATCATCTCTGGATACATATTTGATTTTGGTTCATAAAACCGGAAATATTGCGGCTTGCCGGTGCTTTTATTGCAGTGCTTATACCCTGCCTCAACAATGTATTCCCAAAAACGTTTACCAAAGTCTGCATTTAAGATTTCAAGAATCAAGACTACATCAACATCCTTTGTGGCTCTAAAGCTCTCTCCTTGCTTACTGAGTAATAATGAGCAAGCAGTGCCTCCTATAATTAAGTAATTATCTTCATATCCGTGAAACCATTCTCTAAAACTGTTAACTCTTTCGAGTATGCTGTTTTCCATAATTTACCCCCACAATTCATTCGTAATTGAATCTATAGCTTCCTCGACCCGGGGATCATTCCATTCATCTTTAATAGAAACGATGACAGATAGAGGGTCTGCGCATTTTTTATTCGTTGATAAAGCATTAGGCGGATATTTCCATATTTCTACCCGGACTTGTTTATCTTTGTTTGATAATCCATATTCACCGGATAATCGTTCTTTTTTACTATAGTAAGCATATGTTGGCACAGCGGAGTCAGAGAGCATGGTCATTTTTGATATTGCAGAAAATCCTGCGTGCGGAATACTCGTAATCTTTTCACTTCTCTCCATATATAATACTTCATGAACAGGATCAATAAAGTAGTTTGTTGCATGTTCAAATAATTCTTTATGTGGCAGTTTCCCGGAAATTACCAGTTGCCTGCCTTCTTTACTCACATCAATTATGTTTAATCGTTGAAGTTGACGTACGGCTCGAGTTATTTGCATTGGTGTGACACCAATCTTTTCTGCTATCGGGTTTGTTTGCATCCTGTTATTGCTTTGATACAGATAGCTAAATAAGAGAAGTTGAGCAGACGGCATGAATTTTTCTTTGGCCTTTGGTTCTATATACATTTTATCCTGTAGAAACATTCCTATAAAGGGAATATAAGCCTGCTCCGGTGTAATAAACGGTATGCGCGCTGCTACTAACTCTTTTTTTCTTTCCCTTGATACTCCATTGAGTTTTAATACTACCGGTAATTTCAAGGTGTTAGTGATTGTTTTCAAATGATTTACTAACCCATGTGTCACCGGTGTTTCGACTTTGAGCTCAGCGATTATACATTCTGCATCATCAATAAATGCTTTATAAAAAGCATATGTTTCGTACATAAAGTACGGGAGTCCCGGAGGTTTTTCCCATGCCTTCGCCTCGATATCAACACCAATTAATTTAGATAAGTTAAACATTTAATCGATTCCTTTATTATTATAACCTATTATAACCTTGCGAGGTTATTATGTCAATATTAAGGTTATAATAAATCGCCACTTAGGAAGTGACGATTTTAGCTGCAGGATTGAATCAATGTATTTTATTCGTGTATAAATCGTGTAAGCGTAGTTTTCATATCCCTATTCACCTTGCAATTGCAAGCCTTTCCGTAGCACGTCTACCATTCCATCACACCGGCGTTTTGCATTTGTATTATGACAGAAATCTTACTCTATTGTCAACTTTATGTATATGTATTATACTTTAGTGCAGAGGTTGACGAAATGGATAAGCACGTTAAAGCTATAATTGATAATTATGACAGCCGTCTTGACGGGTCTTCCGAGAGGCACTGCGTGTGCGTGCATGGCGAGCACTCCACCGGAAAAACCGCAATTTTAGAGCAGCTGAGTGACGCACTTTTGAAAAAAGGTGTGAGTGTATTTTTCGCAATCGGAAAAGAAAATGATGAAGCTCTCAGAGAGCTTTTGCGTCAGCTTGTGCGTTTATACGGTGAAAAATATGACAAAGAGTTTATCGATTTTATTAGCAACTACATAAACGCAACACTCTCCAACAATGACTACGCTGAGGAATATGACAAGGACACTCTTGTCAAGTTTATATATGACTGCGTGAAATCTGAACCAACTGTTTTCATCGTTGATGATTTGGACAAGGCTGATGCGTTCACAATTAACCTGCTCAGTAATCTTCTTGTGATTGAAGCTGAGTTTTTTCTCGTTGTTTCTATCAGTGACAATGTGGACAGCATTATTTTATCTGATATGCTTTACCGAAATGCCGACAATATCATGTATGTAAAGCAAACTTCTTCATTAAGCAGCAAAATGCCTGCAGCAGATGAAGCGGATATTCTTATTGACGAAGCATTGCTTGTCTTAAATAAGCCCGGGCGGGAAAAACAACTAATTCGGCATTATCTCGAAAATGCCGAGTTATACATGAAGCAGCTTTCTTACGAAAGAGCAATTAAGTCTTTTAACGATGCACTCACTGTCAGCAAAAATATTAACGATAAAGACACGCAGCTCTCTGTTTTGATAAGAATTGGTGATGCCAGAACGAAATGTAAGGAATTCACGGACGCTGCCGATAATTACTTGAATGCCTTGCAAATAGCGACATTACAGGACTTTCCCGATGAGCGCGCTTTGGTATTAACCAAGCTCGTTGATTGTTATGACTTGATGAATAAACACGATATCGCGCATGAGTACATAATGATGACAGAGGCATTTTTTGCTCAATCTTCAAAGCGTACTGAGCTATACGATGTATATGTAAAGCATATAACTAAATATCTGTATCTTTTAACGGAGCTTTCTGAGCAGGTTATATTCTCTGCGAAATTAAAACAGGCCTTTAATGCTTGCAAGCCCGATGATAATATGTTTATATGTTCCCTCTTTTGCGAGGAGGGATATATGCACATGCACACGGGTGAGTTTGGTAAAGCTCATGAAAAGCTCACAAAAGCACGCAGCATAGCAAGCGAGCTTAAACTTAACAAAATGTGGAATGATACAACAAACTCTCTGGCAATATGCAATGAAAGCATGGGCAGGCATGATGCGAGTTTGGAACTCTGGAATGAACTGACAGAAAAAAGCCACGACCCTGTAAAGGTAGCCGGGGCAATGGTTAATGCAGCATTTTTAATATATGAACAAGATAATGATATTGAAAAAGCACTGTCTGCCATTGTCCGTGGCATAGAACTTTGTATTCTTGCAGGTGAAAATCAGATTGCGTTTGATATCGCTGAAAATCTCAAGGATACTCCTCTCGCGCAGCAGGCGGCTACACGCTTATCGAAGTATCGATTGCGAAAAAGTATATAATTTTCTCTTTTACACGCACTGCGGTAATACGCTCTATAGCTTTTGCATACGCTTCAAGCTGCGGAGTGTATTTTTCTGCTCTTTTTGCAACCGTATCCTTTGTTATATTGTCGGTTTTGTAGTCAACAACCACATATTCGCCGTCTTCTTCAAAAAAACAGTCAATAACACCTTGTAACAGTATTTTATCACTACCCGCATCAGGGAAATATTCATTTGCGGGAGTGAGCAGCGAAAACTTAAATTCTCTTTTCATATTTGAGGTACTAAGCATTCTTTTTCCTAAGTCCGACTTAAATAAAGTGACAATTTTGCCAAGATTTATGCCACTTTTTTCTATTTCCCGTTCATCTAAAATGCCTCTTTTTGTCAGCAATTCCAATGATGCCGATATTTCGTCTTCATTTGAACACTTATCATAGTCTATGTATCTCATTATGTCGTGAAGCAGCGTTCCCCTTTGCGTTGCAGTGGTTTCAGCCTTTGATATAAAGCTCGGAACTCTATATGACCCGCTTTTTGCCGTCTCTTCTCTTATCCATGAAACACTTTGAGCTTCCAAATCAATTAGTTTCTCTATTCCTGTAACAGTTAATTTTGACGGAAGAACGGTTTCTTTCATATGCGGATAAACAAAATCAAACTTTATATCTGCGGTTTCCGTATTACCTTGCCCGCTTACATTGTGTTTTTCCTGAGAGTTTTCATCTGCTCTTACGGCTTCTATTGAGTTATCTTCAATGCAGTGTCTGTTTACAGTCACATCTTCTGTTTCATCGATTAAACCTGCAAGTATCCAGTCTGCCATATAAGTGAGCGTGGCGAGTGCTTGCGGTGCGAACTTGCCGTTTTTATCCCTCATATTCGCTATCTTTTCAAATCTTTTATCGGCATCGGCGTATGTGGCTGTTATTACAAGCTTTTCCATAGCACGGGTCATCGCAACATACAAGACACGAAGCTCCTCTGAGAGCATTTCTGTTTTTAGTTTCTCTGCTATTGCTCTTCTTTTTAGAGTTGAATACTTTATTCTTCGCTCCCGGTCTATATACATTGAGCCAATTCCGAGCTCTTTGTGAAATATCAACGGCTTCATTGTATCCATATAATTATGCTTTTTTGCCGTGTTCACTAAAAATACAACCGGAAACTCCAATCCTTTCGATTTGTGAATACTTAGTATTCTTACGGCATTGGTATTCTGCTCCCCCGAGGAGCTTCCTATGTCCACACCTCTTTCTTTCAGCCCGTTTATATAGCCTAAAAATGAGAACACTCCTTTATATCCGCTTTGCTCAAAAGAGGCTGCACATTCGACAATTTTAAGCAGATTTTCATGGCGTCGCTCTCCGTCTCTTTTTGCTCTAACTATACCAGGCAGTCCTGTCTTGTTGTAAACGTACCATATGAACCTGTCAGACGACATGTCTGCAACTGCTTCTCGCATTTCTTCCAACTCGTCCAGTAATCTTTTGCATTTGCAGGCTGTTGCTTGCGACACCATATCAGGTTCTTGCGACCTTATTAATGCGTCATAGTAATTTATGTTCCTGTTTATCGCTCTGATTTCGGCAAGTTGCGTCGACGAAAACCTATATACCGGTCCGGATAAAACAGCCGCGAGAGGTATGTCCTGTAGTGGATTATCTATCACTGAAAGCAGCGATAATATAGCTGTCACCTCTACCGTATTAAAGAAGTCTTCGCTGCGTGATATATCTACAGGTATTCCTATATCAGTCAGAGCATTTGCATACTGCCATGATATACCTTTTACCGATCTTGTGAGTATTGCTATGTCGCTATATTCTATAGGGCGAAGATTACCACCCTTATCGGGTATCATATATGGTGTTTTTATCATTTCATTTATTCTGCCGGCTACATGACATGCTTCTATTTGAACAGCGGTCGGGCTTTCTTCATCTTCCGCTTCGGATAAACCACTGAGAGAGAGCAGGTCAAGCTCAACTGCTGCATTTTCTATTCCTTGTTTTCCTTTCTTCCCTTGTTTTCCTTTCTCGCTATCACTTCTACCCGGTATTAATGCCTGCGCCTGTGTATAATTGAGCTCGCCGAGTTCCTGTGACATAATAGAGTAAAATATATTGTTCACGGTATTTAATATTCCGGCATGCGACCGAAAGTTACTTGATAAATCAATTTTTGTGTTTGTATTATTTTTATTACTCGGGTTAAACTCTGCAAATTTCTTATATTTATCAAGAAATATAGCAGGTTCTGCCAATCTGAAGCGGTAAATTGACTGTTTTACGTCCCCTACCATAAAAAGATTGGTGCAATCTTGTGATATTGCATTAAAAAGTCTGTCTTGAATATCATTTACATCCTGATATTCGTCTATCATTATCTCCTTAAAGCGCTTTGATACTGTCTCCGCTATTTTTGTCTTCTTATTTTCGGCATCCTCAGATAACAAGACAGATAGTGTCAGGTGCTCAAGGTCGGAAAAGTCAACTATGCCTCTCTTTTTCTTTTCGGCAGCATAGTCTTTGTTAAATTCTATAACAAGTCTTAAAAGAGCTTCATAAGCAGGTGCAAGTTCTTTCATATCTGCAATATGGTCTGCCGAACTGTATTCTAAAAGTTCTGAACACTTGCCGAGTTCACCCTTGCACCAGTTGCGTTTTTCCTTTAATTCATCATATCCTCTTATTTGCTTAGGTCTTGAAAATTCTACATTTCTAAAGCGTGCTGCTTCGTCCCAGCTTCCGCTTTGAAGCGCTTTATGCAAAGCATCAATAGCACTGAGTGTTTCGTTAATGCTGCTGCCGTACGATGCTTCAAAATCAGGCAATCCTTGCATTTCTTCTTTAATTTCAAGCATTTTCTCGAAACAGCACTGCACGGTCCGCTTTATTTTTTCTATCAGAAATTTCCCGAAATCAAACTCACTGATATCAGCACTGCCTGTAATACGACTTTTTTCTATTTGATTTTCGACCCATTTTTCCGGTTTCGGAATGCTCATAAGGCGTCTGTGAATGTCCAACAAAATTTCTTCGAGTTTTTTATCGTCACGTCCCTCAATAATTAACTCAAGGAGCGTTTTTAACCCGAAATCCTCGTGTATCCTCTCATAGGTTCGGCTGAGCATTTCATCAAGTACCTCGTTTTTTATGATGTCACTTTCGTTCTCGTCGGCAACACGAAAGTCTGACGGCAGGTCGACAAGGTATGCATTTTCTCTTAAGATAATTCCACAAAACGCGTGAATTGTGTCTATATTTGCACACCGAACGAGCATGGATTGACGGCGAAGACGCGTATTTTCCGGTGCTATTATCAACCTTTCCATTATTTCATCGTAAATTCTGCTGCGAAGCTCGAGTGCTGCCGCTCTCGTATATGTAATAATCAAGAAATCATCAATATTATATCCCTCGTTTATGTAGCCGAGCAGCCGCTCCACAATAACCTTTGTTTTTCCCGAGCCTGCACCGCTTGAAACAAGCAAAGAGCCGCCGCGATGATTTATCGCTGCTTCCTGTTGCTTTGTAAATTTTATTTGCTTTTTTACTTCACTCAAGGAACTACCTCACTTACTTTGGAGCTTTTTCAAGCTTTTCCCATGCCGCAGCAGCTTTTATTTTCCCCTGATACAAACGTCTGTCACCTGCTTGCTCGTCAAACCCGCACACAGCGAAGTATTCACAGTATGTGCAAGCGTTATCCGTGGCACTTTTATAGTATGGCTTGCAGCCGTTTGCACCACCTAAAATCTCTTTTTTTGCACGCTCCATCATAGTATCTACATGCTTTGAGAGCAGCTTAATTTGCTGATCGCTTATGATGCTCTCACCCATCAAAGTGCCGTCTTTTGCTGTGCTTACAGGCAAATATCGCTTGTTTTCGCCATTTTCCATTGCTTCTATAATAACCGGATTGTCAACAATTAAGCCGCTGCGCCGCATTTCACCGAGTCGCTTTTTGTTAATCTCGTCATCGTCCGCATTTCGCGCCGCGTTTATAATCACATCTCTTGCGGGGACATATAAAACCCCTGCAGGCTCAATATCCATGTTTAGCTTGTTTTTGCCGTATTTTTGCAACGCAAAGAGATATATAAGCAACTGCATATCCCTGCCGTTTAGTATGTCGCCAAGGTCGAAAGCATATGCTTTTTTCCGTGTTTTGTAGTCAATCACACGCATATACAGCTTGTTATTATGGGCATATGCGTCTGCTCTGTCTATAAAACCACGCTGTGCTGAGGACAATTGCGATAAATCCATTTCAAACTCCAATGGTTCAAAATCGGAGCTTTTTATTTCATTAATCATATCGTTTACAACATATTTGACACTCTGCTCATAGCGCCTGAACAGATACTCAAAACGTGTGTTTTTGCCCTCAAAATTAAAGAGTTTCTCAGATACAAACCTGTCTGTATACTTTGCTGTCAGCTCCTCACATAGAGCATCGTCAGCCGTCTTAAATCCCCTGCCTGCTTTGATTTCATTAAACACACCGTCGAGCACAAAATGCATGAAGTTTCCTGCGGAAGCGGCATCAAACTCTGCTTGTGTTTTCGGTTCAAGCCGAAGTCCGTTTTGCATAAAATGCTTGTACGGGCATGAATAGTACCTGTTTACCTGTGTTGCCGAGAGTGTCATATCAGCGCCGTAGAGCATCTCGGCTGCCTTTTTTGTTAGGTTTTCTCTGCACGGTTCTTCATTTTGATACATACTTCGGTTTCTCAGCTCAAGATACGGAGCCTCGGCCGTGCTTTTATACTCTGCTTCCGTCAGTGTTTTCTCTGATATACCAAACATATCCTTTAATCTTTTTATCAAAAACGAGGGACGGCTGCCTGCAACTGACGGATACATCATTATCAGCTTATCTGTAGGCAGTGTAAGCGTTTGATAGAGCATGTTCATCTCTCTGTAGAGCCGCTCTTCAATCCCTGCCGAGATATTTGTATCAAGCTTTGAGAGTATTACCCGCTCATTATCCGAAAGCACCCTGCCCTCTTGCGTCAAGGTCGGCAGGTTTTCATCTGTAGCACCGAGTATAATCAGGCACTTCAAATCACGCCTGCGGCTCATTAACATTCCGCCAATCGGCGTTCTGTCAAGTGATATAGGTATAACCCCGACATCATATTGTGACAGCACAAGTGCAACTAATTTCCTAAACTCAGCTTCGCTTACTTTGCTTTCCCCGAGTATCATATACATTTGGTCAATCGCGTCTACAGTGATGCTTTGAAGCTGTGTATATTCATCGGCAAGTCTGAGATTTTCATTTTTTCTAAAGCTCTCTGCTTTTTCCAAAAGTCTTTCAGGTAATGAAATCTCTGTGATGAATGAATACAAAGCTTGCAATTTTGAGTTTATATCCGTTTCACCTTTTATACCCTCACGAAGCTTTATGATTGGCATAGTTATAAGCTGACGCAGCTGATTGATATGCTTTAATTGCTCTTCATTTTTGCTGTATTCCTTACTTGATTTTGCCACAGGTTTATATCCCGACGGCGGCATTGTCCACTCCCGCTGCCACAGTGAGCCGCGAATATTCCATGTCTGTACGTAGTTTTCAAGCATGGAAATATCCTGCAAACTCAGCTTTAGGAGTCCTGTCTTTATATACTTAAATACGGACTTATATTCCCAGCTCCCTGCAGCAATTTCAAGGGCTGCATCTATCAGCGCTATCGGAGGTTTGTTTATGATATCTGCCTTGCCACTCGAGAAGTAAGGAATACCATACTTCTCAAAAACGCTCTCGCAGGTCAGTTCATACTCTCCCCAATTTCGTGCCATTACGCTGATATCCCGCCATCTGTATCCGGATTTTATCAGCTCCCAAATTTTAGCGGCAGCATATTCGCACTCAGTATATCGCGACGGAGCATCATAGATTTCAACGGCATTTGAACTGCCCTCATATCTTAAAGGCACATCATCAAACAGATGCTTTTCGAGGTGCTTCATGTCTTCACTCATTAATTTTGTATCTGCTGTTGTGATACTTATCTTAACGCCGGGGAGTTTACGAAGCCCCGCTATGGTTCTTCGGGGTATCTCAAAGATTTCCTTACTATTATATTCTGAGCCTCTTTCATCAACATCACAGGTGAGGCAAATTGTTATCTCTGCTCCTTTTTTTAGCAGCTCCTCTATTATCTTTTTCTCTTGAGCTGTAAAATCGTTAAAGCCGTCAAAGTAGATATGACCTGTTTCACCGACCGAGCTGTCGGCTATGTGCCCCGCCAATAAAGATAAGCGCTCGGCAACGTCAGCGCCGTATGTTTTAAGAAGTGCGTCGTAGGCATCTATTATAAGTGCAATATCACTTAGCTTATCAGAGAGCGGATTTTGCGTATTTGACGCTATTTTCTCTAATTTATCAGCTGTGATACACAAGCTCTTGAACTCTTTGACCGTATCTATGAGCATTTCAAGCATTTGCGTCCGCATTTTTCTGACACCAAAGACCTTTAGATTTGGTGCAGTTAATTCTACAGCCTTATGCATAACCAAGATTTGACCGCTTTTATCAAGTATTTTCCCGCCCGAGCTGCCTGTTTCGGAAAACACAAAATCACAAAGACGTGTAAAACTCAGCACTTCCGCATGCAAAGAGAGCGCATCACCGCAGACCGAGCATAGCTGACGCTCGGCATCGTGCGAATACTGCTCCGGCACTATAAGAAGCATTCCTGCTTCGCCGTCGCTCATTCTGCGCTTGATGTCGTCCATTATTTTCTTTGTTTTTCCCGTTCCCGCACGTCCGAGCAGTAAATTGAGCAAGAGGTGCCTCCTTGATTTTCTTACAAAATTATGTTATAATACCCGCAATTGCTATTTATTATAGCACAGTATCTGAGGTCTGTTTAATGAAACTAAAAGCAACAATTATATCTGTCATTGCAATACTCCTGTGTGTTGCAACTATTTTTGGTTTGTCCGGTTGCGGCAGCAGCAAAACACCCGCACCCTCTCCGACGCCGCCGTCGTCGCCTACACCGTCGCCGCCTCCGTCAACTCCCGAACCGACACAGACTCCCGTAACCCTTGTTCCTTATGACGGAATAGTGCACCACTTATTTTTCCATGAAGCTATTGCCTATCCTGAGCTTGCGTTCCCAAACCGCACCGATGCATTTGATTTGGATAATTACATGAATACTGTTCATGAGTTTATTATGGTTCTAAAAGGTCTGCATGAGAGAAACTATATTTTAGTTGATATGCGAGAGGTTTGGACGGAGTTTTTGGGTGACGACGGTCAGCGAAAAATGAGAAGAAACACACTTATGCTGCCCGAGGGAAAAATTCCCATTGTCCTGTCGTTCGATGACCTCACTTTTCACTTGGAGCCGTATAACGCATTCATGCACAGATATATCATCGGACATGACGGCGAGGTCTGGGCGGAGGGCATAGACCCGAGCGGCAATCCCATAATCACACAAGACTTAACCGCAATAACAATACTCGATAAGTTCATCAGAGAAAACCCCGATTTCTCACATAACGGCGCTAAAGGTTTAATTGCTCAAACAGGTCTTAACGGGCTTTTAGGCTATGCTACGCAAACAAACAGAAATGATACTTCCGATGCGTTTCGTCTAAGCCGTATGCAGGAAATTGCCCGCGTGCGTCCCGTAGTTAAAAGGCTCAATGAAACAGGTTGGTATTGGGCATCGCACAGCTGGGGACATATCAGATTTGAAAACGCATCTCTTGAGTCCATTAAAACCGATGCCGAGCGTTGGAACAACGAGGTTGCTTCAATCATTGGCGATACCACAATAATGGTTTATGCTCACGGGTCAAGGCTTGACGGTAAAGACGGAGGCGATGCCTTTAGAAAAACTGCAGGTCCCGCTCTTTCGTACTATGTAAATGACCTTGGTTTTCGTATGTTTGCAAGCGTCGGGCGTGAGCCTTTCTCACGTATCAGAACCGATGTGCCTGCCGTAGTAATGGACAGAATGAATGTTGACGGCATTGCGCTTCGCGCTCTGCAAAGACGTGTCGATGACAGAGACAGATTAATGACTGACTACACAATATATTACGATGTCACACAGGTGTTTGACCCGCTGCGCCCAGACAAAGGCGTAAAATGGGATTAGCAGGTGCAATCAAACAGTTTTTGTCAAATAACAATCCTTATAACTCTCTAAAAGCCTCTCATAGGCTTTTTTTGCTTTTTCTTCACCGGAAAAAAGTCCGAATACAGCAGGACCCGAACCTGTCATTACTGTTCCGAGAGCATCGTTATCGAGCAGAATTCCTTTTATTGCATCAACCTCGGACTTGCCGTGAGGCAAAATATCCTCAAATACATTGTACATTCGCCTTGCCACACCGTTTATATCCGCATTTTCAAGCGCTTTTATAAGCCCCTCGGTGTCGGGTCTTGCGCGGATTTTTTCGCAATTTACGCGCCCGAAAAGCTCCGGAGTGGAGCATGAAAACGGCGGCTTGCACACCACAATAAAACTTTGCGGTATCGGCGGAAGGTCTGTGAGTATTTCGCCCGTGCCCTCGGCAAGCTTTGTTCCGCCGCTAATACAAAACGGCACATCCGCACCGATTGTATTGCCTATTTCCTCAAGTGCTTTCCGCTGCAGCTTCGTTTCAAACATTTCATCGAGCATACGCAAAACACATGCCGCGTCAGTGCTTCCGCCGCCGAGTCCCGCACAGACGGGTATATTTTTTTCTATACAAATATCAGCCCCGTAACCTGTTATCCCTGTATGTGCAAAAAATGAGGCTGCAGCTTTTGCGGCAATGTTTTGGTCGCCTTTTGGAATGTAAGCAAGATTTGTGCTTACATTTATACCCTCACCATTAGTGCACTCCAAGCTGATTTCATCACAAAGATTAATGGACTGCATTATTGTTTTCAAATTATGATAACCATCGTCTCTTTTTGAAACAATATCGAGAGATATATTTATTTTAGCGAACGCAAATGACGAAAGCTTCATTGAAAGAGCATCTCCATCAGCTTTGTACCAACAGGTACAAATTCACCTTTTCCCGCATCTTCTTCATTGTAACAAAGCTTGTTTTCTTTATTTTCACGGCTGTCGTAGAGAATAAACGGCACAGGCTCGCCCGAGTGCCCTCTTGTTGATATAAGCGTTTTATGGTCGCTGATAATCAGCACCTTATATTGAATACCGCTGCCACTTAATCGTTTTACAAGAGGTGCAATGACACGCGAGTCAATCCACTCAATCGCTTGCAGCTTACCTTTCAGGTCACCGTTATGTGTACACTCATCGGGTGCTTCTATATGAACTGCCGCAAAATCATGACTTTCAAGCGAATTAATAACCGCATCAACCTTGCCCTCATAGTTTGTATCAAGCTCGCCTGTTGCACCCTCAACGAGTATCTTCTCAAGCCCCATAAGAACACCGATACCCTGACAAAGCGGCACGGCAGAAATAATACTTCCCGACTTGCCGTACAGTTCTTCAAAGTTCGGCAGCTTTGTTGCAACACCCTGTGCCCAGAACCAAATACCGTTTGCCGAAAGCTCACCGCTCTTACTACGTTCTATGTTTATCGGGTGCTCTTCAAGTATTTCATTTGCAAGCTTTATTAAGCCTGTAAGGATTTTCGCGTTTTCATTACCCCTCGGCAAATGCAACCCGAGAGGCTCGCCGATATGGTCATGCGGCGGTATAAGAACAAGCTCATCCGCCGAAGCGGCAGCAGCTGTTTGACCGGGTTTTTGCACAACAATATGCCGGAACGAATTACCGGGATAGACTGTAATACCTGCTTTTTCTGCAGCTTCCTTAAAAGCGGGCGTGTTAAACAGGTCTTTTATTAATGTGTCGGAAATATCCCCGTCAATAGCACCTGCCGAATGTGAAAGAATTTTCTTATCTTCAAAGGGTTTAGTACCTGTTTCAAATGCAACTATATTGCAGCGGTAAGCAACATCACCGGGATTTAGCTTTATACCCGTGGCAGCAGCCTCCAAGGAAGCACGTCCCCCGTAGCAAGAGTGCGGGTCTGCACCAAAAATCGACAGTATCGCAGTGTCGCTGCCCGCAGGCATACCCTCGGGCACAGTTAAAACACTGCCAAGCAAACCTGCTCCGGCAAGAGTATCCATTGCCGGAGTATCAGCGTATTGCAGCGGCGTTTTTCCGCCAAGCTCCGGCACGGGGTTGTCCGCCATACCGTCACCGATAACTAAGATATATTTCATTTTAACGTTTCCACGAATTTTCCTATTTTTTCAAGAGCTATTGATATTTTCTCCATTGAAGAAGCATAACAGATACGCACAAACCCCTCACCGCCAAGACCAAATGCACTGCCGGGAATGACTGCAACCTTTTCCGACAAAAGCAGCTTTTCGCAAAACTCGGCAGATGACAGCCCTGTGCTTTTAATGCTCGGGAACATATAAAACGCGCCTTTCGGCTCGAAGCACTCAAGTCCGATATCAGCAAGCCCCGAAAACAGGTGTCTGCGGCGCTGGTCATACTCTCTTTTCATGCTTTGAATATCCGTGTCACCCTTACTCATTGCGGCAATAGCAGCATACTGGCTTGTTGTGGGTGATGACATAATTGCATACTGGTGGATTTTCAGCATTTGACGGATAATATCTGCAGGTCCGCAGGTGTAACCCATACGCCAGCCGGTCATGGCATAACTTTTTGAAAACCCGCCGACATATACTGTACGCTCAAACATGCCGGAGATGTTTGCAATGGACACATGATGCTGCCCATATGTCAGCTCGGCATAAATTTCATCGGAAATTACTATGATGTTTGTATCACGCAAAACAGCCGCAATGGCTTCCAAGTCTTCTTTGGTCATTATTGCACCTGTAGGGTTGCATGGGTATGGCAAAATCAGAGCCTTTGTTTTCGGCGAAATTGCCGATTTGAGCTCCTGCGCCGTTAAGCGAAATTCGTTTTCAGCTTTTGTTTCAATATATACGGGTGTGCCGCCCGCAAGCTTTGTTATCGGCCCGTAGCACACAAATGACGGAACGGGAATAATAACCTCATCGCCGGGGTTGACGAGCGCTCTGACAGCAAGGTCGATTGCTTCACTGCCGCCGACTGTTACAATAATTTGGTCCTTATAGTCATATTTAAGCTCAAAGCGTCTTGACAAATACTTTGCAATTTCGTCACGAAGCTGCGATAAGCCTGCATTGCCCGTGTATTTTGTGTAGCCCTTTTCAAGCGAATGAATACCCGCATCTCTGATATGCCAAGGGGTAACAAAGTCCGGCTCGCCGATGCCGAGCGATATCGCGTCGGTCATTTCTTCCAAAATATCGAAAAATTTTCTGATACCGGAGGGTGCAAGCGATTTTACATTATCTGATAATACACTGTCATAATTAATCATATGAAGTTAATCCTCTCTTCCTGTTCAGAGGTTTTTAGGAGCACACAGTTTTGTTCCTTGTATTTTTTCATGATAAAACGTGTGGCTGTTGACGATACTCCCTCTATTGCCGCAAGATGCTCGTAAACGAATGCAGCGGCTTCTTTCATTGATTTTACAGTCATTGTGACAAGCAGGTCATATGACCCTGTCATAAGGTACAAGGAGTCCACTTCGTCATATTGGTATATCCGCTGAGCAATTCTGTCATATCCGTCACCAAGCTGCGGCGCTATTTTGACCTCAATGAGTGCCGTTACACTCTCCTCAGCGAGATTGTCTTTGTTTATAAGAGCAGAGTATTTCATTATAATACCGTCTGCTTCGTATTTTTCAATCGCCGCTTCAACCTCGGCTTCCTGACGTCCCAAGGCTACCGCAATTTGCTTTGCACTTTGTCTGCTGTCACGTTCGAGCATTACTAAAATTTCATCCATAATATATCCCCTTAATAAACAATAAACCTTTCAAATTTAATACTATCATATTTGTAGGAAATATGCTACAATAAATGGAATTTCCGAAAAGGCAAGGTTAATAAAATGAAACTTTTCAGCAAAACAGGCAAGCGTGATACCACACAACAAACACCGGTCGAGATTGAATATCCCGAAACCGAGTGGTCTGATGAACAAAAACGGGCTTTGCAAATGGCAACAACGCCGTCTGCACAAAACACAGCTCCTATATCAAATGAAGCTGTCGACCAGAGCTTTGAGCATTTAGCGCCACCGAAAAAATCAATCGGGAAAATCCTTTTGATTGTACTTCTCATCACAGTTTTGGTAGCAGCCGCTGCGTTTGGCGGTTGGTATTACTGGTGGACAACACATGCAACCTTTGACTACGAGTTGCAACCCGTTGTCATATTAAACGGACAGGGCGTTACCCCCAACGAATTTTTGACAGATGCCTCAATATCAGACGGCATTTCAGCCATATTTCAAAATCCGGAGTTTACCCCCGTGCAGGGGCGCGTCAGTGTGCCTCTTATATTAGACCTCGGCTGGAGGTCTCTTGAAGCAACTGCCACCTTATATGTAATGGTACCTCTTGCACAAACCACACATGAGTTCCGCCTTGAAGCACCGGAAATCAATCCCGTTGACCTGCTTTCAAACGCTGAAATCGCAAGGGGGATTTTCTTTGAAGTGGATTTTGTCCACAAACCTTTCCCTCTTGACACTTACGACGTCGGCGAATATACCCTGCAGCTTGTGTTAAACGATGCTCCGTTTGAAGTGCTGCTCGTCATTGAAGATACAACACCGCCTTCCGCAACATCGGTGTCTGTGGTTACAAACATTGGCGAACCTGTTGAGCCGGGTGACTTTGTAACCGACGTATATGATGCCTCGGGTATTGCTTCAATAATGTTTGCAAACGAGCCTGATGTACTGCTGCACAGAGAGCAGCTCATAGAGGTTATTATTACCGATACTTTCGGCAACTTTGCCACTTTTACATCATCAATGACGGTTATTCTTAACGATAGTCCTCCGATTTTTGACGGCGTTGACATAATTGAAAGCATGGTAGGGCAAGTGGTTGATTATGGCGCCGGAGTCACTGTTGTTGACAGCTTTGGCAGAACACTTGAGTTTGAAGTCGACGACAGTGAAGTCGACATAAGCAAAGAGGGCGAATACAAAGCATCCTACATCGCACACGACTTAACGGGCAATATGACTTCCGTCCCGTTTACCGTTCTTATAATAAGTGTTGACCCTGCCGATGTACTCAAGCAGGCTGATGACATTTTGGAGTCTATTTTGGAAGAAGATATGTCCTCCACCGACAAAATCCGTGCTATTTTCACTCATATCAGAGGTCTTGTAACCCTTGCCGAGTCCGACGATAAGCCTGCGTCAATATTTGAAGCGGCACATCAAGCGCTTACCGCCAAACGCGGAAACAGCTACAACTTCTCGGCACTCGCTCAAGTCCTCCTAACACGTGCAGAAATTCCAAACATGCGTATTTTCAGGTCTTCCGACCACCCCGCACATGTTTGGAACCTTGTTAATCCTTATGATGACAGTTGGTATCATTTCGACAGTATGCCTACAAAAGTCAGAGAAATTAACGATTTGATGTTTATGTTCACACAAAAACAGGCTGATGAGTTTTCCGAAAAACTCGCCGACAGAAATGCCCCTGCGATATATTTCAGCTTTGACCCTGAAATCTACCCTGACATTGTAAAAGAATAGTCCTTAAATCTTTTCGAACCTTTCAATCGGCAGGACAAAGATTGTAGCACCGCCAATCGTTACTTCAACAAGCGGAGCGTTCATAAAACCACCGATTGAAGACTCTGAAATAGTCGGAACAGTTTGACTGCGGCTCTTCGACTTTTCCCGAATGATGTTTATTGCATCGTCAACGCGCTCATCGTCAACACCTGTCATAATTGTGACATTACCCGCCATTAAAAAGCCACCTGTGGTTGCAAGCTTTGTGATTAAAAAGCCTTCATGCGTAAGGCTTTTTATTACGTTTTGAGCGTCATCGCTACTGACAATTGCCATTATTAGCTTCATAATTTTTCCTCCATTAGCGCTAAAAGCACTTCATATGCAGACTTAAATTCAAATGCCTCAATCAACATAACGAGCTTTTCGCTTCCTTTTACTGCCCGGAGCCTGTCAACATATGACAAACATTCCGCGTCATCTTGCTTTAAGAGCAGCGCCAATTCGCTTAAAAGCTCTTGTGCAGCTGCCTTGTCCAATCTTCCCTGCTCTCCTTTTTGCTCCATGGACTCATGCGCTATCGGCGCAAACTCCTCAAGCACTATTTTAAGCTCATCTCTTAAAGTGCTCATATGCTCGTCGGAAACGAGGTTCTGCCCGTCGCTGAGTTTATTTTCTATTTCCTGTGCAATTTCGCATAAGGCTGTTTTTCTGAGCTGACCCGCATTACTTTTTAGTGTGTGGGCTATTCTGTGAGCTAATGTGATATCCCCTGCATCAAGTGCGTTTGTGATATCAGAGGCTATGTTGCTGTTGTTTTTCACAAAGTTGACAATCAGTTTTTGGCGAAGCTCCTTATCGGTTTTCTCACGCTTTTTCTTGTCCTCTTTTAACCATGATACAGGCTTAAGGTATTTCATCAAACAACGCCAGAGTTCCTGTGACGTAAACGGTTTGCCGACACAATCATACATCCCCAAGTTTGAGTAGATATCCTTGTCGGTTATCATTATGTTTGCGGTCATTGCCACAACGGGAACGCCTGTTTTCAAATCACGGATAGCAGCAGCAGCTTCAAGCCCGTCCATGACAGGCATGTGCATATCCATAAAGATTAAATCAAACTGCTTTTCTCCTTTTTCCTTGCGTTCTTTAACAAGGTCAACACCTATTTTGCCGTTATCCGCGACAACACATTTAAGACCGACCCTGCCTAAATGCTCGGTTATAACCTGCTGGTTCATGGAGTTGTCTTCACACAGCAGTATCTCACCCTCAAACGTCGGTTTTTCAAGCTCATTAAACACAATCTTATCCGTAATAGCATCTGCATTGTCTGCATCAACCGCGTCAAATGTAATTTCGAAGCTGAACTTGCTTCCCACACCGGGCGTACTTTCAACAGCGAGCGTACCACCCATCATTTCAATAATACTCTTTGTTATGGAAAGCCCAAGCCCCGTGCCGCCGTACTTTCGAGTTATGCTTGACTCTGCTTGTTCAAACGGCGAGAATATTCTTTCTATTTGCTCCTTAGTCATGCCAATTCCGCTGTCTTTGACTTCAAAGCTCGCAGTTACGAAGTCTTTACCAATATTTTTAATGGCTGATTGCAGTTTTATCATACCGTTGTGAGTAAACTTAACAGCGTTTGACAGCAGGTTTATAAGCACCTGACGGAGTCTTGTCGGGTCGCCGTATAGCCCCTTTCCGACCGACGGCTCGGCATAAAAATACATTGTCAAACCTTTTTCCTGAGCCTTTGGCAATATCAAAGTACGGCATGAATTAAACATGTCGTTAAGATTAAACGGTATGTTTTCCATATCCATTTTGCCCGACTCGATTTTTGAAATGTCCAAAATGTCGTTGATTATTTGCAATAACCACTCTGCGTTATTTTGAATATTTGTAAAATAATCTCTAAGCTTCGGGTTCATATCATAGTCAAGAGCAAGCTCCGAAAACCCTATTATGCTGTTCATCGGTGTTCTTATTTCATGGCTCATGTTAGCGAGAAACACCGTCTTCGACTCATTTGCCTTATACGCTTCTTTTACCGCAACCTCAAGCTCCGCGGCAGTATTTCGAATGTCCTTATTCATTTCCTGACGCATCAGGGCATTTGCAAAGAGCAAACTGGCAGAGCGCAGTATAACAACCTCCGTATCCTCAAGGAACTCCCGCTCACTTTGGCAATTATCAAAGCCCACAAAACCCCAAAACTCGTTGTTTAGAAACACCGGCACAACCAAAAGTGCGAGAATTCCCTGCGGCGTGAGTTGAGCCTGCTCGGTTTCCGACATTTGACTGACAATTTTGTTGATACAGTCATTTTTTGACAAAATTTCTTCCCAGCCGGGGATATTTTCATCATAGGAGATATTTACCGTATATTTACTCCCGTGCTGCGGCTCGGCTTCCTGCGACCATTCGTACAGCTGCGTACAATACAGCTTTCCGTCAATCCTGTGGTTTTCCCATATACGCACGCGTGAAACGTCAACCGCAAATGCAAGCAAGCCCATGCAGTGGTGAAAATCATCAATGAATTCCTCGATTTTTGAGCCGAGCAACAGATTTGCGGCGTAGTTTACCGTGTTTTGCAGGTTATGTGCTTCCTGCAAAATAAGTGTCTGCTTTTCGCGTTCGTTTATTGCCGTTTGCGTTGTTTGTGCGAGAATTCCAATTTCATCGTCACGGTTTGTACCGTAAATACCTGTGCCGTCCTGATTTGACAAGCTGCGCGTAAGCTTTTTAAGTGGCTCGAACACAAACTTACGGTTTAACATTGTACTTGCCGCAAGGTATACTAAAAATGCAATTATAACCGTAAAAATCGGCGCTAAAATACTGTTTACATCAAACAGAGCAGCAGAGTCAAAGAGCGTAATAGTCAACCAGTTTGTGTTAGGCACACGCGCAATCGCCATGTAACGGAAATCACCGTCCGACAGCCTCATAACCTCCGGCTCCGAACGGCGCCCGTGATAAACCGACGGAATTCTAAGGTACTCGTCGTTAATAATTGACACAATGTCTACATCTGTGAACATTGTTAAAATATGAGTGTCACCCTTTTCGGGCATCGGCACTGTGCTGTCCATTTGGATAATGCCTCTGTGGTCTATTACAAAGCCCATTACATTTTGCCTGTCGTACAAGCCGAATATGTCATGAAAAATCTCGTCAAGCTCAAGCGCCGAACTGATTACACCCAATGTTTCGCCGTTATATGCAACCTTTTGATTGAGCCACAAATACTGTGCATCCGAGCCTCTGTAAGCACTTGTGCTCATTGAAAAACTAAACAATGAGCCGGTTGTTGTAAAAAACCATCTGTCGTATTCGTCAAGCGGGTCAAGCACATTGACCGGCACAAACCCGTCAATGGTCATGCCTGTATTTATCGCATATTCATTTGATGAGCCCGACACCGCAAAACTTAAGCTGCCAAGCTGCTGCATTCTTGCATAGAGTTCCATTTTTTGAAACGCTGCAGCTTTTTTTTGCGTATCATTTTCGTCCAAAAACCAATCTATCAGTTCGGGGGCTTGCGAAGCTTGCTGCACCAACAGTATTTCCTTGTTTAAGTGCAGGCTCAAAATGTCTACGGACTCCATGGTATATGAGCGCGCGTAGTCTATGGACGCACTTTCTGCCATTTCACCGAGCATCATGCTTGCCACTACTATCGTAATAACAAGAATAATGATGATAAACAGCAGGTTTATTAAGTTATAGCGAGCCGCAAGCTTGCTTTTACTTCTTGCTGTACCCGCTTTTAAGTTGTCCGGCACAAAATATCGATTCATAGTGATTTAACTTTAACATACAAACCATTTTTTATCAAGGAAAAGCAACTTAAAAAAGTGTTGAGATTTTTGACATTTCGAACCTTTTATAGTAGTATATTTCTACCTGAAAGAGAAAGGAAAAGTGTGATATTTTGAGAAAATTACAATTGTTATTTGCACTTTTGTTGATTTTTGGTGTGCTTGCAGGCTGCAGCGCAGACAAAGAGACAATTGTTGTTGGCGCAAAGTATTTTACAGAACAGGAAATCTTGGCTAATGTACTTGAGCTACTTATTGAAGAGCATACAAAATTAGGCACGGTTTCCCGTACAAATATGTCCTCGCATGTGATTTTCGCGGCTGTAACCAGCGGCGCCATTGACGTATATATCGACTACACGGGGACAATTTTCGGCAGCTATCTCAATCACACTGATGATCTCTCCGCTCAGGAAGTTTTTGATATATCCTCAAGAGAGCTTGAGGTGCAGCACGACCTGCGGCTTCTTTCACCGCTCGGTTTTAACAACACTTTTTGCTTGGCAGTGCGTCCCGAAACTGCTGAACAGTTTAATCTGAGAACCTTTTCGGATTTGGCTCTCGTGTCCTCAGAATTGATATTTGGCGGCAGTGCAGAGATTTTGTACAGGTACGACGGTCTTCCAAATCTTAAATTAGTGTATAACATGAGTTTTAAGGACGAACTGGAGTTTGCCGATGAAGCCCGCTATCAGGCTATTGTCGATGATATTGTTCAAGTAACCGAAGCTTTTTCCACCGACGGACTGCTTATGGCACATGATCTTGTTGTACTTGAAGATGACAAGCACTTCTTCCCGCCATATGAGGGAGTTGTTGTAATCCGCGGCGAAATTGCAGAAAAACACCCCGAACTTGTCGACGTGCTTTCCAAAATTTCAGGTGTATTTACGGACTATATTATGCGAAACCTAAACTACAGGGTTGATGTTCAAGGCGAAGACCCGCGCGAGGTAGCACGCAGCTTTTTAAAGGATAACGGTTTTATAGGATAAATTTGTGGAGCAGTCCGACCCAAATACGAACTCTTTAAGGGTGTCTGCTTATGGATTTGCGGTGGTAGTAACGCTGTAATTGCAAGGGGTTATCTACTCTTTATAAAAGATTTACCCCTTTTTGTTAAGAAGTATTTTTGTTCCGGGTGATTAAGGTTATCAGGATGCAGTAAATCAACCAACCCTTGTTTAATCGCCGGT
>WQXY01000039.1 GCA_009781515.1 Oscillospiraceae bacterium
CTCATAACCTTGCGAAATTAAATCTGCCAGTATTTGCTCAGAAAACTCTGATGTGTTTATATTTTGCATAGGTCTGATTAATATACTGTCATCTTGCAGTACACATTCTGCTTCATTATTAAAACCGAGTAAATCGTAGTACTTTTGCGGGATTGTTAACTGACGCTTGCTTGAGACACTTATTATTTTTCGCTCTCTCTTTACACCACTTATAACCATTTCCTGTTGCACAACAATTCCTCCTTATGCCTATTGCTTGGTTTCTTTGTTTTGATGATAACAGGGATTTCTGTGTCTGTCAAGAATATATTCAATAATCCTCTACGTCAAATATTCTATCTTTGTAGTAATACTTGCGGTCGGCTTCGGTTATTTCGCGGATGACCTTGCACGGAATTCCCATTGCTATCACATTTGCGGGAATGTCCTTAGTTACGACACTTCCCGCTCCGATGACAGTATTATCACCAATCGTCACACCGGGGTTTATAACAGTGTTGCCGCCAATCCACACATTATTACCGATTGTAATGCCAATTCCGTACTCATAACCGCTGCTTCTCGACTCCGGATGAACCGGATGTCCCGCTGTATAAATCGCAACATTCGGGGCAAACATAACGTTATCACCGATTTTTACTTTTGCCACATCAAGAATAATGCAATTATAGTTGGCATAGAAGAACTCACCGACTTCAATATTATAGCCGTAGTCACAGAAAAAAGGAGGTTCTATCCACACGTCTTCACCGGCTTTTCCGAGGATACCGCGCAGAAGCTTCTCCTTTCGCTCAAAATCATCGGCTCGGCAGGTGTTATATTCTTGAATTTTAACCTTACATGCAACTCTTTCCTCGTGCAAACCATCCATCCATGCTTTATAAGGAAGCTCCGCCAGCATACGTTCTTTTTGGTTCATTTCCATTACTCCTATTATTTCAATTCAGCCATACTGCTGCATACCAGTTTTGCTCTTCGCCCTCATTTCTGAGCACTTTAATCGGCAATCCTTGCTTTAATACGGTTGCGAAACAATCTATGCCGACACTATGAAACGACGGGCGCGCCATTCTTACATTCCTGCACGGCTCCCCTGTCTTTCCGGCACAAGTTTCGCACAAAGCACAATCCGACATGGAAAATGCCAGTACATCACCATCAAAAAATGCTTCCTTTTCGACTTCGTATGAAGCCCTCTGTGCAATTTTTTTATCCCTTGAATGTATAATTAAAACGGTTTTGTACTTTCTTAGCAGTTTTTCATATTCCTCCGATGACAGAAAGCCTGCACGTGACGGACATGTACAGCCTTTTCCCCATGAGCTGCAACCGAACATGCACTTGAAAATTGTTCTGCCGTCAAAAACTATATCATCGGGTGTAACGGCAGCCACATTGTCCGCCCCAAGCGATTTTGCCAGTTCAATGTATTTTTCCATTAGAAGTTCCCTCCGTTGTGATTAAGGTATTTTGTCCATTGTACAGTAATCATCAGAAATAATCTACTATGGTAATTGTCTGTCATTTTCTTAAACGCACTTGTACAAACTTGTTTTTGCCACAGCTGAGCGTACAATTTTCGCTGACAGATATTAATAAATCAACTACCGTTTCACCGTTAATTTTTACACCCCTACCCTCAATCAGTCTTTTTGCTTCGGAATTTGACGAAACAAAACCTGCCTGTTTCAACAGTTCTATTATTGATATTTCAGCACCTGTGACGTTTAGAGTATCCATGTTCTCGGGAGCATGTCCGGAGGCTACTGTATCATATCTTTTCTCTGCCTGTATAACCGCATTTTCACAGTGGTACATTTTGACAATTTCCCGCGCATATACGCGGTGTGCTTGTCTTATGTCGGTTTCAATAACTTGTAGGTATTCATCTTCTCTGATATCTGTAGTGAGCCTGAAGTAGTCAGCTAAAAGCGCATCCGGTATCTTCATGCATTTTTCAAACATTATTTCCGGCTCTTCGTCGATACCGATGTAATTATCGAGCGATTTACTCATTTTTTCTACACCGTCAAGACCCGGCAGGAGCGGAAATGTTATAACCTCCTGAGGTTTTTGACCGTAATCCTTTTGCAAATCACGACCGACGAGCAGGTTAAATGTCTGGTCTGTACCTCCAACCTCTATGTCAGCGTTTAGTGCAACAGAGTCATATCCTTGCATGAGAGGGTAAAGAAGCTCATGCAGTCCGATTGGTTGATTATTTTTATAACGTCCCGAGAAGTCGTCACGTTCGAGTATACGTGCAAGAGTATACTTTCCCGCAAGCTTTATGACATCAGCAAAATTCATCTCACCAAGCCACTCGGAGTTATATCTTATCTTCGTTTTCGTTGGGTCAAGTATTTTTGTTACCTGCTCGAAGTAGCTTTGCCCGTTTTTTCGGGTTTCTTCAAATGTCATTGGTTGTCTGGTTTTGCTTCTCTCGGACGGGTCGCCAATCATACCTGTAAAGTCGCCGATTACAAATACGATTTCATGTCCTGCGTCTTGCATCTTACGCAGCATACGAAGCGGTACGCTGTGACCTAAGTGCAAATCGGGACGTGAGGGGTCAGCTCCGAGCTTGATTTTTAGTGGTTTGCCGCTTTTTAGTCTTTCCTGCAGCCCGTCTTCGGAAAAGATGTCAACTGCACTTCGTCTTATTGTTTCAAATAGTTCCATAGTTATAACAGTTCCTTTCAAACATGTTTTTATATAACAAAAAGGCTCAAAGCGTTCTAAGCCTTGAGCCATGATGCATATAACTAAACTGTCATAGCAACAATAACCAAGGCCTGTTTCCGTAATAATAAGAAACCGGCTGTTGGATATATGTTTTTACATTCATAATGTCTATTGCCATGATTAGTTCTCCTGCAAAAATTTGCTTGGTGAAGAATATCAGATAAATTTGCGAATGTCAAATTAAATCACTTTTTGTTTGCGGTCATAATTATAAATGCCACATCACTGTTTGTGTCGGCGGCTAAGAAGTCATCATCGTTAAAGTCCATGTGTTCTCTTGCCCACTTTGCCCATGGCTGCCATATTTCTTTAACATTTTCAATGTCGTAACAGGCGGTTATTTCAACAAGTCCTGTTTTCTCCCAAAGATGCCGCCACCAAGCTCCGCTGTGCAGTGAAAACAGTTGTTCATCCCAAAGTTCTTCTAAGGTATCGGGATATCCTTTGTCAAATTCCTTTGTTAAACCGGGAACAGAAATAGCAAACTGACCGCCGGATTTAACGAGCTTGGAATAAACGCATGGGAAATACATTTCATCCGTGCCGTAATAATTGTAGCTGTCTACGCAGACTGCAGCATCAAAAAAGCCCTCTGCATACGGAAGCGAACGGGCATCGGCGTGCATCGGAAAGACTTTGTCGTCTACCCCTGCAGTTACAAATCTCTCAAAATTTTCTGTTGCACCAATCCATAAGTCATTTGCAAAAACTGTGACGCCATATTCCTTTGCAAGAAAAACGGAAGATAACCCCTTTCCGCAGCCCATATCGAGCACTCTCATGCCCGGTTTTAAGTCTAAGTTTTCGCACATTTCTTCGAGCAGCCATAGAGGGTGCGGTCCCATCCAGTTATCGGAAACCCACTTTTCATCATATTTTTCAGACCTTGGGTATTTTTTCATTGTTGTTATTTCTCCTGTTAAGAACATAATATGGGAAGTGTACTTCCCTTTTTACATAATATACTAACAAAACAAACATGACAACTGTGTGTCATGCTTATGTTATTATGAAATTAATTATATATAAAGAAAACTTACCTTAACTCCTTATCACAATGCGGGCAGTATTCGGGAGATTTTTTTCTGATACTGAGAAGCTCATGGCAATAAGGACAGCAAGGAGTAATTGCTGTTATTATACAAAATAATATTCCTATTAAAACGATAACTCCTCCAATTAAAGAAAATATCGCTAAGGAGTCAGACAAAACCGGAGTAAACACAGCTACAAAAGCCACAAACACCCCAACGCAAAATATTCCGTATATGATTACCTTGATAGCTGAAATCTTCATTCATACTCTCCGTGGCATGAGTATAACCTTCATGTGTAAAATCTATTGTATAATTAATGTAAAATTTATGTATAATTCCATGTCACTTTTTGCATCTATCATGCACTACTACCTGTTTGGCGAATATGTCATTGCGCTTGATATCGGGTAAACGGCGAACAGCAAATAGAGGCCGCTGCAAAATGATGCAGCAGCCTCTGTTCTTAATTTTTGTGCATTTTTACCTATTGCAATCTTAATTTTTAGGTGTTATAATGTCCTCAATGGACGTAATTGATAAACTGACAATTTTATGTGACGCTGCCAAATATGATGTGGCCTGTACCTCAAGCGGTGTTGACCGCTCGGGTAAACCCGGCTCTCTCGGCAACGCTGCAGCCTGCGGAATATGCCACAGCTTTTCTGCCGACGGCAGGTGCATTGCTCTTTTGAAGGTTCTTTTGAGCAATGTATGTGCCTATGACTGCAGCTATTGTGTAAACAGAAAATCAAACGATATACAAAGAGCGACCTTTGAGCCGCACGAACTCGCGGAGCTTATGATACAGTTTTACAGGCGTAACTATATCGAGGGTCTTTTTCTCAGCAGCGCTGTCATCCGAAATCCCGACTACACATGTGAGCAGATGATTGAGGTCCTCTCTCTTATCAGAAACACATACAAGTTCCGCGGATACATACATGTCAAAGCCATACCCGGTGCGGACCACAGGCTTCTCACCGCTCTCGGTCTGCTCGCCGACCGCATGAGTATCAACTTGGAGCTTCCCTCACACGACAGCTTAAAGCTGCTTGCTCCCGACAAAAGCCGTGATGATATACTAAAACCAATGGGAATGATAAAAACAGGTATTCATGAAAACCGCACGGATTTAGTCAAATACAAAAACACTCCGCAGTTTGTCCCCGCCGGTCAAAGCACTCAAATGATTGTGGGGGCTACACCCGAGACCGACTATCAAATCATAAACTTATCCGCCGCCCTATATAAAAAATACGAGCTCAAACGGGTATTTTATTCTGCATACATACCTGTTTTGGAAGACAGCAACCTGCCCGCAGTTAACTCAAAGCCGCAGCTTCTTCGTGAGCACAGGCTCTATCAAGCCGACTGGCTTTTACGCTTTTATAAGTTCGATGCAACAGAACTTTTGGACGAACAAAATCAAAATTTTAATCTTCTCATTGACCCAAAATGCAACTGGGCGCTTAATCATTATGATTTTTTCCCTGTTGAAATAAACACCGCTTCTTACGAGGTTTTGCTTCGTGTCCCGGGGCTTGGTGTGACAGGTGTCAACAAAATCATCAGAGCACGGCGTACAGGTAGTTTGGATTTCCCCGATTTGAAAAAAATGAACATTGTGCTCAAAAGAGCACAGTACTTTATCACATGCCGCGGCAAATCCATGCTTGGAATTAGAAATGACCCCGAAGCGGTGCTGCGGGGGTTGCTTTCAAAGCAAAGCTGGGAGCTTGCGGGCTCGCCCATGGAGCAGTTTTCGCTGTTCGATAATACTTTGAGTATAGAGAAGGGAGAGCTTTATAAGTGCCTTACAGGTCAGATATAGCTTATGTTTATGACGGCTCTTTTGACGGGCTGCTTTGCTGTGTATATGAAAGCTACTATCAAAAGGAGCTGCCACTGCTCATTTTCAGCCCCGATGAAACACAGGAAACTATCTTCCCTGTCAAAGAAATCTCTACAAATCATGCTTTTGCAGAGAGAGTTGAGCAGTCAATTTGTGTGTCCATATCGCATGAGGCTATGAGGCTCGTGCGTTTATGTTATTTTTCGAGCGAAAAGGGTAAAGAGATTGTTGCCCTCAATTTTCTGCGTTTAGGGTTTAAGCTTGGTGCGAGGGTCACAAACATGCTCTCAAATGACGCTGTGAGCAAAATGATAAGTCTGACCCGTTTTGTGTCAAGAGAGGGTATGTACTACAAGGAATTTATACGTTTTTCTGATTATAACGGAGCCTTGGTCGCAATCATCGAACCAAAAAGCTTTGTTCTGCCGCTCATTGTGCAGCATTTTTGCGACAGATATCCGAGCGAGCAGTTTTTAATTTATGACGAGAGCCATAAACATGCCATTATATATCAGAATTTCAAGCCAACTATCGTCCCGCTTGAAGATTTGGAGCTTCCCGAAGCATGTGAAACGGAAGTAAAATACAGAGAGCTCTGGAAGCGGTTTTATAACACAATCGCGATTGAAAGCAGGATAAACCCGAAGCTGAGAATGAATAATATGCCAAAACGGTACTGGAAGCATTTAACCGAATTTCAAGATTAAGCACTATAAATCCCTGTAATAGCAAGCCTTGAGGAATTGTCTCATTTTGGGACATTTGCTCTTTTTTCTGCTTGGTTTACTTGTTTTCGCAACCGAGTTCAGTCATCAGGCTGCTATAACGCTCCTGCTCCTTATCAAGTATCGGCGAGCCGGGGTCATGCAGAGAGTGTGAGAGTACATCGGCATCTTTTAGCAGCTCAGCATAAGCACTGTCATGGACAATTCTCTTTTTGTTATGCGTTGATATTGCGATGGTTATTATCTCGATTTCTTCTTCGCTGTAGAGCGAAGTTTCTTCCAAAATTACCCTTGCTACCTCTGCTCCTTTTATTGCGTGCTTTTTAATTGCTCCGTCTGTTATCTGATAAATATCATGCAGTATTCCGCAGGTTGCAGCAAGCTCGGCATCAAGACCCCGCCGATGTGCAAGCAGGACAGCAAAAGCGGAGACTTCATATAAATGAACTGTAAAGTATCTGTACATATCAGGCTGATTTTTAACAATCAGCCTGTCTATCTCGTATCGTAGTATGCTAAGTCTGTCCACAAAAATTCCTCCGCACAATCTATGCGTTATGTTATAATCAGATTATATACATTACAATTATTGATGTGTATGTTACAATTATACCATAGGTGTAAACAACCATGAAAAAGTGTCCTAACTGCCTGAAAAGTGACGAAGATACAGTCAGGTATTGCAAGCTTTGCAATACTGAAATGTTCTTTGAGTACCGCTTCGGCAAAGGCGGCAAGGTACCCCTTTTCAAACGTATTTTGCATAAGATTACCCGCAACAATTCAAAAACAAATCAAACAACAGAAATGGAGAAGTAGTTTATGTTTTTATATGTCATACGGCACGGGGAGCCTGATTATGCAACAGACAGCTTAACGGAAAACGGCGTAAAGCAGGCGGACGCACTTGCCGAACGAATGAAAAAGCACGGGGTTGACGAGATATACTGCTCCCCTCTCGGGCGGGCAGTTCAAACTGCACAGCCAACCTGCGACCTCTTGAAGCTGCCGAAAACAATAGAGGACTGGATGAGCGAGGATTTGGTATTCAACGAGCTTTCGGTCGACCGAGGATACGGCAATCGCGACTGGTCGTTCGGCTGTCAAAACACCAAGCTTATCGAACATGATTATACATTCAAAAACTGGCACAAAAATCCCGTGTTTAAGACATGCAAAGCACCTCTTGACGGTTACAACAGGGTCGCCGCCTGCTCGGACGAATTTTTGGCACGGCTCGGTTATGAGCGTGAGGGTAATATATATAAGGTGGTTTCGCCGAGCGATAAGCGCATTGCGGCATTTTGCCATCATGGGTTCGGGACAACATGGCTCTCGCACCTGCTATCCATTCCGCCGCATATACTTTGGTCAAGCTTTGATATAGCACATTCGACCGTTACAATACTCGTATTTAGAAATAATCCCGACGGCTACACCGCACCGCAGTGCATGTGCCTGTCGGATATTTCGCATATATATAAAGAAGACCTGCCACTCCACGCAGGGATTGAGTTTTTTAGGGACGCATAATTTTGTTATATTTTCTCGGAGGAATTTATCATGCATTTTATTAAGTTTGTTCGCACTATAAGCATTATATTAGCTTTCTTAATGCTGTTTTCTTTTTTAGCGGGATGCAAAAACAATCCGGATGAAGATGCTAAGGCGCCGGATGATTTTATAGACGACCCGGAAGACCTTGTATATGTTTCGCGATTTATAGAAATACCGGGTGGACCGGGTTTTATTAGCGCATACACCTTTTCCGCCACCAAGGTTTATTTTGTATTGGAACAATCCACAAACGAAGATATCCCTCATAGTACCACAAAAATTCAAACTATGAATTTTGACGGAACAGACATATCCGAGCTTCAAAATTATTCTCCGGAAATTCACTCTGCAGATTACAGCAATATTGATATCACTGCTATAACGATAGATGACGATGAGAATATATGGATAAGCGAACGTTCATGGTTATACCGTTTTAATTTACCTGCCGATTTCAGTGGCGAAGAACATGAAAAGTACGATTACCTTGAAGATGCCGGGTCATATAAGAGCCTGATAAAACTTGATAATACAGGAAACACGCTGCTTACTGTTGATATTTCTGACTTATTAGAAAACGAGTATAGTTCCATTTTTTCATTATTAGCAGACAATGACGGAAACATATTTGCACTTACAAGGGGTTTGGGTGATGCGAATATTTTAGTTTTCAAAAGCGACGGCACCCTTCTCTTTAATATTGATGTTTCAGATTTAGGTTCAGGTCCATATCATTCTTTAGTTCGTTTGCTTGACGGAACAATTGCATATAGCGGACGCTCGTCTGTGACACATACTTATGCACTCCAAAAAATAGATTTCTCTGCACAATCTCTTGGAGATATGCTTGATTTGCCTCACGAGGCTGATGAGGTCTATTCGGGAGAAGCCGGATTTATGTTTCTTTGCAGTGACGGAATTTCTCTTTTTGGTATAGACGCACAAACCGATGAAACCATACATCTTTTAGACTGGTTTGACCACAGTATTTCCAATAATGAATTTAGCACTTTGACAATGCTGCCTGACGGAAGCATTGTCACTATTCTCTCACAATTATCATCGCGCACTTATACACTGCTGCTGCTCACAAAAGTACCGCTTGCCGATGTGCAAGAGCCGACTATACTCACTCTTGCTACATTTGGTCTCAATGTACACTTTGAAAATTCGATCCACTCTTTTAACAAAACAAATCCAAATTACTTTATCCACGTGATTGATTACGGCGAATTTTCTAACTATGATGATTGGACTATAGGGCTTATAAGGCTATCCACCGATATTATCTCCGGCAATGCTCCCGACATCATAAACACGCAAAACTTACCAATTCATCAATATGTTAATAAAGGGTTGCTGTTGGATTTATATAAGCTTCTCGATAATGACTCTCAAATAAGCAGAGAGAATTTGGTAAGTGCCGCACTGCGCGAGACTGAAATAAACGGCGGGTTATATCAAATATCTCCATATTTTTTCATAGACACTATAATTGGCAGTCCGGAAATTCTCGGTAATGAACCGGGGTGGACCATGGATGAGTTTAAGGCAGTAATTGATGCTAATCCCAATGCCGACTTTCCCATAGGACTGGAGCCTCCGCAAAACATACTGAATTTGATTTTTGAAAACAATGTGGGTGATTATGTCAATTGGGAAACAGGGAGCGTTAATTTTGACTCGGAAGACTTCATACAACTTCTTAAGTTTGCCGCTATGTTTTCTTTTGATTATAGCGAGGAATATATAGACTTCATAGAATTGGTTGCTACCGGCAGACAAATTATGCAGATGAGCATTTTTGGCGGGGACCCCTATGTGGTGGGGATGCACCGTGAGTGGTGGGGCGGAGATTTTGTTGCTAAAGGATATCCCTCAGCAAACAGGCAAGGAAATACTATGAAGGTTGACTTCGGGCTTGCTATAACAACAAATTGTAAAGATGTTGACGGTGCATGGGAATTTTTGCGTACATTTCTTTTGAAAGAATGGCAACAGGAAAATCGTTGGCTTACTTTTCCGTTTAACAAATCGGCTCTTGAAGAAACATATGGCGACGACGAACAAATTCTTGCTCTCATCGACTCTGCTACCGGCTCGGTATATTACGATACAGTGCTTTTGAATATTGTTGCAGAAACGGCAAGCGATTATTTTAACGGTCTTCGCACAGCCGAAAGCGCAGCCCGCATAATTCAAAGCCGCGCTGCTATATATGTATCAGAACAAAGCGAGTAACGCACGCTCATATACGTGCATGTTGCCCTGTTTGCCTGTGCGGCGGACTGTGCCTATATGATGGAGCACATTCAAGACAAGCTGAGCGGTAGTGAGATTTATGCCTGCCGCTTTCTTGTAATCCTTTGTTGTAAAACCGTCTTTTAGCTTGTCGGGTATAAATTGCAGATAATCCGCAGGCTTCTCAAACCAAAATTCCTCTGCTATGTTTACAGGATGCCTGTCACATCGTGACGAGCCTCTTTTTTTGTTTTCACTCCAACCGTCCAAGTAGCGATATTCCTCAACATCTATAAACATTAAATGAAGCTTTAGGTTTGGGTGATTTAGCACGGATTTTATCCTGTAAAGCTCAAAAATCGCATCATGAATTCTGCCCTTTCGCGGCGATTTCCGTTTCTTTGTTATCTCACCCGTTTTTGTGTTTATCCACAAAAGCCACTTTTTACCCGCAAGCGGATATACCACTGTTACAGGGGACTCTTCGAGAAAATAAGCGAGCTTTTTTCGCAGTGCATAAAATGACCTTGTTTGAATTTCCGTAATGCCCCGCTCATTTACAATGTCCGCATGAAAAGAGCCGACCCTGATTTCGTGCTTTGTTTCATCGGGCTCGAGGTAGTACTTTACAACCGCATGAAGCGTTTTTTCACCGAGAGTTCCGATTTGTTTGGACTCACGCTCAGCTCTCATCACAATATCACATGCATTATTAAATCTTAATTTGTCCATGCAACTATTATACACTACCAGATTATAAGTGACAAATCCTTGCATTTAATGTATAGTAGTTGAGTGTGTAATTGGTCGGTTATTTTGAAGGTATTAGCTTATGAATAATATGATTATAGATTCAAAAAATGATTTATGTGTCGGCTGTAACAGATGTGTCCGCGAATGTCCCATGGAGCTTGCAAATGTAACTTTTCAAGATGAGGACGGCAATATTAAGGTCAGAATTGACCACGAAAAATGCATTACCTGCGGCAGATGTATTTCAGCCTGCAAACATGAAGCCCGGTTTTTCAACGATGATACCGAGCTGTTTTTTGCTGACTTGAAAAAGGGCGTTAAAATATCGGTTATCGCCGCACCATCCATACGAACAAACATTCCCGAATACAAAAAGCTCTTTACATACCTCAAAAAGCTTGGTGTAAAGATGATTTATGATGTGTCTTTGGGGGCGGATATCTGCATTTGGGGACATGTGCGGCATATTGAAGAAACGGGGCAAAAGCGCATTATAACGCAGCCTTGTCCGGTTATTGTTTCTTATTGTGAAATGTATTGCCACGACCTGTTAAAGTGGCTCTCTCCGATACACAGTCCGATGGCTTGCGTTTCCATATATGTTAAGAAGTATCTTGGCGGCACAGACCGTATTGCGGCAATTTCGCCTTGTATTGCAAAGTCGATTGAATTTAAGGACACGGGTATTGCTCAGTACAACATCACTTTCACAAAACTGCTTGAGTATATGAAAGCCAACAACATTAAACTGCCCGATGAAGAGACAGATTTTGATTTTCCGCAAACGGGATTGGGTACGCTTTTTCCGCTGCCCGGCGGGCTAAAAGAAAACTTGGAGTTTTTCACGGAAGAAACCCTCTTTATTACAAATGCAGAGGGATTTAGCGTGTACGATAAACTGAGCAGTTACGCGGCGGCACCCGATGAAATTTTGCCTAATATATACGATGTACTCAACTGTGATGAGGGCTGCAATATCGGCCCTGCCTCCACGCATGACAAAACTGTATTTGAGATAGACAACGCAATGAATAATGTCAGAAATCATGCATCACATGAACTAAAAAAAGAACATTACGAAACGATTTATAAAGCTTATGATGATTTGTTTGACCTTTCGGATTTCAAACGTGAGTACAAACCTGTTACCACAAGCTTCCCTCAAATAGCCGAAAAAGATATTGAGGAAGCATTTATTTGGCTCGGAAAACGCAGTTATGAGCAGCAAAATGTTGACTGCAGTGCCTGCGGCTCTCAAACCTGCCACGACATGGCAAGGAAAATTGCACTCAACGTAAACATTCCAATAAATTGTATCGTCAAATCCATGGAAGATGCACGTACCGAGCATACCAACTATTTGGCGGCTCACAGTCAGCTTTTGTACACGGTAAAAATCGCACAAAAAGCAAGCCGTGCTAAATCTGACTTTTTGGCGAGCATGTCGCATGAAATCAGAACACCCATGAATGCCATAATCGGAATGTCCGAGATTTTGGAGCATGAGGACTTAAACGAGCAGCAGGCAAGCTATGTCAAGGATATCAGGATTTCGGCACATTCCCTGCTCGGAATTATCAACGGCATACTTGATATGTCCAAAATTGAAGCGGGCAAGCTTGAGCTTAATCCCGTTGATTACAACTTTAACCAATTTTCCGACAACATCGTTTCTATGTTTACGCATGTTTCAAACAACAAGGGACTTGAGTTTAAGTATAAGACCGTCGGTGAAATGCCTGAATACCTTTACGGCGACGATATCAGACTCAGGCAGGTTCTTACCAATATTTGCGGAAATGCAGTGAAATTTACCCAAAAGGGCTACATCATGCTTACTATTATTCGCAAGGATAACAGGCTGACGATGAAAGTCGAAGACACAGGCGTCGGAATACGTGAAGAAGACTTGCCAAAGCTCTTTAACGCCTTTGAGCAGCTCGATAAGGTAAAAAACAGAAGTATTGTAGGCACGGGGCTTGGGCTTTCGATATGTAAGTCACTTGTTGAAATGATGGGCGGCGACATCATCGCGGAAAGCGATTACGGGCACGGCACTACATTTACAATAACACTTCCCATTGTGCTCAGCAATGAAGAAGCAATCCGCATTCAAGAGTCGGATAAGGAAGAGCTTATTATCAGCGCGCCCGATGCAAAGGTTCTTATAACCGATGATAATGAGTTTAACCTCAAGGTGACAAGCGGGCTTTTGCATCTTATGGAAATCACGGCAGATACTGCAAACTCGGGATTTGAGGCAATTGATATGGTTCAGAAAAAGGACTATGACATTGTGTTTATGGACCATATGATGCCCGAAATGGACGGCATTGAAACGGTGCAGAAAATAAGGGCACTCGGCGGCAAGTTTGCAAGTTTGAAAATAGTAGCACTGACCGCAAATGCAATAAAAAGTGCAAGGCAGATGTTTATAGACAATGACTTTGACGATTTTATCTCAAAACCCATTGATATGTATGAGCTGCGTGAGATTATCAAACGCTACCTGCCGCCCGAAAAGGTTAAGCTGATTAAAAACACCGAAGCTACACATTCTGCCTCAAGCAAAGAAGAGGAGCTCCGCCGCAAATCCATTGCAACTTTTGTAAAAGAAAACCATAATGCGTTTCTCAACATGACCGGAGCTTTGTCTTCTCAGGACATTCAAAAGGCACATCGTATTGCACATACGGTAAAAAGCGCAGCGGGTTACTTGGGGAGAAAGAAGCTGCAGGAAGCGGCAGCAATTCTTGAAGAAGCTCTCAGCGGCGGTGTCGCAAGGCATACACCTCATCAGCTGCGGATTTTCCAAACCGAACTGTCTGCTGCACTATTTGACCTTAAAAATATACTAAAAGAAACTGAGGGTGAAAAAACAAAAGCAGTTGAAATCAGTAGCGAAGAGCTTGTCGCTCTGCTTAAAGAGGTTGAGCCGCTGCTTAAAAGAGACGATTTTGAAGCTATCAGTTATGCCGAAAGATTTAGAGACATTCCGGGTATGGAACTTCTTGCTGATGTTATCGAAGAATATGACTTTGAGAATGCTCTTGTTTTACTTGAAAAACACCTGTCGGACAGCCGCCAATAATACGTAATGTGAAAGGAACAACAGTTATGTCGGAACACAAAAAGGAATTCACAATTTTAATCACGGATGACGAAAAGTTTAACTTGGATATTTTGGGAAGTATATTATCCCCTCACTATAATATACTCATTTCAAAAAACGGAACGAGGGCGCTTGAGCTTGCTAAGTTGAATGCTCCCGACTTAATACTTCTTGATGTCGTCATGCCTGATATGACGGGTTTTGAAGTGATAACAAAGCTAAAGGAGTCAAACGATACGGTCAATATACCTGTCATTTTTATAACGGGTCTTTCCGACCCCGCCGATGAGGAAAAGGGCTTTTTCTTAGGTGCGGTTGACTACATTACAAAACCGTTTAACAAAGCTATCGTTAAAGCCCGTGTAAATACGCATATCAAAATCATTGACCAAATGCGTACAATTGAGCGTATCGGTCTTATTGACCCGCTGACTAAAATAGCAAACCGCCGCGGCTTTGAAACCCGCATGAATGCCGAGTGGGGTCGTTCAATCAGAGAACAAACGCCAATCAGCTTTATGCTTATGGACATTGATAAGTTTAAGAACTATAATGATACATACGGGCATCAACAGGGCGATGTAGCTTTGAAGACATTTGCCGAAACGGCCTCCCACACACTCAAGAGGACAAATGACTTTATCGCACGCTGGGGCGGCGAGGAGTTTGTAATTTTACTGTCAAATACGGATATTCAAGGCGCTGAGGAAGTTGCCGAAAATGTACGCAAGGCAATTGAAAGCATTGATATTCCAAACGAAGATGGTTATATTACAAAAGTAACTGTGAGCATCGGTCTAAACTCGGTTGTCCCGACTGCCGAAACCTCTACAGACGATTTTATTAAGAACGCCGACAAGGCTCTTTATGATGCAAAAGAGGGCGGGCGAAACAGAGTGGTTTTGTTTCAGGAATAAATATGGGTGTTGTTAATTTCTTAAAACGTATATGCGCTTTTGTGCTTGCCGTAGTTTTAATGCTTACGGTTTTATCGGGTTGTGCACGGCAATCTCAAGACACATTGCAAGGAGTTGTTTTTTCATCTTTCTTGGATATCCCCGGCGTTACAGATGCCGACATTGCCGCAGTAGAAGCACTTCGTGAGAGCAGGGAGCAGTTCATTTTCGCGGGCAATTACAGTACCGAATTGTTTAACATGAGTGGTGAAATAAGAGGATTTTCTGCTCTTCTTTGCGAGTGGCTTTCGCAACTATTTGACATTCCTTTTATTCCCAAAGTAAGAGAATGGGACGACTTGATTGAGGGTTTAAGAACCGGCACTATTGATTTTACCGGCGAGCTTACGGCAAATGAAGAACGTCGGGAAACCTTCATAATGACGGACGATATTGCACAACGCCTGATTATATACATACGCAAACCAAATGCAGTGCCTCTTGATGAAATAGCAGAAACAAGACCGCTGCGATTTGCATTTCTTGAGGGAACCACAACCGCAGATATTATTAGAGAACATGAAAAAAGAGATTTTGAACTCTTTTATGTCGGCGATTATTCTCAAGCTCACAAAATGCTCACCATGGGCACGGTAGATGTGTTTTTTGATGAGTCCCCTGCGGAAGCCGCGTTTGACTATTATGGAGTAGTTACCGCAAATGTATACTATCCCATAATATTCAGTCCCGTGTCACTATCAACGCAAAACCCCGAGCTGCGACCGATTATTGATATTGTACAGCTTGCACTCGAGCATGGGGCTATAAACCACATGAAGCAGCTGTATACACAAGGACGCCAAGATTATCTCATACATAAGCTATCTTTCCTTTTAACCGATGCGGAGCTGAGGTTTATCAGAGACAATCCTGTTATTCCGTTTGCTGCCGAAACAACCAACTATCCTGTTTCGTTTTTTGACTCCCGCAGCGGCAAGTGGGAGGGCATCGCAATTGACCTTATATATGAAATTGAAAAACTCACGGGGCTTACGTTTGAGCGTATAAATGATGAAGATGCGTACTGGCCCGAGCTTTTGACCAAGCTCGAAAACGGCGAAGCAAAAATGATTACGGAGCTTATGCAAACCGAGGACAGGTACGGTCAATATTTGTGGGCGGGCGAGCATTTCCTGCGTGATGTTCTCGCTTTGCTTTCAAACACGGATTTTCACAACATACATATTAATGAAATTTTATACACAAGTGTCGGACTTATCGACCGCACCGCTCACAAAGACATGTTCTTAAAGTGGTTTCCAAATCACAAGCATACGACCGTTTATCCCAACACAGCTGCCGCTCTCGACGCTCTCGAACGCGGCGAGGTCGATATGGTTATGACAAGAGAATATCATCTGCTTATTATGACCAACTACAGGGAGCTTGTGGGATATAAGTCAAACTTCCTGTTTGATGCATACTTTGACGTGACTTTCGGGTTTAATAAGGACGAAGAACTGCTTTGCTCAATTGTTACAAAAGCAATGAGCTTAATAGATGTGGAGGGTATATCCGGTCAGTGGCTGCGAAGAACCTACGACTACAGGCTTCGTGTGGCGCAAGAGCGCTTGCCCTTTATGATTGGCATCGGGATACTTTCAGTCGGTTTTACATTTGTTATTATTTTGGTTATACGAAAGCGCCGTGAGGGGCTGCGGATTAAAAAGCTTGTCGAAATCCGCACCGAGGAGCTTTCAAACAATCAACGTGAGCTTGTGATTGCTGTTGAAGAAGCGGAACATGCAAACAATGCAAAAACCGAGTTTTTGGCAAATATGTCGCATGAAATCAGAACACCTATGAATGCAATCATAGGCATGTCCGAAATTTTGGAGCATGAAAAGCTTGACGAGCGGCAGATGAGTTTTGTCAAGGATATCAACATATCCGCACACTCGCTGCTTGGAATAATCAACGATATTCTTGATATGTCAAAAATCGAAGCAGGAAAGCTCGACCTTAATCCCGTTGATTATAATTTCAATCAATTTATTGACAACATTGCTTCAATGTTTACCCATATTGCCGAAAAAAGAGGCATTGAGTTCAGATACGAAATAATCGGCGATATTCCCGAATATCTGCATGGCGATGATATCAGGCTGCGTCAGGTAATTACAAATATTTGCGGAAATGCCGTCAAATTCACCAAAAAAGGATATGTAAGGCTCATTGTCAGCGCAAGCGAAAACCGGCTCACTATGAAAATCGAAGATACGGGCATGGGTATTCATAAAGAGGATTTACCCAAGATGTTTAACGCTTTTGAACAGCTTGACAAGATGAAAAACAGAAGCATCGTGGGTGCAGGGCTTGGGCTTACAATATGCAAATCGCTCATTGAAATGATGGACGGCGATATTTCTGTTGAAAGTGAATACGGGCACGGAACGGCGTTTACAGTCACTGTTCCGCTTATCATCGGTGCCGATATCGACGCATTAAAACAGGACGATAACAGAGATGCTTATGCACTTCGCGCTCCGGAAGCACGAATTCTTGTTGTTGATGATAATGAGTTTAATCTAAAGGTTGCGAGCGGCTTGCTGCATTTAATGGATATTTCACCGGATATGGTGGACTCCGGTATGGTAGCAATCGAAGCAGTTCAGCAACGTGATTATGACATTGTATTTTTGGATTATATGATGCCTGAAATGGACGGCATTGAAACGCTTCATAAAATAAGAGCGTTGGACGTTAAATTCGGCAATATGACTATCATTGCGCTTACTGCAAATGCCGCCAATAATGCCCGTGAAATGCTCATTGAGCAAGGTTTTGATGATTTCCTGTCAAAACCGATTGATGCCGACGAGCTGTGTGATATTCTCAGACGGTATCTGCCTGCCGATGTTATATTAAAAGAAGACGGCAATAAGCGTAAGCAGGATTTCATTGACAAAGAAGAGGAGCTTCGCCGCAAATCCATTGTTACATTTGTAAAAGAAAACAAAAATGCTTATGAGAATATTACTACGCTGCTTGATAGCGGTGATATAAAAACCGCACACAGAGTAGCGCATACCTTAAAGAGTTCTGCGGGTTTTCTCGGTAAAAAATCTCTGCAAAATGCCGCACTCGCTCTTGAGTTATCGCTCAGCGATAATAAGGACAGGCATACAGTACAGCAAATGGAAACCTTGAGAGTGGAGCTGATTTCCGCGCTTAATGAGTTTGTCCCCTTGGCTGAGAAGATTGCGGAAGAAAAAGCTCCGGCTGCACAGGCAAATGCAGGTGAAGTAAGCGAGCTGTTTGAAAAGCTTACTCCCCTGCTCAAGAGCGGTGATTTTTCCGCGGGTGATTATGTGGATACACTGCGCGGCATTGAGGGTATGGATGAACTTGCCGAACTTATTGACAATTATGACTTTGACGGCGCCCTAAAGGCGATTGAGGGGTTACACGGGTTGCAGGAAAACGTCGAGCTTTAATTTATAGTATGGTATATTACAGAGTATGAAAAATAAATCACTGAGAAATTTTTATGATGTTTTGAATGTACCCCCGACTGCTTCACCAAAAGCGATTAACGACAAGCACAGAGCGTTGGCGAAGAAGTATCATCCTGATGTAAACAGCAGTACGGACGCGCATGAGAAAATGACAAAACTCAATGAAGCGTACGAGGTACTATCCGATAAAAACAAAAGAGATAACTATGACAGGGCACTTAAACAAAGTCAGCAGCAGGTCATAAAGCAAACCACGGCAACTCGTGCCGAGCAGGCAGAGCAGCTTCGCAAAAAAGCCGAAGCGAAGCTAAAGGCTGATGAAGCCATTCGGGCACAAAGAATGGCACATGCAAAAAAAAGAGCCGATGAAAAAGCATATCAACAGCAGCAGGTTGAGTTGGTCCGAAAATTAGTGCAGGAACGGGAAAACTCCGACAAGGAGCAAGCGATTGACTTGCTTTCAATGCTGGTACGAAAAGGCAATGCAAGAATAAGCCGTGACCTCGAAACCGACGAAGCACGGCATCATGCAATCAAGGTGCTTTTATCATTAGTTAAGGACGATAAATCACATATACGAAGGCAAACAGAGGAAGCCGAGCGGAAACAGCGAATTGAAGAAATTTTGGCACTTGTGAAAGAAAAAAACGAGGAAGACTAAAGCAGCACTCGCTAAAGCTTTATTTTAGTCCATTTTGCCGTGCCAAAACGCGCATAATTGAGTACAAGCCTGATAATCTGATCCGCCAAAAATGCAAACCAAATTCCTATCAGCCCAAGCCCCATAGGGTAAGCAAACACCCATGCAAGTCCCGGACGAAGTATTCCGACTGTGACTAAAGCAACGAATGCAACATATTTTGCATCCCCCGCACCTTTGAGTGCTCCCGAAATAACAAACTGCGAAATTTGAGCGAATGTTATCACTGCAAGAATTAATATCAGATATGACCCGACTGTGATTATTTCTTCCTCGGACGTGAACATTCGTATTAATCCCTTTCGCCCTAAAATGAATACAAATGACATTATCGTTGAAAGTGTCAGCCCAATTCTCTGGCAAACCTTTCCGTAAATCATTGCCATATCGGGACGTTTTGCCCCTAAGTTTTGCCCTACTAACGCACTTGATGCTATACCGAGTCCGTCTGCAAAACAAAACGAAAGCATAACTATATTCATGCAAATGTGGTGGATCGTTATTGCCATTGTCCCAAGCCCTGCAACGACTCTGACAAACATAAAAAATCCAAACCGCATAAACAGCTGCTCAACCAATGCTCCGCTTCCGACATTTGCAAAGCCGCTCAGCGTGCGTTTATCAAATTTCCAGCCGCTCAGCGTGAAGATGTTAAGCTCAGTATTTTTTCCTGCAACCGAAGAAACTGACATTATCAGTGCAACAACAAATCCGATGATTGTAGCTATGGCTGCACCTTTGATACCCAGCCTCGGGAAGCCGAGATAGCCGTTTATCAGCAAAAGGTTAAATAGTATTTTTACAGCGTGAGAGACTGTGTTTACCCGCATAGATATGCGTGTATTTCCCGCTCCGCGCTGTGCTGCAATTATTGTCATGGCAAGTGACGTAAACGGGATGCTGATCATTGTAATTTTGAAAAATTCTGTAGCGTCATCTATTATATCACTGCCTGCTCCGGCAAATGAAAGCAACGGTGCAGCGTAGATAAATGCAAGCGCACTTACCACAAGAGAGAGAAATAATGTAATCAGCCCTGCCTGCTTAAGCGAGGAGCGTGCCGAGAGCATATCCCCCTCACCTTTTCTTCTTGCAACGATAGCGGTAACTCCTGTGTTGAGCGCAAACATTAAAGACAATACAATAAAGCGCGGTTGGTTTGTTATTCCAACTGCGGCTATTGCGGCTGTACTGATAGTACCAACCATTATTGTATCTATCATGCCCATTATACCCACAAGCACAGCTTCGGTGGTAGCGGGCACTGCCATCGTCAATGTACGTTTATATATATCACGCGTAGGCGGTATTTCGCCGACTTTCATCGTGTCCTTGATCATGTTGTCGCATGAATATATATTTTTTATGAACAAAAAAATTCGTTTCATATACCCCTCGCACTCTATAAATAATTATAGCATAATAATGGATATATTACGACCCGAACCTATCGCATATTACGACGAGGCTCGGGTAATCATATGTTGGTGCGGATGTTCTTCTAGGACTTATTGAAATAACATTATTTTCAAATCCAAACATTATCACTTAATTGGAATGCATCATTATACTCCGGTGAATTTTCAGCTACAGCAATACCCGTTTCACTATTAATACACAACATGATTGCTTTTGCCATGTAACTGGCTAGCCTGACCGGCACGGCATTCCCAATCATCTTATAGCCGTCCGCTACATCGTTATACTTGAAATTGAAACCATCGGGAAATGTTTGAATTCTTGCACATTCCCGGACAGATAAACGTCTGTATAAATCTTCAGAACCTTTAATGAATTCTCTCTTGTTTTGTTCGATGAACTTCATTTTAGGTGCTTGTGGATGGATTGGTGCATGTCTTCCCCCTGCTTGGATTGTAAAAGACTGTTCATCCCAACTGCGAACTCTGTTTCTCGACATATATATTGTTGAAAAACCACCGGTCATGTATTCATGGTTTGGTACAATACAACTATTGCCGTTAGTTTTATTTTTTGGCAATGCAGGCAAAGCACTTTCCTTTAAGTCTGATATTGCTTGTTGCAGTGTTACCTTACTGCTCCGCCTTGACGGAAATCTGAAAATTCTATCTAAATCTCTTCTTATACCAATGTAAAACACACGCTTTCTATCTTGTGGGACTCCATAATCAGCAGCATTTAACAGCTCGATATAAATTATATATCCGGCATCTTCAAACATTTTTGTTATATTTTGTACCGCTTCGTTATGTCTGTTTGCAAGCATTCCTGAAACATTTTCAGCAAGGAAAAATTTTGGCTTTTTATCATTTAATATTCGGATAAA
>WQXY01000040.1 GCA_009781515.1 Oscillospiraceae bacterium
GGTCATTGTTTGCGGGTGGGTCGTTTTGTGTGCCGCCGCCGTTGCCTCCACCGCCGCCACAAGCTACAAGGGCCAGTACCATAAGTACCGCAAGGGTTAGTGTTAGTAATTTTTTCATTGTATGCTCCTCTTTTCTAATATTTGCAAAATGCACAAAAACGTCCGTTTAGCCGAACGCAAAACAGACGTTTTTAATTATGACTATGCGGACGAACACAGTTCGTCCCTACAACGAGGTCTATGTATGTATGTATGTATGTATGTATGTATGTATGTATGTATGTATGTATGTATGTATGTATGTATGTATGTATGTATGTATGTATGTATGTATGTAATTTTCGGCGGTATTTTTCATAATGTCAAGTACCTTTTTTATGATTTTATGCCCTGTATTGTAGCATATAGATGTTTAAGTGTCTACAATTTATTTATCATGATTTATGGTTAAAAGGCATTGGCAATTCACACTTTCGAGATCCTTTTTAACAAATCACCTGCCGGGCGAAGAGGACTTAGGATGTATCTCTTGCTACTTTTCTAATAAATCAGAATGTGTTCCTGTTCGAGAAGCAGTAAGTATCAATTTGCCCTTATCTACTTTATAAAGTAACAACCAATCCGGTAAAACATGACACTCACGAAACCCGATAAAGTTTCCCGTCAGAGCATGGTCACGATACTTTGATGCAAGCGGCTTTTGTTTAATGAGCTCCTCGATTACCTCATCAAGCAAAGACATATTATACCACGCTTTTTGCATCGGTTACGGTCTTTTCTGTACTGCTTGGTTGTCGTTAGCGTAAGCATCAGTTTTCGTACTCCTCAGCATACTCGGCATCTAACTCGGCATTTAACTCTGCAAGAGAGCTGTAGCTTTTTGCATTGACCTTTCCGCTTGCTATATCGTTTGCTTCTTGCATGGCAGACAGGGTTTCTTCATTGTACTGTGGCAGTGTCATATCAAATGGCAGACCGCCGACCATTATAGATTTGTGCAAAAATATGTTTACTGCATCGGCTATGGTAATGCCAAAACGGGAAAAAATTACGTCAACTGTTGATTTTGTTTCCGGGTCAACCCTAATACTTAAACTTGCTGTTTTAGCCATTTTAATCACCTCATAAGCATTATACACCAAATTGTAGTCGAACGCAATACTTTTGCAAGCATTTTGCACACATTTTTAACAAATCACCCCAGTACTGCTGTGGCGTACGGCGGGATAAAAATCATATCGCCCGAAAGCTTCGCGACCTCGCCTGTCGGGCTCAGAAAGCCGCTCATTTTCACGCCGCTCACAGGCAAAGCTACCTCAATACTCTCGTCTGTCAGATTATGCATAACAACCACATCACCCGTTTGAATTGCACATATGCCGCTGTTTTCAACATTAAGCCAAGTCACCCTGCCGTCAAATATGTCGGGGTGCTTTGATTTTAGCGCAAGAATTTGGCGATAATAGCTGAGCAAACTGTCGGGGTCGTCAAACTGCTCACTTACCCCAAACTCAGGTGTTCTGTTGTTTGTGGTATTATGCGGATTTCTCGTGATACCCGTTTTGTCGGTATTTGACCAAAACATCGCAGTGCGTTTGTTCTCGTCAATGCCCGCACCCGTCATGCCGATTTCTTCGCCGTAATAAATAAACGGATTTCCCGGTATCATCAGATAAATCGCAGCAGCAAGCTTTTTCTTTTCCGGCTCGATTAAAAATCCCGCACTTCGCCCTGTGTCATGATTTGATAAAAACACACAGTTAATACCGCTTGGACTACGCCTGTATATCTCGGCTGCGTAGCGCTCAATCTCTTGAGCAAGCCTTTCGCCGTTTCCGCTGCTAACTGCTTTGTTTATTGTGCCGTCATGATTTGCAAACGGGAAATTAAAAAGCGACAAGCCCGTCTCAAAATACGGCATAATCGTCATCTCATTGCTCCAAACCTCACCTACAAGGAAAACATCGTCCTTTACTTCCTTGCATACATCCACAAACCACGACCAAAACTCAAGATTTTGAGCCTCGCTCCTGTATATGTGCATGACAGCATCGAGCCTGAACCCCGCCACGCCCTTATCGAGCCAAAACTTTGCTATGTCGGCTATTTCAGCCCTCAAATTCTCATTATCCATATTCAAATCGGGCATTTCGCTCCAAAAATGAGCCTCGTAAAAAAGCCCGCCGACGGTCGGATAATAACCCGAACCGGACCTCGTTTCGGTGAAATTATAGAAGTCACGGTAAAACGGCTCTTTATCGTTTCTTATCTCATCAAGAGCCGCCAAAAACCACGGGTGCTGCGATGATGTATGGTTCAAAACAAGGTCAATGATGATATCAATACCACGCTTGTTTGCTTCGGCTATAAGCTCCTCAAAATCCTCCATAGTCCCGAACGCCGGGTCAATGGAGTAATAATCCGTCACATCGTATTTGTGATATGTCGGCGACGGATTTATCGGCGAGAGCCAAATACCTCGCACGCCAAGTGTATCCTTACCGCTCGGGTTATTCAAATAATCAAGCTTATGTGTGATACCCCGCAGGTCGCCCAAGCCGTCACCGTCACTGTCATAAAAAGAACCTACAAATATCTGATAAAAATTCCGATTTGCCGCCGTATGCTCAGATAGTTGTATGCCGGAAGCACAGCCCGACAGCAGAAAGGCAACAAAGAGCAATGTTAATAATATTATTGTCACTTTTTTGTTTTGCATTACTCCAAAAACTCCTTTCTCCCGTCATTGCGAGGAACCCAAGTGTAAGCTTGGGTGACGTGGCAATCCAGTTCCCACGCTTATTAAAGTGCATTTTCTGGATCGCCACGCTATGCTCGCGATGACGTTATTATTTAGAAACAAAAAACCTAATTTGCGGGGTTGAGCAAGAAGTCGTCCATTGTGCCCCAGCCGCCGTTTGACTTTACATAAACACCGACTATGATTACACCTGTATGTGTATAAAGCCCCTCAATCGTCGGCATTTGCCAGTTGACCCAACCGTCAACAGTGGCATGTGTCTTAAATACCTGCGCATCACCATCAACACTTGCAAATATGTAAATCTCCTCATTTACCATGTCGCCGCCTTGTATATGAACCGTAAAGTTGTACGTCCCCGGACGCAGCCCCGTTACAGTCTGTGTTACACTAAACTCAACATATGACGGGTCCCAAAAATGCAGTGAATATTTACCGCTGTGAGCATCCGTTGCTTTTTCTTGAAAACGCAGCTGCTCGGTATCGCCGATATTATTAAGAACCCACATTGAGCGGTCATCGAGCTCAAAGCTGTGGTTTTCTATATAGTTTTCTTCTTCCATACTGACAAAGCAGGTCACGGGCAACCCTTGTGCCGTGCCGTTTATCCTGTACACCCCGACGGGGCTGTTTGATATCTCATCAAGCTTTGCCGCATCAGCCTCCCACTGCACAGCTACATTCTCTGTAGCTCCGTCATTATATGTAGCTTCGACAGTTTCGGGCAAAAATATCGGATTTCGCAAACGTACCGAAATATACGCATTTGAAACCTCGTCCAATCTGCGCTCCGACGTGCTCCCTGTATAGCAGTAGCCAAACACCCGAAGCGACGGCAAGGGGTATCCGTACGCGTCAAATAACGCCTGATTATCACATGCACTGCCACCATACCAAACCCCCGCATCAGCAGGGTCATACTCGGCGGCAAAGCTCGAAGCCCAGCCGCTGCCATGGCGCTCCCAAAGTACCGAACGCTCCTGCCACGCAAGTTCGGGAGTAGTCGCAGAAGCACTCACAGGAACAGGTATCCAACCCGGCTCCCAATAAAACACACCGAGCGCCGCCTCACCGATTGAAGCAACCGCAGCTACAACATCGGCGATTGCTCTCGCCTGCCCCTGCACAGTCAGCGGATACGGCTGTTCAAACACCGCACCCTCGCCTATTGTGTTGGCATGTCCGTCAAAGTCCTCCCAGCTGTAGGCATAAGCAACCTCGGCAACCATGACCTTTTTGTCAAACTGCTCGGCTACCGCACGAAGCTGACCCGCTAAGTTATCGAGCGTACCGTGCCAAAACGGATAATATGACGATGCGAATATGTCATAATCAACATTATTCACATCAAGCACACGCGCCGCCTGCACAAAGTCGCGGCTCTCGGGATTGGTGAAATGCACCGCAATTTGAATGTCTTTTTTCTTATCTTTGGCAACATCTCTTACTGCATTTGCACCCGATGCCATAAGCTGCGTTATGCGCGGCCATGCATTTTCACCGCAAAACCCCGTTGTGGTTTCATTGCCGATTTGCACCATGCCGACATCAGCGCCGCCGTCAATGAGGGTCTTCAAGCTCTCCACAGTATACTCATAAAGAGCGTCCGCCTTTTCATCAAGGCTTTTACCTGCCCATGCTTTTGGCACCTGTTGCTTACCGGGGTCTGCCCAAAAATCGGAATAATGGAAATTCACAAGTAGCTTCATTCCGTACTTTTTCGCCCGCACACCAAGCTCAAGTGCGGTGTCAACAGTGCAGTTGCCGCCGCCGTAACCGTTGCCATTTGCATCAAACGGGTCATTCCAAATACGCACACGGATGTAGTTAAACCCTGCTTCGGCAAGTGTTTTGAGCATATCCTGCTCCTCACCGTCAAAGTTGTAAAACCGAACACCCGAAGCCTCCTGCGCAAGCAAGCTTGATACGTCAGCTCCGCGAATAAAGTCCTTTGATAACCCCTCTACAGGAGCAACAATAAGCTCTCCCTCAAGCGGTCCTTTTTTAAGCCACCACTCATCGACTTTTGCTGATGAACAGCCGAAAACACCAAGCAATAATGACATTATTAAGAAAATTGAAACAACCTTCATTTATGCACCTCATGTATATTTATCGTCATCGCGAGCGTTAGCGTGGCAATGACGGCTATTATTACCCCTTGACGGCGCCGCCTGTTATGCCCTCTACATAGAACTTCTGCATAATGACAAACAAAATTGAAATCGGTATCGAAACAATTACACCGCCCGCACAAAAACGTGCGAAGTGTGTGCTGATAAGCTCACGCTGCAACATTCTAAATAGCCCCATTGCGACAGTCCAGTCGGTTGCGATACCTGAGTTTAGCATTATTGAAGCAAACATAAAGTCCATCCACGGCACCAAAAACGCCGAAATAACAGTGTAGACAATAATTGGCTTTGACAGCGGAATAATTATAAGCCTGAACACCTGCGCTTCCGTTGCTCCGTCAATCCTCGCCGACTCACTGAGCGTTTCGGATATCGTGTCAAAAAAGCCCTTTGCAATCAAATATCCGAGCCCCGAGCTGCCCGAGTAGATAAGCACAAGCCCCCAATGATTATTCGTAAGCCCGAATGAACGCATTATGAAATACACGGCAATCATTGCCAAAAATCCGGGAAAAAGCCCGAGAATAACACCAAAACTCATCAGTGACCTGCGTCCTCTAAAACGCATACGGCTCATTGCATAACTGACCATTAGCACAAATATACTTGCTATGAGAGCCGAAAATATCGCAATTTGAAGCGTATTCATAAACCAAACGGGAAATCTTGCAACTGTGCTGTCGGAGTCAAACAGCAGTAACCTGTAACTGGTAAAGGAATAACTTTCGGGAAAAAATATATTCGTCCTCATACCTTGAAACTCGGAAAAAGAGTTAAACACAAGCCAAATGATAGGTATCAGCCAAAATAACGCAATCGCTGCCAATATCAAATGGCGGATAACTTGAGGAATAAGCTTCCACGAAAATTTAATTTTCTTAGGTATTGCCTCGACGATAAGAGGGTCTTCGTTAAAATCTCTTCTTTTGTTACTCATAGTTGGAACTTATCCTCCTTATTACGTCCTATTACAAGGTTAAAGGCTATAAGTGTAAATATTGCACACACAACAAATACCATAATACCTATGACAGATGCCATCTTGTAGTCATATTGCTCCTGCGTCAGCCTGTAAAGCCATGTGACAAGCAGGTCAATTTCTCTTGCACTGGCATTTGCAAGCATTTGGTCTCGCGTTATAAACACATCTTGGGTCAGCAGGAATATAACGTTAAAATTGTTAATGTTATGTATAACCTGCGTAACTAAAAATGGTGCCGTCACAAAAAGCATGTATGGCATTGTTATGTAAATAAACTGCTTAAACGAGCTGGCTCCGTCTATGCGGGCGCTCTCGTAGAGTTCCTTTGGAATGTTCATAAGCACACCCGTTGCAATCAGCATTGTAAAGGGTACGCCTATCCAAACATTTATCAAAATAATCATCACTCTCGCCCAATTCGGGTCTGTCAAAAACGGAATGTGATTAATATGCGCAGGAACCCAACCGATGTTTTTCAAAAACTCGGTAATTCCCCATTCGGTTGCAATGCTGTTTGCAATACCGATTTCAGAGAAAAAGTTTCTCACAACAAGAAGCGTAACAAATTGCGGCACAGCGATAGAAACAATAAACATTGTACGCCATACCCGCTTCATTTTTGTTTTTGGATTATTAATAGCTGAGGCAAGTCCGATGCCGAGAAAATAGTTTGAAAATGTCGCGGCAAACGCCCAGACAAGAGTCCAAGAGAGGACTATTCCAAAGGCGTAGCCAAACGAGGATGATGCCGTACTGGTAAAGAGCGTTCTGAAATTTTCAAGCCCCACCTATGTAAAAAGGTTCGCCGGCGGCATGTTTTGCTGGTCATAGTTTGTAAACGCAACGGTAATCATTACAATGAGCGGAATGACTGTAAAGAGCACAATCCCAAGACAAGGCAGAGAGAGCAGCGTAACATGAAATCGCTTGTCACTGATGGACCTAACATCTTCGATAAATGTCGGGACATGCCTGCCCGAGCGGGCAAGAATTTCAAGCGCGCGTACATTTCGTATATTTCGCAGATATACTATTACCGCAACTAACAACACCACTATTGATACGATACTGTACAAAAGTATTTGAAATGAATTATCAAAATCATTAAACTCATTTCTCATGGTTTCGGGATTAAAAACCGACTCAAAGCGCACTGTGCCAAGTGTTCCAAATCTTGAAAGATAATGCGTTGCAAATGTACCTGCAAAGAAAATAATAACGGCTTGAAATAAAGTCATTATTATCCCTTTAATTATTTGCTTTCGTCTGAAAAAACCCGCACCCATAATGAGCGCAGAGAGCTTAACAAAAGCGTCGCCTTCAATAAAATCTACGGCAATACCCTTAAAAAACCCTCCGATAATAAAAAGCGGGTTCTTTTTTTCCACACGAGCCAAGGAACCTGTCATACACATCCACTCCTCTTTATTAGTGTTTAAAAGGAAGACTGCATTTGCAGTTATGACTGCAGTCTTCCTTTTATTATTACTTGCGATTTAGGTTTTTACGTTATGAGCCCATACCTGCAACTGCATTGTCGAGCAGATCTTGGAATGGTGTGCCATCGGGATTGCCGTCTGCAATAATTGAGAAGAGAGTTTCTGCAATACCCCAGTAGTTGTCACCAACTACCATTGGTCCTGAGTATGCAGCCTGTGCTCCAATTGCTGCAAGTGCGGGATTTGCTTGCACTTCCGGTGATGCTGCTGCTGCGGTATTTGTCGGAGCTTGACCGCGCAGTTCAAAGCGGATAACTTGACTTTCGTAATTTGTCAGGAAATCGGCAAGCTTCATTGCCCAACCGGCGTTTGCACTAAATGCATTAACACCCATCAGTTTGAAGCCTAATACGCCGCCCATTTGTGTTTGTGCTCCGCCTACGTTAAATGTCGGAAGCTTGGCTGCTGCATAATTGTCGCCCCAAATTCCGGCTACTGCGTCTGCATTCCAAGGTCCGTTGATACCTGCAATGACAGAACCGTCAGTGATAACTGTAATGAACTGATTGTCCGGCAGATTAATAAAGCCCGGATGCTTTGCAATGTCGAGCATTCCTTGAAGAACAGCGGCACCTTGACCGAATGTTGTTCCTGTTGAGCCGTCGTCTTCGAGCCATGCGTCAAGTCCTGCACCTCGCATAAAGCCGATGCTGTACCAACCATTGCCCATTGCCATTGTGATTTGCTTGCCTGCTGCTTCGGCGACTTCAAGCATTTTGTCCCAGCTCTTGACATCATCTTCTGTGAAGAATGATTTGTCATAGAACATGAAGTAACCGTTGTCAGCTGTCATCGGGTATGCAAAGAGTTTGCCGTCAATTGATGCAATTTCAACTGATGAAGCACCATTTGCTGCTCTGACAGCGTCCGCACCTACTACGATTTCTTGGAGTGCTCCGGCGTTAAAGAGAGAAATTAACTGGTCGTCAGCCATAGCAAAAACATCAGCTGCAGCCTGAGGGTCTGTAAGAACTGTGTCTCTTACTGTACTCTCGGACTCAATACCGATGTTGATTGTCAGGTTGACTTCGTCAGCGTGAAGAGCAATAAACGCATCCGCTCTTGCACGGAGCATTGTTTGGTCTTCTTCACCCCCCCACAATGTGAGGGTCACGTCTTCTTTTTGTGCCGGCTGACCACCGCCGCCGCCACCGCCGCCGCCATTGCCACCGTTGCCGCCGCCGTTATCACAGGCTGCAATCGGCACTAAAATAAGCACGAGAACAAGCAGAATTGATAATACCTTTTTCATTAAATTACCTCCTTAAAGTAATGACACATGGTAACACAAAAATGCACTCGTGTCAATTATTCTTCGCATAAATACTCCAAAGTAATTACAGGCTTTTTATATGCTGTAATTATTGTAATATTTGATACGCAAAATTGAGAGAATGCGAACGTCCCCCCGACAAAGAAAATGTTGGGGAAGTTCGCATTAGTTCGTAATGGCGGAGAAGGTGGGATTTGAACCCACGCACGCTTTTACACGCCTACTCCCTTAGCAGGGGAGCCCCTTATAGCCACTTGGGTACTTCTCCATAGTAATCGTCCGCTACCTTATATCAAGCGATATATTGTCAATCCCGTTTTGCTCGAACTCTGCAATATACTCGTCAATACGGTCTGTCAACTCGTTGTAGTTCTCTGGGTTAATCGGCTCAAAGTCCATATCCCGCCGCGCCAGCTCCTCTGCCAAAATCTCAAAGAAAATTGAGTCCTCATAATCGGCAATCGCCTCATGAATACCGCCCTGCTCAAACGCCTCGGACGGACGTGCCATACCGTCAATAATTTCCGTGAGGGTGTGCATACCATGCTTGGGACACTCCGAAAACAAACGGCTCTCTACATTGTCGTAGTCCTCAAAGCGACTTTGACCGCGAGTGGAATTGAGCACCCAGTTACCAATATATGCCATATCTAAAAGGCGCCGAAATTCAAGCTCTGTCAACTCAATGTTCATTGGTTTCCTCCGGGAGATAATAACTAACGCTCCCGCCATTATAACAGAAGAATAAAAATATTTCCATACCTTTTATTATTTTCCCCTTGATGCTTTTTTATCTCTTAAACCCTTGAGTTTTTTATAAACAAACGGCAGATACAAAGACGCAATGCGTTTGAGTGCAACCGTTGCGCGGTATGTTCTTCGGCGAAAAATTCCGATTAATTTTCTCGGGTGTCTATCACCGAGGATAATACCGTCGAGCCTGTTAATTTCCTTATCTAATTTTTCGCCCGAAAAATTCTTATAAACCTTGCGGTATTTTTTGATAAACATCAAAAAACTGTAGCGGAAATAAATAATATCGCTGCGTTTATACTGCGGCATACGCAGCCTGACAGGGTCGTTTCTGTTGATTGTTACATCAATAAAGCCCGCTTCCTCGGCAATCTCCAAAATTTTCGTCTGCGGATACGGATAAAAATAGCTGATAACAATATTGTCCGTGTGCATTTGAGCGTTAAGCTTGATAGTTTCAAGCGACATTTTCGGCGTTTCATACGGCAGCCCGATAATGTTGTACGTGTTGACAATAATCCCCGCATTTTTGAGCATATGCGAAACGCTTATGATATGGTCGTTTTTCATTGTGCGCTTTAAGTATTTCGTGCGAAGCTCCTCATTGCCGCTCTCAATCCCTATTGTCACGAGATAGCAGCCCGCCTCGGCAAGAACCTTGACCATTTTTTCATTAATCAGCTCAACGCGCAGATTGCAGACGAATTTTTTGCCGATACGCTCCTTATACAAAGCGGCAAACTCGTAAAACCAGTCTTCAAAAACGTTAAGTATCGCATCGTTAAAGCTGAAACACTCAATTTTCGGGTCTTTCTCAAGCACCCGCTCAAGCAGCCGGATTGCGTTTTCGGGACTGCGAAACCTTGTGTAGCCTGCTTTTTCGGGATAAAGATTACGAAGCTCGGCATTTGCACAGTATGTACACGAATAAACGCAGCCACGCCCGAGAATAACCTCGGCGGTTTGCTGCAGCTTGTTGCTGTACAGGTTCGGATAATCGAACAAATCAAGGTCAGGAAACGGCAGCTCGTCCAAATCGGCAATATATGCTCTGACGGGGTTTTTATGCACCGTACCGTCCAAATCCTTGACCCAAAAACTCTCGGCTTCCAAATCAAGCTTGCCGTTTTCGGCGAAATAACTGACAAAATCACGGCATGGATACTCACCCTCGCCGATACAAACCGCGTCAATACCACGCAGGCTTATAACCTCCGACGGCGCAAGCGACGCATGATACATACCCGCCATTACAAAAATATCAGAGAATTCCTCATCGAGCCAAAGTGCCATTTGCGTCGCATAACTCAAAGCACTGGTCCTGATTGCAATCCCGATAATATCGGGCTTAAACTCCCCTACTTTTTGGACAAATTCTTTTTTATCGGGCATATATGTCTGATGATATAAGCACACATCATGCCCCGCCTCTTTGAGCACGGCGGATATCGAGGCTAAGCCCTCGTTATAGTTACCCGGAATACCCCGTTTGTTTTTGGTCTTCTCAATAAAATCCGGATATATCAGTAATACATTTATCCCTTGATACATAAATATCTATCCATTCTAACAATACCGTCATTGCGAGGAGCCCTTTATGGCGACGCGGCAATCCAGTAATTAAAACTCCTGTTCTTATCCTCTTCTATAGTGCTTTATCTGGATCGCCACACTTCGTTCGCGATGACGTCCGCATTGTTCATTTATACACCCGTGGCAGCCTGTTGCCCAATCTGCACAGTATATCATTGGTTATCGTTCCTGCGGCGGCGGCAAGCTCCTCGGCGCGGATTTCTTCGTTTCCGTCTTTGCCGATAAATGTCGCAATATCCCCCGTTTTCACACCCTCTACATCAGTGACATCAAGCATCAGCATATCCATACAAATACGCCCGATAATCGGCACCTTAATACCGCCGACTATTGCCATGCCGTTTTTCCCTGTCATCTGCCTCGGAATACCGTCAGCATAACCAATCCCGACGGTTGCGATTTTCATGGGCTTATCTGCCGTAAACAGCCTGCCGTAGCTGACACTCTCCCCCGCCTTAATAAAACGAACCTGTGATATGTCAGCTTTAAGCGAAAGCATCGGCTCGAGATTTGTTTTGACCTTTGTATCATCAGCTTGACTTTGCACACCATAGAGCATTATCCCCGGACGCGTGTAATCGCATTTGATTTCGGGATAATTATAAATACCGTAGCTCGACTGAGCGTGCAGCTTGCCGACATCGTAGCCTTTATCACGCAGCTTTTTTATAACATCATAAAAGCTTTGCATTTGTTTGTTCGTAAATTCGACATCATCTGCTTCAAAGCTGTCGGGTGATGATAAATGCGTTCCAATTCCCACAACGGTCAGATTTTCGTAATTAAAGAGCTTTTCAATATCGTCAAAATCTGACGGCTCTATTCCCAAACGGTGCATACCCGTATCAACCGCAACATGAATTCGCAGCTTATATCCCGTGCTGTCAAGCGCTTTTGCATGAACATCATCAACCACAAGCTGCGACAGGTTATAGTCAAATAAACAGCCTGCATCGTCGGTATGAGCACAGCCGAGCACTAAAATGTCCGCGTCGGGCACAATGCCGCGAAGCTTGACGCCCTCTGCCACCGTAGCAACGGCAAACGCCCCGACGCCCTCACGCACAAGCCTTTTTGCCACTCTCTCAACCCCGTGACCGTAAGCGTCCGCCTTAAGCACCGCCATCATTTCGGTTTCTTTCGGCGAAACCTTGCGTATGTCCGCCACATTATTTGAAAGTGCTTCCATATCAATTTCAACCCATGCACGCCCGTAAATATGCGGCCGTGACATGGTTGCCGCTTTTCCGTACCACTCTTTTTCTTCGGTTTCAAGGCTCAGTTCCAAAAGTCTGTCCACAAGCTCGGGATAGTCTATCCCCGCCGCTTTCATCATTTTTGGAAGCTGACTGTGTGCGGTAAAGCCCGGAATTGTATTGGCTTCGCTGAAAACAACATCGCCGTTATCCTTAAGAAACAAGTCAATGCGCGCATAACCGCGGCAGCCGAGAGCACGAAATACAGCCTTGCCTGTTTCGAGCACTTTCTTTTCACTCTGCGCGTCTATACGTGCGGGAGTGTGGATTTTTGACGCTTTAAGCGTATATTTTTCCTCATAGCTGAAAAAGCCGTTTGCCGCTTCAACCTCAATCTCATTTGCCCTGCCCGTTATCAGATTATGGTTGCCAACTACAGAGCAGCCGACTTCCTTGCCGTCAATATTTTCTTCGATTATCACCGCATCGTCATATATAAAGGCTTCCCCCACTGCCGCAGGAACTGCCGCATAATCAAAAATCTTTTTAACACCAATCGACGAGCCTGCCTTAACAGGCTTAACAAACACAGGTAGCGTCAGTGTTTTCACAGCCTCCATAAGCTCATCTTCTGTCGGCACATACTCAAAGCACACGGATTTCGGCACGCAAATGCCCGACAGCGATACAATCTTGTGCGAACGCTCCTTGTCCATACAAAGAGCCGACGCCGCCGAGCCGCTGCCGACAATCGGAATACCCGCAAGCTCGCACAACGCCTGAATAGTCCCGTCCTCGCCGTATCTTCCGTGCATTACGGGAAAAACCACATCAACGGGAATTGCAAACGGCTGCCCGTTATCGTACTCGACAATCCCGCCGCCACGCTGCGGCGAAATATAGGCATTTGTCAAAAACCGCTCGTCGGTATGCCACTCGTCATTCGGCAACGCCTCTACAGAGCCGGTGTACCTGTACCACCGACCACGGCTTGTGATGCCAATCATAACCACATCATATTTATTTTTATCAATGGCATTAATTACCGAATATGCCGATTTTAAGGAAACACCGTACTCAGGCGAAAATCCGCCAAAAATGACGGCAACTATCTTTTTTGTCATTAAAGCACCTGCTTTCAGTCTCGTAAATACCTTGTAAGAGCGTTGTATAAAGTTTGCGGCATGACAGGCTTGCTCATAAAATCATTAAAGCAAGCTTGGTCCATTTTCTTAAATTTCCTGTTGTCAAGATTTGCCGAAAGCACCAAAATCGGAACTTCTTTTGCTTTCGGAAGCCCGCAGTCGCGGATTTGCTGGGCAGCATCAATCCCGTTTAGCTCGGGCATATCCAAATCCATCAGGATTAAATCAACATCACCGTTTCTGTCCTTATATATTTGCACAGCCTCATTGCCGTCCTTAGCTTGAATAATCTCAGCACCCTTTTGACTGAGCACCGAAAAAATAACCATTCTGTTTGTTGCCGAGTCATCGACAACCATAATCCGCTTGCCTTTTATCACATCTACCTGCGGCGCCATTCTGCGGTCTTGTGGCTCATCTTCGCCGTCGCTGTCTTTTTTTGCGTTGTACGCTTGAAGCTTTGCTGCGGCATTTAATCTCTTTAAGAAGTCCGGAACCGTTATCGCAAGAAATGTATAGTTAACAACCCTTGCCCCGTCGAGCAGGTTGTCAGTTTCTTTTACAAGCTTAGCTTCACCGACACTTTCCAATGATGTCCGTATTTTCTCGATTGTTTCGGTAAACAAATCAAGCTGGTCTTCATCTCTTGCCCAACCGCTGAGTGAACACATTTTCCCTAATACAGCAAGTGTTTTTTCTGTTTTCTTAATGAAATCCTCAACCTTTTTGGGGTCAATTTTTTCTTCAAGATTATTATCTGACGACATGTTCTTCCCTCCGGTTTCCTAACGCTCTTCAACAACAAACCCGCACCAGTTATCCGCATATTGGAGCAGCAATGTTAAAGGGCACTCATTCTTGGCGGCCGACTTATTATCATCTACATACTGACCGTCATGATATGCAATCGCCTGAGTTTCTTCCTGTGTCAAAGGAATAAACGGCAAGGCTAAATATAAACTGCGTATCGGCACGCTCAAATATGTCAAGTTCGTATTATAGCTGTAGGGGTACGTCGGTCCATAACCTGCGCGGCGCTGATTATCCGTCGGTTGGTTTTTCAGATAAAGCGGCTCTGAGGGCATACCAACCTTGCCCAAATCGTGGAGCAGTGCAACAATAACGCAAGACTCGTCTTCAATCGTCGGATAAAGCGTGTTTTTTATTCTTATCAAGGTCTCTGCCACATTAACGCTGTGTTCAAGCAAACCACTTTCAACACACAGGTGAAAACGTGTACTTGCAGGGGCTATGAGCCACTGTGTCTCGTTTTCAAGATAATCCATAAGGTCTGCAAAATCATCCTTGCGGTTTATTACTTTTGCTTTCAGGTCATCATATCTCTTTTTTAACTCTTTGTCCATTATAAAACCTCAATAATCATACTTGAGCATTATAGCATAAAATATTTGCTTTTTGAAGTAGTTGTGATAACATTATTTTATGATAATAATTACATATGCAAAAGACATCTCAAAGGACACATACGAAACACTTGTCGCATCGGATATAAGCACATATCTTGATGCAAGCTTCAGCGTTTCTCTAAAGCCAAATCTTGTAGTGCCCGGACCCGCTTCAAACGGGGCAGTCACCCACCCCGAGGTTGTGGACGGAGTTATCCGCTATCTCAAAGACTTCGGAATATCACGCATAAAAATAATCGAAAGCTCATGGGTCGGCGACAGCACACTGCGGGCTTTCAAATATTGCGGCTTTGAAGAACTTTCAAAAAAATACAACATTGCGCTCATTGACCTCAAATCCGATAACTACACGACCATTAATCACAGCGGGTATGATATCAAAGTATGCAACGAAGCTCTGAGCACCGACTTTCTGATAAACATTCCTGTGCTCAAAGCGCACTGCCAGACAAGGCTCACATGCTGTCTGAAAAATCTCAAAGGCTGCATACCCGACAGTGAAAAGCGGCGTTTTCACACTCTCGGCATACACAAACCCGTTGCCGTACTAAACGCAATAATAAAAACAGGCTACAATGTGGTTGACGGAATTTGCGGCGATTTGACCTTTGAAGAGGGCGGCAACCCCGTCACTTCAAACAGGATAATCGCAGGCCGCGACCCGCTCTTGGTGGACTCCTACTGCGCGGAGCTAATCGGCTACAACGCAGACGATATTGATTATTTAACCTACGGCAAAAAAATCGGAGTAGGTCAGTTCTACTCCAAAGACACAAAAATTGTTGAACTAAATGCAGAAAACAAATCCGCTGTGAGTATCCGAAGTGCAAATATCGGCGAGCGTTACAGCAGTTTAATCTCAGAAGATGCCGCCTGCTCCGCCTGCTACTCGGCGCTTACATACGCCCTGCACCGTCTCGCCGGCAATGTAAACACACGTGAGAAAATATGCATCGGTCAGGGATTTAAGGGCAAATCAGGCACAGGTATCGGCATCGGCACATGCACACAGGGGTTTGATAAATGCGTCCCCGGCTGCCCCCCAAAAGCCATTGACGTGCTCAAGGCGCTGCGGACAATACCAAATACACATAATTACAACAAAATTAATGAAACACCGTCTTTTGTTTCAGATAAAATAGGGATATTACGTAAAAACATGCGTGAATATCTCTATATTGACGATAGCGGAGATGCGGGTTTAGGAAACACTAACACTAATCAACTTGTTATTGCTGCCATTATTGTCGACAGCGATGAAAAAAGAGTAGCATTAACAGAAACTATAGACCATTTTCGTCATAACTTAGGTTGGAATGATTTAGCTGAGTTTAAGTTTGCTAAAACAAACAAAAATACATTAGTAAAACTTATTAACGCAACGGATTTTATCGACTATAAAATATACGCAATAGTATTAAATAAAAAAGTAGTTAATATGGATAATGTGCCAAAAGGACACCAACCATTATATGGTGTCTTAATAAATAAATTATTGCACAAAATAGGTAAAACAAATCAAGTTATTACAATCGACGGGAAATTCTGTAAAAAGTATGATAAAGAGGCTCGAGTAGATCTACGTCAGAGCCTCCGAAAAAATGGAATTGTTGATACAAAAATAAGATTTGTTGACTCTCGCAAAAATTCAATAGTTCAACTCGCTGACGTTGCAGCCGGCGCAATTGCACGTTCATACAAAGACAAGCCGAATGCACAAATGTATTTGGAGCTTTTCGGGGGAAAGATTAAATCAATTAACGAAATTGTTTTATAAAAAAACGGAACCGCCCCTATCTCTTTCGAGATTGCAGCATCCATCCGGATACTCTTCGGGACGATTCTAACGCACCATCAGTATAACACACCTACAACATCGCAGTCAACACTTATTTCAAAAATACACCCCGCACTTACACAAACCGCTTCAGGTGCTCATGTGCAAACGTCACAGCCTGCTCAGCTTGCGCGCGCAGGTCTTTTGTCATGCTCATTGCAAGCCCCGCCGTAAACGCATCTCCCGCTCCGACAACATCACGTGCCGCAACAGGATGCGCAGGCACAAAAATCGCCGTGTTCTTGTCCGCAGCACAAACGCCCGCCATACCGAGCGTCACAAACACACGCCCCGCACCGCGTGCAGCTATGCTGTAACACGCCTGCTTAACACGCTCTTTTGTATCAAGCGTAATCCCGCTCAGGCTCTCCGCCTGCTCACGGTTTAGTTTTATAACATCAACAGCCTCAAGCAGATTGCCAATCCTTTTTGCTTTTTCGTTTGAAACCGCATCAACCAAAACAGGCTTCCCGCTACGCATATCAAGTATTGCCGAGAGAATTTTTTCGGTCAGGTTCAAATCCAATACTAATAAATCCGCATTTTTAATAAGGCTTTTATGCCTTGTTATTTCCCCTGTCCGTATCAGTTCGGGCACAGTCATTGCATTCATTTGCGTATGCGGTGTGCCGTCGTTATCGTAAGCGATAAGTCCTGTGCATGTATTTGTGCCGCTTTTTATTATCCACGCATCGGTATTTATCCCGATATCGTTACAACTGTCACGTAAAAGTGCTCCGAGAGCATCATCGCCGACAGCAGTAATGAGGCTAACCTCGACACCGCGATGCGAGAGCATAGAGGCGATGTTGCGAGCCTCACCGCCCGCCCGCAGATTGATATCGGCAGGGTTTGAAATGTCCGATACAATTTTATCCTTGCTTTTTGCAATAATATCAATGCTTGCCGCACCAATAACAGTAATCTGCATAATGATCTCCTGTATAATTTAATCATTTCGTCATTGCGAGCCGTAGGCGTGGCAATCCAGATGATGCACTTATTGGAACACTGTACTCTGGATTGCTTCGTCACCAAAGTGTAATAAATTACTCTTTGCTTCCTCGCATTGCTCGTCAGCTATAATACTCCCTTACCGCAGCGAAAAATGCATCTATATTTTCAATCGGTGAAGCGGGCGGAATATCGCAGCCCGAAGAAACTATAAAGTTCGGTGCTCCGCCGCACTTACCCAAAACATCGAGCGTCGCCTCCCGCACCGACTGCGGTGTGCCCGTGCGAAACTGACCCGCAGGGTCAACATTTCCCATAACAAGCTTATCTGACGGTATTAGTTTTAACATTTCCGATAAATCTATTGCATTACCAAAATGAAACGCCCTCGCTCCCGTATCAAGGATTTCTTTTGTGAGCGTAAGAGTGCTGTTGCCGCAGTTATGATATATAAATATGCAGTTTTCCGTTTCAACGGCTTCAATAATCCGCCGCACATACGGCGTCGAAAACTCACCAATCATAGACGGTGATAAAATCCCCGCGGCAGGCTCCGCCATAATAATACCGTCTGCCCCCGCATCTCTCATTGCAGTTGCATATTTTATCTGAAACTGCGTTACTTTTTCCAAAACACCATGCACAAGCTCAGGCTCGTCGTAACAAAGCATCATGATTTCCGTTAAATCCATAAGCCTGCCCGCAAGCGAGTACGGACCGAGAATTCCTGCAAACACAGGTCTGTCGGTTATGAGTTTCTTAGCCTCGCGGATAGTTTCAACGTAAATACCCGTCCGCCCGTCACCTACGCTTGGAACCGCCAAACCCTCAAGCTCCGCTTCATCTGTAACAATCGCACCCGACACAGTCGGCACTTCAACATCGGAAAACCTCACAGGGCTGCCGAACGCTTCCGCTTCCACGGATAAATCCATAAGGCTCACTGACGCGAGCGTATCCCAACGGTCTGCTACCGCCCTCATGCACTTTGCCTGTAAGCTACCGTCAGATACAAGCTCATTAACCGAAATACCCGTCAGCTGCACTCCCGGAAAAGACAAAATCGGCATCGGTTTTTTTGACGCTGCGGCTGTTTCAAGCCATTTAATCATGTTCATATAAATGTTCCTCCATGACAAGGGGACGGGGGTTTGTCAACTTTTTATCCTTTACGTGCTCCAAGAGCAGACATCGCAAGCTCTGCTCCCGTCGCTGCGTCTTCCGCATAAATGTCGGCTCCCGAGCTTTCCCTTGTGCCCTCGTTTACAGGTGCTCCGCCAATCATTATTATTACATCATCACGCAGACCCGCCTCGGTAAACGCATCAACAACCACTTTCATTTCTTCCATTGTGGTTGTCAGCAGTGCCGACAGCGCTATTATATCCGCATTATGTTCCTTTTGAGCACGCACAAACTCCTCGGGCGGCACATCCACACCAAGGTCAATAACTTCAATACCCTTACCCTCAAACATGATTTTTACAAGATTTTTTCCGATATCATGCAAATCACCTCTGACAGTACCGAGCAGTGCCTTGCCAATCGGTTTTGCACCGCTTTCCGTAAGATGCGGCTTTAGCACCGATGTTCCCATGTTCATCGCGCGGGCTGCCACAAGAACCTCCGGCACGTAAACTTCATTATTTTTGAACTTAACCGCAATAATATCAAGCCCTGCCATAAGTCCGTTGTTTAGTATATCCTGCGCCGAAATACCCTCGGTCAAAGCATCTTCTACAAGCTGTTTAACAATCTTTGCTTTTCCGTTTTGAAGCTCCTCGGAAATTTTCAAAAGTATATCACTCATACTGTTTCCCCTCATTTCACTTTGTGTTTGTATAATAACAAAAAACAAGGGGCGGTGTCAAACAAAGCACACCCACCCCCTGTCTATGTAGGGAACGATTAATCTTACGCAAGAATACTGTTGTAGTACAATTCGTCCGGACACATATCAATTCCGCCGCTCCATTCAAGAGATATTGGGCTTATTTTGACTGAGTTAAATATTGCAAGCGATTTTAACGGTGCAAACAAGCTCTCAGTTAAATATGGCGTTACATCCAAAATGCGTTTTTCTTCATTGTCGAACGTAATAAGTAATTTATATTCATTGAGCGGTTCAACCGCAACCGGGTAATAGCTTTCCATTAATAACCCTCCAATCCCTTAATCTTAACAACTTCGCTGTTTTCATTCAATGCA
>WQXY01000041.1 GCA_009781515.1 Oscillospiraceae bacterium
AAAACTAAAAAAGCTTGCGAAGGAGGAAATGATGATAAAAGACGAATATTCATATGGCATGTACAAGGTAAACACCTGTATCGCATACGATATTTGGGGTATCGATGTCGTTGATTTGGAAAGGCGTCGAAAGAAGCTGCAAGCGTTGGAATTGCAGTAAAAATAGTACGAATTGACCTTGCAATATTTCATGCGATTTAGTATAATAATATTGCAAGGTTGAGTCGTCAGAAAAGGAGGTTGACGATGCCTATATATAAAGTCGAAGGCACAAAAAAAGACGGCTTGCAAAAATACAAAGTACGCATTAATTACACAAACAACTACGGAGCAATAAAGCAACTTACTCGTATAGTTTATGGCTTTGAAGAAGCAAAGGACATAGAGCAAAAGCTTCTTCATGAAGTAAAAGAAAAGTTAGACGGTTCTTATGGCAAAACAACTATTGATGAACTGTTTACCGAGTATATTGCTACAAAGAAGCATGATGTTCGTAAGACAACAGCTCACAAATATGAAAATATTTACGAGTTATACATCAAGCCAAAACTCGAAGGTGTTAAGCTATGTAAGCTAACGATCCCATTGTTACAAAAATGGAAGTCCTATGTTGAGGAAATGAATGTTAATGTAACAACTCGAAATCACGCATATGCTGTATTAAGAATTCTTATAAACTATGCGGTAAGAATGGAATATATTTCATCAAATCCGTTAGTTGCATTAGGTTGCTTTAAGGATGCAGATTACAAAAAAGCAGAGATAAACTACTACACAGCAAGTGAATTCTTACTGTACATCAACAAAGCGAAGCAATATGCGGAGAAACGAGAGGCAGAATGTCGTAGCTTTTATGAATGGGATTATTATGTGTTCTTTAACATTGCGTTCTACACAGGGATGAGGAAAGGTGAAATTCTAGCTTTAAAATGGAGCGATATTGACTGTGAACTAATCAATATCACACGAAGCTTACAGCAAAAAGTAAAAGGTGAAACTAACGTAGAAACACCACCTAAAAGCAGAGCATCAATCCGGACACTCCAAATGCCACTCCCGTTAATAAAAGTGTTGAACGAACATAGAAAAAGGCAAGAACACATGGAGCGGTTTACAGAAGATTATAGAGTATGTGGCGGACAACAACCCATAAACGGTTCTAACTTAGGGGATAAAAACAGCTTTTATGCAAATTTATCCGGGCAAAAGAGAATCCGTGTACACGATTTCCGACACTCGCACGTTTCAATTTTGGCAAACGAAAATATTAACATCAAAGAAATTGCTCGTAGACTTGGACACGCAAAAGTTGAACTAACCTGGAACACCTACTCGCACCTATATCCGCGTGAACAAGAAAAAGCAGTGTGTATCCTAAATCAGATAGCATAGCTGTACACGAATTGCAAAAACACAAACAGTAGTCCGTACACGATTCGTACACGAATAAGTTGAAAATTAGCAAAAAACAGATGAAAGCTATAAAAGATAAATGAACGGAAAGTGTAGTAAAATGAGTGGTTTGTGAAGATTAATAAAAGCTAATGAAAGCAAAATAAAAAGTATTAAATTAATGGTCTATCCCTGCCGCTTGACCGGTGATCCGACCGTCATGCAGCAGGGATAGTCATTTTCTGAGAGTGAACGTAAATAGAGTGTAGCATACCTTTTAATATAAAGTGTGTACATATCTTGAATTTATTATTACATCTGTGGTAAGATTTATTAAGAAACTGTTAAGGGGAAAACAACACGATGAAAAGTGCTCAAGCTGTTGAATATATATGCAACAAAATGATGATATCGGGCGGAAAACCGAAAGCTTCCGATGCGGCTTCGTGCTGCCGTGAAAAAACCATGGCATACAAGATTTTGAGAGCACACAACACAGGAAATGGCTCTGATGATAGATTTAAGATAAAGTTTGATGCGCTCATATCGCATGACATCACATATGTCAGTATAATTCAAACTGCGAGAGCGGCGGGGATGACAAAATTCCCAATCCCGTACACCCTTACAAACTGTCACAACAGCCTGTGTGCTGTTGGCGGGACAATAAACGAAGACGACCATGCTTTTGGGCTGTCGGCAGCCGAAAAGTACGGCGGTATTTATGTTCCGGCAAACCAAGCTGTAATTCATCAGTACGCTCGTGAGACAATGGTTGGCTGCGGTAAGATGATACTCGGCTCCGACTCGCATACGCGATACGGTTGTTACGGTACACTCGGTATTGGCGAGGGTGGCGGCGAGCTTGTCAAGCAGTTGCTCCGGCAGACGTATGATATTAATGCGCCGGAGGTTATACTCGTCTGGCTCGAGGGCGCTCCGCGCCGTGGCATCGGTCCGCATGATGTTGCACTCGCTTTGATAAAAGAAACATTTAAGGACGGCAGGGCAAAAAATAAGGTGATTGAATTTGCAGGTCCGGGGGTAGGCTCGCTTTCAATGGATTTTCGTATTGGTATTGATGTAATGACGACGGAAACAACATGCCTGACATCAATATGGGAAACAGATGATAAGGTTAGGGAATATTATACAAACATAAGCAAGGCTGAGGCATATAAAGAACTGCGGGTCGAAGACGGCGCATGTTATGACGCAATGGTAAAGGTAGATTTATCAGAGATTGAAGCAATGATTGCGCTGCCGTTTCATCCGTCAAATGCATACACAATACGTGAGCTGCAGCAAAATCCCGAAAAAATACTTAAAGAAGCAGAGGATAATTGTAATAAAGAGCTTGGCGGAAAGGTCAAACTTGACCTTATGGGCTGCATAAACAAAGACGGTAAGGTAGTGTGCGAGCAGGGGATAATTGTGGGTTGCGCGGGCGGAATGTATGAAAACATCTGTGAGGCAGCTGACATACTGCAAGGAAAATCAATCGGCAATGGGTATTTTGACATGTCGGTTTATCCTGCTTCAATTCCGATATCGCTCAAGCTGACAAAGGACGGGATTGCTGAAACACTTATGAAAAGCGGCGTGCTTATGAAGTCGGCATTTTGCGGTCCATGCTTCGGGGCGGGGGACACACCCGCACACAATACACTGTCAATCCGCCATGCAACACGCAATTTTGCAAACCGTGAGGGTGCAAAACCGGGGAGCGGACAAGCTGCGGCAGTAGCACTTATGGACGCACGTTCCATTGCGGCAACAGCGGCAAATAAGGGTGTATTGACGGCAGCAACAGATACCCTGTATAATGTAACAAAGTATGAATATATACACGATAATAATGTGTATGAAAAACGTTGTTATAATGGGTTTGGCAAACCAAACAGCGAGGCAGAGCTACGATTTGGTCCGAATATTGCAGACTGGCCTAAGTTTCACGCTCTTGAAGAAAATATGTTGCTCGAACTGTGTGCCGTTATACATGACGAGGTTACAACTACAGACGAATTAATTCCGTCCGGTGAAACATCATCATACCGCTCAAATCCAATGGCTTTATCTGAGTTTACGTTATCACGCCGTGTGCCCGAGTATGTTGCGGCAAGCAAAAAAGTGCGGGAAGCGGAACAAATACGACGGGAAAATATATCTGCAACACAGTTGACACAGATAGCTGATATACTTAAAAAAGTCGGCGGTGATATAAAAAACACGTCCATTGGCTCATGTGTTTTTGCGAAAAAACCCGGCGACGGCAGTGCCAGAGAGCAAGCTGCATCATGCCAGAGAGTGCTTGGGGGACTCGCCAATATCAGCTACGAATATGCAACAAAGCGCTACCGTTCAAACTGTATTAACTGGGGGATTATCCCGTTTACCATAGATTTAAGCGAAACATTTGATTATAAAACGGGCGACCGGATTTTTATACCGAACATAAGAAATGCAATATTAACAGGTGCCGAAGTTGTAATCGCAACGATGATAGCAAATACGGAAGACGGCACAAAGTTACATGATATTACGCTGAAATGCCAAGGTTTAAGCGAAGACGAGCGTGTCATTATCGCTGACGGATGTCTAATGAACCATTATGCAAAAAGGAGTATTCGGGCGGGTGAGTAAACTGAAAATTGAAGCTGCAGCCATAACGCATGTTGGCTCGGTTAGAAATAATAATGAAGATAACTATTTTGTCAACGGAAGATATAAATCTGACAGTAGTGTAAATACCGAAGCTTTTGCAGATAAAAACGACCATACATCATACACATATGCGGTTTGCGACGGTATGGGGGGCGAGAGCTATGGCGAGCTTGCATCACTCATTGCTGTGGCAACTCTTGCCAAATATCAAAAGACAAATATAAGAAAAACAATCGCAGACTACATCAGAAATGCAAATGACTTTATCTGTGATTTGATAAGAAAAAACAATAAAAGAAGAAGCGGCACAACCATTGCGCTGCTTAACATTCAAAACGGCACTGCGATTGCATATAATATCGGTGACAGCAGGGTGTATTTTTACAGAAAAGGTATGCTGTTTTTGGTTTCGCAAGACCATGTTTATACCGATGAAAATTCAAAAAATAAGCTGACACAGTATCTTGGAATATTCCCGTCCGAAATGAATATAGAGCCATATGTTTCAGATGAGTTTAAGCTGAAAAAAGGCGATGTTTTTGTGCTTTGCAGTGACGGGCTGACAGATATGGTAACAGATGACGAGCTTGTTGACATTTTGTCGGAAGAAAAAGACCCCGCAACCGTCACGGTAAAAAAGCTTGCCGGAAAGTCACAGGACAAAGGCGGGCGTGATAACGTAACAGTGGTTGTCGTAAAAATAAATTAGTGAATTTCATAATGTTTTTGTAATTATTACTTGTTCATAAGCTCGGCGATGAGAGCGTCAATTTCAGATTGGCTGAGCAGCCTGCTTGCATCGTCGGCACCGCCGCCACCGTCATCTGACGGGAGGTCTGCAGCGGGGGAGTAGTCTTTAATTTCGGGGGGAATGTTGTCGGTATCAAACTCATGAATTACGCAGTTTTCTGCTTTAATATCATGCTCTTTTCCAAACTCGGGAAGACCGTTGAAAAACCAGTAGAGAACCCGATATACATGCTCGGGTACAACAAGCAGCATGGTTTTTGTTCTGAATATTTTGACCATGTTGTTCATGTATGCGATGACGCGGTTTGCAGTGTCTTTAACGGTTTCGCCGTTTGGTGTTTCGGCATTAAAGAACCAACTGCTCAGTGCAAACATGTCTACCTCGGAAATGAGCTTTCCCTCAAGGTCGCCGAATGCACGTTCGTAAAGCTTAAGACCTTTTGTAATTTTATTTTTATCAAATCCGAGATTGTCGGCAATGATTTCTGCCGTTTCCAAGGTGCGGATTTGAGGTGATGATAAAATCATGTCAATGCCTTTGGACTGCAGCTCTTGCGCAGCCTGTTTAGCTTGCTCTCTGCCTGTGTCATTAAGTGCAGGGTCGCTGTTTCCGATAATGCGTCCTTCGACCTCGTAGTCGGTTTGACCATGTAAAATAACATAAGCCTTCATAAGTAATGAGCATTCCTTTCACTAATTCATTACCCATTATACACAAATGAAAAATCAAAAACAACCCCCTTTTCGCTTGACAATGCTATGGGAGCATGTGATACTGACTTTATGGAAAAATTACCTGTTAAGTTATTAAGAAAAAGCGCAAAAGCTCCGCTCAGACAAACCGGCGGCAGCGTTGGATATGACATCTCGGCATGTGTTGATGATGATGTTATTATTCAACCCGGAGAAACGTTTATGATTGGCTCGGGCTTTGCGATTGCACTGCAACAGGGGTATGCGGCGTTTTTGTATGCACGCAGTGGTCTCGGGATAAAACAGGGGATTATCCCTGCAAACTGTGTTGGAGTTGTGGACTCCGACTACAGGGGTGAGGTTATCGTCGGGCTCCGAAACACGTCACAAACAGAGTTTACGGTAAAAAACGGCGACAGAATTGCACAAATGGTAATTAAAAAATGTGAGCTTCCCGAAATCGTTATTTGTGACGACCTTGATGATACACTACGCGGTGACGGGGGCTTTGGTTCAACAGATAATGCTAAATTGAGAGGAAATTTGCTTTGAGTACGATGCCTGTATATTCTGTTGTTGTGCCTTGCTACAACGAACAGGAAGTTATTACCGAAACATATAACCGTCTGACAAAGGTTATGACCGACATGGGTGAGACGTATGAACTTATATTTGTCAATGACGGCAGTAAGGATAATACGGCGCATATTATTGCCGGATTTTGCGAAAATGACGCTTCGGCGGTGCTGATTAATTTTGCCCGAAACTTCGGACATATGCCTGCAATATCGGCAGGTATGGAATATTCACGCGGACAGGCGGTTTTTGTAATAGATGCCGACCTCCAAGACCCGCCGGAGCTTTTCCCTGAAATGGCGGCAAAGTGGAAAGAGGGCTACCATGTTGCATATGGTAAACGTATCAAACGCAAAGGGGAGTCAATTTTTAAGCGAATGACGGCAAAGATTTTCTACAGATTTCTTCGCAGTATGACAACGGTAGATTTGCCCTCGGACACAGGCGAGTTTCGCCTGATTGACCGCAAAGTGTGTGACGCGGTTAATAAAATGCCTGAAAAAAACCGCTATATTCGCGGTCTTGTCAGTTGGGTCGGTTTTAATCAAATCGCCGTTGAATATGTGCGTGAAGAACGTTTTGCGGGTGTCACAAAGTATCCGCTGCGAAAAATGATAGCCTTTGCAATGGACGCAATAACCTCATTTTCGCACAAGCCGTTAAAGCTTGCCACAATGATTGGCTTTCTTGTATCGTTTCTCAGTTTTATATACATTTTAATTGCGGTTTATCAGCACTTTTTCACGGATTTGACGGTCACAGGCTGGGCATCAACCATTGCCACTATTTTGTTTACACAGGGAATAGTGTTAATGATTTTAGGGCTTATGGGCGAATATATCGGCAGGATATATTCGGAAATCCAAAACCGCCCGAACTATATAATTCAAGAGATTGTTAAAAAATCTGATTAACCAACGTGCATCCAGTGGATTACATTACCGTCTTCGTCGCACAGGTATATCGTTCTGCCGATGCGGGCGTTAAAGCCCATGCGGATTTTCATCAGCTCTGACGGATGTGAGCTGCCTCTGCCCGCAAAATCCAATGTATCGCCGGGCGCGATAAGTGCCGCCGGTATTTGCCAAAGGAACGGGTCAGACAGGTTGTTTGTCAAAAACAGGTCTGAGGTATTGATAGTTTCTTCTGTGGTATTAATAAGAGACAGACCGTTACGCTCGGGTGTGCTGTAGAGGTCGGTTATCATCAAAGCGGGATATTCTTCTCTTGTCACAAGCTCAATACTTACAACACCGTCGCGTGCATCTGCAATTGATACTGTCAGTTCGGGTGTATTTTTTGTTTCACCGTTAATAATCCAATGGTCAAAGACGGTAAAGCCCGACAAAACGGGACGCACGGGTATTTTCAGATGTGCCAGATATTTTGATGATTTTGCAGGCATTGTGCCGATTACAGCGTCGCCGCCTGATACCGTAACAGTGAAATATTCGTTATCCCACCCAAAATGATTTGTCAGACTGTTCATAAATGCAACTTCGCGGTGCTCAACATATATGAGCATGTTTTCATGGTTATGCTCTATGGAGTCGTGGCTGACCCAACCTGCATACCTGTTTGCTTCCAAAGCAAAGCCGATTTCACGGTGTGCTTCCTTATAGAGCCTGTCAATTTCTCGTGCAACATTTTCTTTTGTTACGATATTTGTGGCAATATCACAGATATACATCGCATATCTGTCTGCCATTTCGGGACGCTGCAAAATTGCTGCGAGCATATAGCTGTATCTGTCGCCGCCGTGCCTCATGTAGTCTCTGAAAGACGGGCTTTGCGGTCTTGGTTCTTCATATAATGCCATAAGAAAGTCTAAATCATATAAAACATAACGCCAACGACCGTCAAGCTCGGGTGCTAAATTTTCCTCCTGCGGTCCGATATAACGCCAACGTCGCAGGTTTCCGCCGGGCCAGTCACGGTTGCCGACATATGTCTGATATGCATAATAATGAAGCAGGTTTTCTATATCAACAAGCTCGCCGAATTCTTTGAATATCGCATCATTATTAAAGTCTTTATCATAGAAGCTGTTAAAGACTGCCATATCTTCTTGGTCTTTTTCGTCGTCTGTGTCAACCCACCACTCGCCGCGCCCGATTATTTGAAAGTCGCTTGTAGGAGCGGAGAAAATATCCTGCAGATAACGGTCGTTTATACGAACTTCAAGCCATGCAAAGCCGTAATACTCACCATTGAGGAAAATTGCCGCTGCCCTCATGGGTGAAACAACGCGAAAACCGGACTCACGTGCAAGTGCGTAGTTGACTTCTTGCCGCAGCATTGCAAAATCGCGGTCGTTGGCATTGTTGCTGAGTATCAGCTGGTCATATCTGCGAATGGGGGAGTCAAAGCCGTCTGCTTTGACATCATCGGGGAAAAAGTCGTAGCGGAACCTGCCCTGACCCGGCTCGTACATATTACGTGCAACCAAACGCATGGATTTTTGATTTGCCGCACGTGACCACCCGCCGTGAACACGTACACCGCCGAGCTGAGCTATAACGCGCTCGCCGTTTATTTCAAAAGCTTCAATATATAAGGGACGCTCGGACTCCATACCGCGCCAGTTAAAGTTGGCAGGGGATGGTGGAATAATCTGAACACCGCGATTGTTTCTTCTCCATTCGGCGCGTGTTGCACCCTCAACAAATATTCCGATATCATGGTCAAACAGATATTCATCATTTGTTGAAAGTGAAAAAACCATTACATTAAACCTGTCGTGAACATCTTCGCTCAGAAAGTATGTATGCACGAGTGGGCGTGTGACAAATTCTTCATATACGGCAATAGCCTTGAGCGGATATACTGCCACAGGGTGCTTGACTGTCGGCAGGTAAAGAGGTACAGGTTCTTCATATATGGGGGAGTCGGTTGTCGGCTCCGAGCCGTCTGTGGTGTAGTGGATAATCGTTCCTTTGACAGAAGATATTATTTCAACTTCTATATATTCCGTATAAAAATGCTCTGCATGTGAAAACTCGAGCCAGAGGTCTTCAATTTCGATAATTAAGTCTTCGTCCTCTTCAGGTGGCTCTTCGGAGAGTGCGTCTTCCCCTGCAAGATGTTCTTCCGAAACAGGCAGACCTATAAACCCGACGGGCGAATAGTTGAGAGCTAATACTCCCGTGAGTGTAAGTGCAATTAAAACTATTAGTATTATCAATCTTTTTGTCATTATTACCTCAATTCCCCACCCTTATCTTGCGTGAATGTAAAATTTGTGTTAAAGTAATGTGAAATAAAAAACGAAGGTGACTATGCAGTACCGAAACGAGCAGAAATTTATTTTAAGTAATCATACGGCGGAGCTTCTCAGACGCCGCATTTCAGCAGTTATGAAACCGGATAACCATTCGGACGGTATTTATGTTGTCAATAATCTATATTTGGACGACCAGTATGACACATTTTACCAAGAAAAGCAAATCGGAGCTTTTAGCCGTGATAAATACAGAGTCCGCTATTACAACAGCGATTTATCATTTATCCGCTTTGAGAATAAACACAAAGACGGAAATCTTTCGTACAAAAAAACACTTGCAATGTCAAAAGAGGAGCTTGATTGCCTGAGATTGGGTGATTTTGATTTTGCGGCAGTATCGGAGCAGCCCCTGTGGCAGAAAGTATCGGCAATCCACCGCGCCCGCCGTCTTCGTGTTTCTGCCGTGTTTTCATATACGCGCGAGGCATATGTCTATGAAGCGGGTGATGTCCGCATTACATTCGACAGCGCGATTTATCCCGAGCAGCTGACACCGCAGCCGTGTGCAAATGCTCCGCTCGCACTTAATCCTGTTATGGAAGTAAAATACACAGGCTTCATGCCGTCAGTGATTTCCGCTATGCTGCATGGTATGCCGCTTGTACGCACAGAACTATCAAAATATTGTTATATACGTGAAAGGGGATTTAGACATTGAGACAGTTAGAGGAGTTTTTCGTAGACATTTTTTCACCGCCGTCGCAGCTGCAAAGCCTCACAGGCTCGCAGGTTTTACTGAACTTAGCCATTGCTTTTGTTTGCGGCGTAGTGATATTTTTGGTATACCGCTATTTTAATAATAGCGTCGTATACAGCGTCAGGTTTAACATGCTTATCGTAATGGTATGCGTTGTTACATCACTGATAATCATTACAATAGGCACAAACTTGGTGCTGACGCTCGGTATGGTCGGTGCTCTGAGTATCGTACGTTTTCGTGCGGCAGTTAAAGACCCGCTTGATGTCGGTTTCCTGTTTTGGGGTGTCGCGGCGGGACTGACTGCAGGTGCTCAGCTCTATTCGGTTGCACTAATTGGTACGGGTTTTATCGCTGTTATATATATCGTATTAACACTCGTACGGCTTGAGAAGCATGCATATCTTGTTATAATCAGATATGCTCCCGAAGTCGAGGAAAAAGTGACCGAGCTTATTAAACCACTTAAAGCAAGAGTGAAAAACAAGACCGTTTCAAAGGTTTTCTCTGAAATAACAATAGAGGTGCGTATCCGTAATGACAACACCTCGTTTGTTGATGAAATTAAAAATGCCGACGGAGTGGAAGCGGTAACATTGGTCGAATATACGGGAGACTATTCTTAGTCTCGTCATCGCGAGCGTAGCGTGGCGATCCAGAATATAAAATCATAATTCAAGTGCAGTGTCTGGATTACCACGTCGCCATAAATGGCTCCTCGTAATGACGCATGATAGGAAATACAATATCCACCCTTACGCCGTTTCGATTGCTTCCGCCTTGTGCAGGCCGAGTTTTTCTACCGCGGCTTCACGCATTTTGTACTTCATGATTTTGCCTGCGGCATTCATCGGAAACTCGCTGACAAAATCTACATAGCTTGGGACTTTGTGCTTTGCCATACTGGCATGTACGAAGTCCTTAACTTCTTTCTCGGTAAGGTTTTCGTTTTCTTTGAGAATGACACATGCCATGATTTCCTCGCCGTATTGCTCCGACGGCACTCCGATTACTTGGACATCTCTGACTTTCGGGTGGGTGTAGAGAAACTCCTCGATTTCCTTGGGGTAAATGTTCTCTCCGCCGCGGATTATCATATCTCTGAGCCTGCCTGTAATACGGAAGTTACCCTCGGGTGTCCGACAGGCGAGGTCGCCTGTGTGCAGCCAACCGTCTGCGTCGATTGCTTCGGCGGTGGCTTCGGGCATTTTGTAATAGCCTTTCATAATGTTATAACCGCGTGCGACAAACTCGCCGTTTTCATTATCGGGCATCTCTTCGTTTGTGTCGGGGTTTACAACCTTGCACTCAACTCCCGGAAGCGCTCTGCCGACTGTGCCGACGCGCACCTCAACAGGGTCATCAATCGAGCTCATGGTACAGCCCGGGGCACTTTCTGTTTGACCGAAAACAATCGTAATTTCGGACATGTTCATCTTATCCATAACGTCACGCATAACGGAAATGGGGCATGGACTGCCTGCCATTATGCCTGTTCTGGTATGTGTGAAATCGTCGGGGTTAAAGTCGGGATGCTCAAGCATTGCGATAAACATGGTCGGTACGCCGTTGATTGCCGTGATACGCTCCTGCTTGACACAAGCGAGTGCAGCCTTTGGCGTAAAGTACGGGAGCGGCGACATGGTTGTGCCATGTGTCATGGAGGCTGTCATTGAGAGCACCATTCCGAAGCAATGGAACATCGGAACATGGATAAGATAGCGGTCGGCGGTTGATAAATCCATGCGGTCGCCGATGCACTTGCCGTTATTTACTATGTTATGGTGAGTGAGCATGACGCCTTTCGGAAAGCCCGTTGTTCCCGATGTATACTGCATGTTGCAGACATCATGGGGTTTGGTCAGTGCCGCCAAGCGGTAGACCTCTTCAACAGGTACGCGCCCGCTTTTTTCGAGAGCCTCTTCCCATGTAAGGCAGCCGTTTTGTTTTGACGTTACATTGATTATATTGCGCAAAAACGGCAAACGCTTGCAATGGAGCGGTTTGTCGGGCGAGGAATATTCAAGCTCGGGACAAATGGATTTCATGACCGCAACATAGTCTGAGTCTCTGTAGCCGTCAATCATAACGAGTGTATGCACGTCTGCCTGACGCAGCAGATATTCGGCTTCGCGGATTTTATACGCAGTGTTTACCGTAACAAGCACAGCCCCGATTTTTACCGCAGACCAAAATGTAACAAACCACTGCGGCACATTGGTAGCCCACACGGCAACCTTGTCACCGGGTCTGACGCCCAGAGCAATCAGAGCGCGTGCAAAGGTATCAACATCGCTGCGAAACTGGCTGTATGTACGTGTGTAATCAAGTGTTGTGTACCTAAAGGCATACTGGTCGGGGAATTCCTCCGCAACACGGTCTAACATTTGTGAAAAAGTGATATCTATCAGCTTCTCTTTTTTCCAGATATACTTTCCTGTTTTACGGATATTGTCGTAAAGCTTGACGGACTTATTGCGCCCGCTGATAAAACGGTTCATTGTATTTACAAAATGGGGGAGCAAAACATCGGCATCGTCAATCCCGGAGTCATTGAGTACCAGCACGAGATGACCCTTGTAATCAATAGAACGAAGTGCAAGCAGCATTTCGGCAAGCGGCAGCTCGCCGTCGCCGATGAGCGCACCTGTGGTTTCGCGTACATGGACAAGCTTAACATAAGCTCCGAGGTTGGAGATTGTAGTATCACCCGTTTCGCCGCCGTGCACAAACGTATGATGCAAGTTCCACAAAGCAGCCAAATTATCGCTTGCAAAACGCTCCAACATTTTTGTCAGGCGTTCCGATTTTGCATAAATGCCTTTAGTTTCAACAAGCAGGGTTATGCCTGTTTCTTCGGCTTTCGGCAGTATTTCGCCGATTAGGGAAACAAGAGCTTCCTCGTCTGCATCAGTGCCGAGAGCGACATCGAGGCAAACATAAGCAGAGCGCAGAGCCTTGGCAATATCAATACAGTTTGCCGCATCTGCCATGCTTAAAACAGTCACACAAGCAATTTCAAGATGCTTTTCGCTCAAATTGCGAAGAAAAAGCTGCTTGGCTTGTATATCTGCGGTGATGTCATTGGTTTTGTTTTGTAAGTAGCATAGCTCAAATCCGTCAAGCTCCATATCTTCTGTGAGCAGGACATGTTCATCCCAAGTCAAATTCAACCATGCGTTTGTTTTATAAGATAATTTCATGGCGCCCCTAAGCCTCGTACACAATCTTGTTTACGGCGCTAAGATATGCACGGATGCCGGCTCCGACAATATCTGCGGAAACACCGCGCCCCGAGTACAGCTTGCCGTCGTGTCTGAGCTTTACAATGGCGTCGCCCGTTGCTTCTCTGCCGCCTGTTACGGCATGTATCTGGAAATCTTCAAGCTCATACTTTGTGCCGAAAATCTGCTCTGCCGCTTTGAATGCCGCATCAATCGGACCGTCACCCGCGGACAGTGCCACGCTGACTTTGCCGTCTTTAACAAACTCGACATATGCGGTTGCCGCGATTGCACTACCGCTGTTAATCACGTAGTTTTTGAGGTGATAGGTCGGCGGAGCCTGCCCTGCTGTTTCTGCAATCAGCGCTTCAATATCGTCGGCGACAACCCTTTTGCTGCGGGCAATGTCGATGTATTGTGCAAATATACGCTCCGTATCATCATCGGAAATATCATAACCGATTGACGAAATGTACGAGCTGAGTTTATCAATATCGGCGTCATCGGGCAGTACGGGAGCGCTGCTCACGGATATCTTTTTGTCCGAAACCGTTTTCCTGCCACCCTCGACGCTGCCTGTGAGCGCAGCAAGTCCTGCACATGTCCGCTGCAAGGATGTGGTGTTTATGCCTGTTGAAATACCGAGCGCTTCGCTGCGGGTTGTCAGAACGGTCAAAAGCTCCTTTAATGAGAGTGTATCAGAGCCTGTGCCTGATGAAACTTTAAGCTGCCCGACACCATTTTGAATTGCGCAAAGTGCCGAGGCTGACGCAAGCCCGATAGCATCCTTAAATTGAAAACTGAGCGTTACATCTGAAAGCTCGGGTACGGATTTTTTAATTGATGATACAAAGGCGGTCAGTTCATCGGGCAATATTTCACCGACGCTGTCGCATAAGGTGATTGTTTTTGCACCCGCTCGAACAGCAGCTTTTAGTACCGCTGCGAGAAACTGCGGCTCGCTTCTTACGGCGTCTTCGGCTGTGAACTCTACGTCATTGCATAAAGAAACAGCGTGTGCGGTAAGCTCTTCGGCAAGCGGCAGCATTTTTTCCGCTTTCATTTGATAAATGTATTCCATACCTACGGTAGAGGTCGGAACAATTAAGTTCAAACGCGGTTTTTTTGCTTTTGAAAGTGCAGCCCATGCTTCGTCAATGAGCTCTTTGGATAAAGTCACAGGCACACAAAGTGTACTATATTCGAGTGTGGATGCGAGCATTTTTACAAAGACGGAGTCTGCAGGTAAAGTACCGACATAACCTGTTTCGATTATATCTACCTGCAGTTTTTCGAGTAGTTTAGATATCTCTACCTTTTCCTTAAAGCTGAGTTTCGCGGCGTTTTCCTGCTCGGCTTCTCTCAGAGTGATATCAGAAATTATTATATTTTTCATATATGTGTCCTTTACACTTCAACTGTCCATCCCATATCATCGGCGAGTGTGCCGGTTTGTATGCCATACAGTGTGTCATATAGTCTTTGTGCAATCGGACCTACACCACCGTCTGCTATGATTATGGAACTATTCTTAAACTTCAACTCTCCAACCGGCGATATCACCGCTGCAGTTCCGGATGCAAAAATCTCACCCAGCGTTCCTTCTTCGGCAGCCTTCACGACATCGCCAATTCTAAGTCGTCTCTCTGAGACTTTTATGCCCCATTTGTTAAGTAGTTCTATAACAGACGCACGTGTTACACCCGGCAAAATTGTGCCGAGCAGCGGTGCGGTTATAACTTCGTCGCCAATCATAAAAAAGGCGTTTGATGTACCGATTTCTTCAACATAGCTGTGCTCAATGGCGTCAAGCCACAGTACCTGCGCACAGCCGTGGTCGGCTGCCCTTGTTTGTGCTTTTAATGCCGCGCCGTAATTGCCGCCGACTTTGGCAAAGCCCGCTCCGCCAACTGCTGCGCGCACATATTCATCTTCAACAAATATTTTTGTAGGTGCCATTCCGCCGCCGGGGATATCGTAATATGGTCCGACGGGTGAGAGGATAATTATAAACATATAATGATTTGCTGCCTGCACACCTAAAAACGGGTCATCAGCTATAATGAAAGGTCGGATATATAATGATGTTCCCTCTTTTTCAGGTATCCAATCACGTTCAACATTAACGAGTGCTTTTATTGCTCCGACAAAAAGCTCAGGGTCAATGTCGGGCATACACATACGTTCGTTTGTTTTGCGTGTACGCTCGGCATTCATATACGGACGGAAAAGCTGAATACGTCCGTCTTTTGTGCGGTATGCTTTCATTCCCTCAAACATTTCCTGTCCATAGTGAAACACTGCTGCGGCAGGGTCAAGCGAAAGATTGCCATAGGGTACTATACGTCCGTCATGCCAGCCTTTTCCTGTTTCAAAATCCATAACAAACATATGGTCACTGAAGGTTTTACCAAATTTTAATGTGTTCGGATCGGGTTTTTCCTTTGGTGATGTTGTTTTTTGTATCGTAAATTCGTATTTCATTTTATTGCTCCCTGTAGTATTAATCGGAGTTACATGTAAGTATTGATTTCGTCGTAATCTGTAAGTATGTTCCTCCCCGCCAGAGAGTGCATCCTGCAGTCACTGGCGGCGCTCCACCATCCGTGGTTACGCTTTTCGGAACAACACTTACAGCTTACTCCTTGTTAATAGAACTATGGTTTCCAATGGTTAAATGCTTTGAGGTTCAGGTCAACAAGGTCTGCTTTTTTCTCTGCAAACACATTGTGGATAACCTTTTCCATTGTTTCGCCTTTTACAATTCCTGTGGTACGCACAAACGCTCCGAGCATAATCATGTTTGCAACAAGTGCGTTGCCAAGCTCCATTGCAAGCTCATTTGCAGCAATTTCGAGTACAGTGACATCACTGCGCTTTGCACTTTGATGTATGAGCGATGTGTTGAGCAGTAAAACACCACCCGGCTTGAGTGTCGGCTCGAATTTAAGCATTGAGGGAAGGTTCATTGCCAATACACAATCGGACTCAAATATAAGCGGGCTGCTTATAGGTTTGTCGGATACGATAACTGTGCAGTTTGCGGTTCCGCCGCGCATTTCCGGTCCGTATGACGGGAAAAATGTGGTTTCCTTATTTTCGAGAATTGCCGCAGAGGCAACCATTTGACCTGCAAGCATTATTCCCTGACCGCCGTAACCGGCGAAAAACATTTTCTTTAACATTATGCATCTCCTCCTTCGGGTGACTTAAATACGCCGAGGGGGTAGTACGGGAGCATTTTTTCCTTGAGGAAATCCATTGCCGCTATCGGTGATACACCCCAGTTGGTCGGGCAGGTGGATACAAACTCAACAAATGAGAACCCGAGCTTTTTTTCTTGAACTTCAAATGCTCTGCGGACTGCTTTTTTTGCTTTGTTTACATTGCCGGGGGTGTTCAGAGCCACGCGCTCTACATAGACAGCACCGTCGAGTGTGGCTATGAGCTCGCTGACTTTTATCGGAAACCCTGCCTGTGCGATGTCACGGCCTGCCTGAGAGGTTGTGGATTTTTGCCCGACGAGAGTGGTCGGTGCCATTTGTCCGCCTGTCATGCCGTAAATCGCGTTGTTTACAAAAAATGTGGTGATATGCTCGCCGCGGGCTGCCGCGTGGATAATTTCAGCAGTTCCTATTGAAGCGAGGTCGCCGTCACCTTGATATGTAAAGACAAGATTATTTTGATGCACGCGCTTGATACCTGAAGCAACAGCGGGTGCTCTGCCGTGGGCACATTCGCACATGTCCACATTCATAAATTTGTGTGCAAGCACCGCACAGCCGATAGGACCGCAGCCGATTGCTTCTCCGAGCTTGCCCATTTCTTCGAGAGTTTCGGTGATAAGTCTGTGAGATATTCCATGAGTGCAACCCGGGCAGAAGTTTGTGTCTACCCTAAGCATACCTTTTGTATATTCATAAACAGGTTTTAACATTTTAGTTGCCCCCCTTTTCTTGCAGAATTTTCTTTGTCCGCTCCGCAATTTCGAGCGATGTCGGTATCATACCGCCTGTACGGCTGAGTAGCTCCACGGGGAAACGGTTTTTAACACCAAGCTGTACGTCTTGTATCATTTGTCCCATAGAAAGCTCTGCGGATATGACAACCTTGGTTTTGCTTGTAATTTTGTCAAACGCAGCGTAAGGGAAAGGCCACAGTGATATCGGGCGGATAAGTCCCGCTTTGATACCTTGCTCAGCGAGCATTTCAATGGCTTCTTTTGCGATACGTGCAACTGTTCCGAATGCTACTATTACAACTTCGGCATCTTCAACGTCAACAGTTTCGACACGTGTTAATGTTTTTTCGATTTCGTCGTATTTGGTGAAGAGCTTTTGTACATGCTTTTCAAGGGTTTCGGGTTGAAGACGAAGCGATATGACGGTATTGCGTTTGCTGTCGTCCGCGCCGTAGCCTGTCAGTGCCCAAGGCTTGTGTTTTCTGATATCTGTTGATTTAACTTCGGGGACAGGGTCGGGGAGAGCCACAGGCTCCATCATTTGACCGAGAAGTCCGTCTGTGAAGATGAGTATCGGGTTTTGATATTTATCGGCAAGCTCCATTGCCTCGAAAACGAGGTCTGCACCCTCTTGAACCGAGGACGGTGCGAACACGGGAACTTTGTAGTCGCCGTTGCCGCCGCCGCGTGTTGCCTGAAAATAGTCCGCTTGTCCGGGTTGAATGCCGCCGATGCCCGGTCCGCAGCGTGAAACTGTGAGAATTACAGTGGGAACTTCGGCTGAGCATAAAAAGCTCATGCCCTCTTGCATAAGGGCGATACCGGGTGAGGAAGATGTTATAAACACTCTGCCGCCTGCGGCGCCCGCGCCGTAAGCCATGTTTATTGCACAGATTTCACTTTCTGCCTGTATAAAATGCCCGCCGCGCTGCGGCAGTACACGTGACATGTACTCGGGGATTTCGTTTTGCGGTGTTATCGGATATCCGAAATAGTATCTGCAGCCGCCGCGAATTGCAGCTTCCGCAAATGCTTCGTTACCTTTCATTAAAACCTTTGTACTCATTGTGTTACCTCCCAGATTGATATTGCTCCGTCGGGACACATAACTGCACAGGACTTACAGCCGGTGCAAAGGTCCATTTGTGTAACTTCCGCAGGGGTGTAGCCTCTGTCATTTATGTGTGTGCTCATAGCAATAATCCCTTTTGGGCAATAAATGCGGCAAAGCTCGCAACCCTTGCATACATTGCCGTCAAATTTTACTTCAAATTTTCTCATAAATAACTCTCTTATCCTTTCCCACTTATCTAAGCCATGTCGGTCTCATATAAAGACCAATCGGCATAATGTGTCCGCTTAGTTCCGACAACTCATCGGGGTCAACAATCCCCTCGGGGTAACAGCTGCACAGCAGGTTTTTTTTGCTTATTTCGCAGACTTTTTCGCAAAGAGTATGTCCTTTGAAGATGTCTGCCGCTGTGGTTTCGCTGAGCATATGTGTGTTATTTACAATGCCGGATATGGTAAGTCCCGTGATTTTCTCTATTGCGCCGATGTGTTCGAGTGCGCCCTGCGTGAAATTGGTATCCGGTCTGTTTGCGTTAATTATTGCGATTATTGAAGTGTCATCGTCCGTGAAGTATTTTGTGAACTGATTTATTATGAGCGCTCCGCTGTCGTTTCCGCCGAGGTCAATTATGGTTTTGCAGCTTTTATCCTCAAGCGGT
>WQXY01000042.1 GCA_009781515.1 Oscillospiraceae bacterium
CGTAGGAGTCTGGGCCGTATCTCAGTCCCAATGTGGCCGTTCGACCTCTCAGTCCGGCTACTGATCGTCGCCTTGGTAGTCTTTTACACTACCAACAAGCTAATCAGACGCGAGCCCATCCTTCGGCGATAAATCTTTGATATTTCTGTGATGCCACAAAAATATATTATGCGGTATTAGCAGCCGTTTCCAGCTGTTGTCCCCCACCGAAGGCCAGGTTGCTCACGCGTTACTCACCCGTCCGCCACTAACTTTCAACGAAGCAAGCTTCGTATCAGTCCGTTCGACTTGCATGTATTAGGCACGCCGCCAGCGTTCAATCTGAGCCAGGATCAAACTCTCAATATATGGTATTTTCACCAACTCAATCGAGTCGGTTAAAACCTATTGAAGCTTATCTTAGCTTTTTCAAAAGAATTTAACTTTTTTTGAGAACATATTGTTCTCGGTGCGTATTCGCTTACACTATTTAATTTACAAGGTGCAAAAAGAATTCCCGTGGGAATTCTCTATGGAAAATTGAGTTTCAATTTTCGCTTTTCTGCGCTTCCGTGTTTTGAGCGCCCGATTAACTTACCACTTTCGTTTTACCTTGTCAAGACTTTTTTAACTTTTTTTACTTTTTTATTTCCTTTGTATCCACCATGCCGTGCGTATCGGTTAGAAGCAAACACATCCGTCCATTATGGTACGGGCACTTCCACTGCTCGACAATAGCCCGCCGCTCCGGCGTATTACTGCCGTCCGGCATTACTTCACTGAGCCATTCAGACCCATTTCGCTTATCCACAAGCTTTTCTTTTATAAAAGTTAAGATATTTTCTGCAGCTTCTTTATATTTAGTTTGCTCCGGAAATTTTTCTGCCATTTTCAAAAATCCGACCACGGCCTCCGCTTGAACCCACCAAACACGCTTTTCGTCCTCGTGTTCGTCCAAACATTCATTGCGTACCGAGTTTTCACGGTATGCCCTGTCATATACGCTCTCCGCAAGAGCAGCGTTAATATCAAATATTCTCTTATGTATTTCCTTTTCCAAGGCATCGCCGAGTTGCTTCGTGCCCCACTCAATAAGCCACGAGCTTTCTATATCGTGACCATATGATGTCAGGTCTATCAAATTGTTCCAGTCTTTGTCAAAGAAGACATCCTGCCGCTTAATTTGCGGATTATATATCTTATTAATATATGTATCGAGAATGAGCTTCATCTTTTCCGCAACATTTTTATCCTTAGATGCACGATATAACCCACTGTAAGCCTCAAACACATGCAACATAGTGTTCATTGTTTTATCGGCAATAATCCCGTTTTCCGACAGCTTGTCATTTTCTATCGGAGCAAATGATAAGTCGAACGCTTCGCCATAGCCTGTATCGTCCTTTAGCCGCTCCTCAATAAGAGCAAATATATTAAATGCTGTATCAAGAGCAGCCTTATCGCCGCTCGCTTCATAATAAGCTGACAGTGCGTACACAGCAAACGCTTGATTGTATGTGTGTTTTGTTGTATCTGCGGGTTTTCCGTCATAAGAAACCGACCAGAAAATGCCGCCGTTTTCCTTGTCGGTACAGCAGTCTTGCAAAAATCTGTACGCATGACTTGCATATTCAAGTAGTTCATCACGCTTTAACACAAGCGCAGCTTCCGAAAAAAACCATAATATGCGACTGTTTAGAATACAACCCTTATCTGCTTTTTTATCAAGCTTGAGGTCAATATCCATATATCCGTAATACCCGCCAAACTCCTTGTCACTAAGCCCCTGCCAAAACGGTATAATATTCCCCTCAAGCATTTCTCTTGCTGTTTGCTGCATGTTCATGATTTTTCTCCTTAAACGTTTCATATAACCTACCGCACTATTATAGCATATGAAAATGTGTTGACAATTTCAACTTGAAATAATTATTGTTTAACCGCGATGTTTATCGTAATTTATTTATTTTTCATTTTTCCTATTCCCTTTATTTATATTTGTGATACAATGTCATTCCGAAACTTTGGAGTGATATTCCATTAAAATAAACAGGAGGACAAATAATGAGCAATAAGTATGTATATCTTTTTTCCGAGGGTAATGGAACGATGAAAGAACTGCTTGGCGGTAAGGGCGCAAACTTAGCTGAGATGGTAAATCTCGGGCTACCCGTGCCGCAAGGGTTCACAGTAACAACAGAGGCCTGTACAAAATACTACGATGACGGCGAAGTCATCAACGATTCAATTCAAAATGAAATAATGCAATACATTGACAAGCTTGAGGGAATTGCCGGCAAAAAGTTTGGTGATGCAGAAAACCCGCTGCTTGTTTCTGTCCGTTCGGGTTCACGTGCTTCAATGCCCGGAATGATGGACACAATCCTTAACCTCGGACTTAATGATAAAGTGGTTGAAGTTATGGCTCAAAAAAGCGGCAATCCCCGTTGGGCATATGACTGCTACAGAAGATTTATTCAAATGTATTCCGACGTTGTTATGGAAGTCGGAAAAAGCTATTTTGAAGAACTCATTGACGAAATGAAAGAAGAAAAAGGCGTTGTCGAAGACCTCGAACTGACAGCCGATTGCTTAAAAGAACTTGCACACCAATTTAAAGATGAATATAAAGCAAAAGTCGGCTCCGACTTTCCGGAAGACCCGAAAGTCCAGCTTATGGGTGCAATAAGAGCGGTTTTCCGTTCATGGAACAACCCGCGCGCAATTTCATACCGCCGTATGTATGACATCCCGGGCGACTGGGGCACAGCAGTAAACGTTCAGGAAATGGTATTCGGAAATCTCGGCGATACATCCGGAACAGGCGTTGCATTCTCGCGCAACCCCGCAACCGGCGAAAAGAAACTCTTTGGTGAGTTCTTGATGAATGCACAAGGCGAAGACGTTGTTGCAGGTATCCGCACACCAAACAACATCGACCAGCTTCGTGACATTATGCCCGGCGCATATGAGGATTTCGTAAAAATCGTCGCAAAACTCGAAAGCCATTACCGCGACATGCAGGATATGGAGTTTACCATTGAAGATAAAAAACTCTTTATGCTTCAAACACGCAGCGGTAAACGTACAGCTGCTGCAGCTCTTAAAATCGCCTGCGATTTAGTAGATGAGGGTGCTATCAGCGATAAAGAAGCCGTTCTCATGATTGATGCCAAATCACTCGATGCACTTCTTCACCCGCAGTTTGAGGCGGCAGCGCTTAAAGCGGCAACCCCGATTGGTACAGGCCTTGCGGCGTCACCGGGCGCAGCCACAGGTAAAGCTGCATTTACAGCGGAAGATGCCAAGAAAATGGCAGATGCAGGTGAAAAAATCATCCTTATCCGCCTCGAAACCACACCCGAAGACATCGAAGGTATGGCAGCGGCGCAAGGTATTCTCACAGCACGCGGCGGCATGACATCACATGCTGCGGTTGTTGCCCGTCAAATGGGAACATGCTGCGTAGCAGGCTGCGGTGCAATGAGAATTGATGAAAAGAATAAAACATTTGAGCTTGGCGGCAAAAAATACGGCCAAGACGACTGGATCAGCCTTGACGGCAGCACAGGACATATTTACGGCGAAGCAATTAAAACAACAGAAGCTACAATCGGCGGCGAGTTCGGACGTATTATGGGTTGGGCTGACAAATACAGAAAACTTAAAGTCAGAACAAATGCCGACACACCGCACGATGCAAAAGCAGCTATTGAGTTTGGTGCAGAGGGTATAGGGCTTACACGTACAGAGCATATGTTCTTTGAAGCAGACCGTATCCCCGCAATTCGTGAAATGATTTGTGCAGAGACGGTTGCCGAGCGCGAAGAAGCTCTCGCAAAGCTTGAGCCGATGCAGCAGAAAGACTTCGAAGGCATCTACGAAGCAATGGAAGGCAGACCTGTCACAATCCGCTTCTTAGACCCGCCGCTTCATGAATTCCTACCGACACACGATGCAGATATTGAAAAACTTGCAAAAGATACAAAGAAAACTGTCGCCGATATCAAAGCTATCATCACAAAACTGCATGAGTTTAATCCGATGATGGGACACCGTGGCTGCCGTCTTGCAGTTACATATCCCGAAATCGCAATAATGCAGACAAAAGCTGTCATTAAAGCGGCGATAAAAGTCAAAAAAGCACACCCGGACTGGGCGATTACACCGGAAATTATGATACCGCTCATTTGTGAGGTCAAAGAATTTGTATTCCTGAAAAACATTGTTGTTAAGACAGCCGATGAGCTTATTGCAGCAGCAGGAAGCGACCTTAAATACCTTGTTGGTACAATGATTGAAATTCCGCGCGCATGTCTCACAGCCGATGCCATTGCCAAGGAAGCGGAATTCTTCTCATTTGGTACAAACGACCTGACACAAATGACATTCGGATTTTCGCGTGACGACGCAGGCGGCTTCTTGGATGAATACTATCAGAAGAAGATTTTCGAGTCTGACCCGTTTGCCCGTATCGACCAAACAGGCGTTGGTCAACTTATGGAAATGTCTGTTAATCTCGGTAAAAAAGCACGTCCGGACATCAAGCTCGGTATTTGCGGCGAACATGGCGGCGACCCGTCCTCGGTAGAATTCTGCCATAAGATTGGTCTTGCATATGTTTCCTGCTCACCGTTCCGTGTGCCGATTGCACGCCTCGCAGCAGCCCAGGCAGCATTAAAGGATTAGTAAGAACAAAAAAGAAGTGAGCTTTTGCTCACTTCTTTTTTATTGAAATTTTACTTTTTTATTTCAAAGAGACCACTTATCGGATAGTTTTTGTCGGTGCTTGTTTGTAAAAAGATAATCGAAAAATAAATTAACTACAGCGTCTAATAATTATGTATTAGTTCTTATCTTTAAATTGCGTTTCTAAATTAACTATAACTGCACTTTGTTTTAAATGAAGAGCAAGATTGCACAAATTTTCATACGTATTTAAATCATCCGGAACTGTTATTCTAAATATCGTTCTTCCAATTTGCCCATATATATGATTTTCTCCATTAAATAAAAATCCTTCGTTAATAAGGTAATTATTCTCCTCTGCAATTTTACCTAAATAACTAACAATATCATCAACATCCATATTCCGCCTTTCAATAACAATCTCAATCCCGAAAGTATTAGAAAATATTTTTTCTTCATTTATTGATTTATTATCTGGCAAATAATAGTAAACAAAACCATATTCACTGATTGCCACACACATCAAGCTATAATTATCAATAATGATAGGTGTGTAAAATTCAGTAATATCAGATACTTTATTTTCTGAGAACATCGCTATCGCCGAGTTGTCTTCGCTCTGATGTTTAAACATGTGTATATAATCAACAAGTATAGATTCAAACTCATTTTCATCATTTGCCCAAATTATCAATGGTGCTGAATCCCTAGCCAACTCACCAATAGCATCCTTTGGCACTAAACATCCTGTAATAAGCAAAAGCAATGTCATTGTAACTGATAAAAATATTATTATGCTCTTCATTATGAATAACTCCTTCTTTGATATTGTATATTGATCTAAAAAAGTTTTTTATGTATTTTCTTGTAAAGCCAGTCAATGTTTATTGTTCCATATAATCACACTGCAAGATGTACACCATCTGTTCATAACGCGAAGCGAATGTCCTATAGGCTTCATAATACATTGTTGTGTGTTCGTGCAATGGTTATTTACTCCAAGATTGTGCGTCAATTCATGTTGAATTGTAGCCGTTAAATTTGGAGAATATGATGATACTATTGAATTCCTTCCTTTTATATCAGCAGATCCAACGGATACTTCGTGGCTGCCACTCCAATAACACAATATGTGACCTACAACTCTTAGTGTATGCCTTGATGTAGATTGTAATAAACTATTTAAACGCGCATCACTTTTATGATGATTTCCATTACAACGACTTAGAGTATTATTTGGCGCAGGTAAACAACTTGCAATACATGGGTCAATATTTAGGAGTCCACAATTACTGCCATTCAGAATATTAGATTGTTCTACATCACCACTTAACACAAAGTTTATTCCAAATGTATTCCTTATGCTGCTGGTCGCATTTCCATATTGATTGCTTAATCCGGAAATCACAGTAGAATTATTTGGACCATATGATACATCATATCTAACTCTTGCATTATGCGTAACTACTCGGTTATTATGTGTAGCTCTACCGTTTACCGTTATAATAACGGAACTTCTATTATATATCCTAATTATATGCTGCCCAGTCTCCTGTACAGTTATAGTCATATTCATCGTTCCATTTGTGCTACTTCTAGATACAAAGGAACCGCTTGGCTCTATAAATCCATAATCCACCTGTCTATTGTTATTCGGTGAATATGTCATGTTAAATGTAACCGTATCTCCCGCAAACATTGTTATTGTAGCAATCGTTAAAAAACCATTTGGTGCGATATTAGAGTTAGTAATTGGGTAACTTGTTGCCTCTGCCAAGGGCGCTAATACTAAATTTGTTGTTATTACTGCCATAAAAAAAAGAATTGCAATTATTAACTTTAACGCTCTGGTACACTTAAATTGATTCATAAATAGTTCCTCTTTCGGTTAATTTTTCTTCAACATCTAATATAGGTCATGCGCTATTTTCAGAGTGCTCTTTATTATATACACTCAATATAACATATATCTTTCGCTTGTAAAGTCTTTTGGAGTAACAGGTAGCTTTTGGGGAGTAACATGTAGTTTTTCTGTGAAAACTAAAGCAAAGTTACCCTCACTTTCCGACGCAAAATCGCTCAAATATTCGTGAAACAATGTCTTCCTTTACGGTTTTTCCTGTTACCTCACCGATAGCCGCAAGTGCCGCTTCAATATCCGTAAGCACTGCATCGGGCGTGACCGCTGCGGTCAATGCCGCTGCCGCAAGCCTTATACTGCCCGCCGCACGGGTTATGGCTTCCACCTGACGCATGTTTGTAATTATCTCACCTGACGGTGACGAAATAAACTCAGGGAACATTTTTTGAATTTCTTCGTCTAATAAAGCAAGACCCTCTCCCGTGAGGGCAGATATCCGACAGTATTTAAGCCCGAATTTGGCTAATTCAGTAGGCTTTAGTGCTGTCGGTAAGTCTGACTTGTTGAGGACAATAATTGTTGGAATACCCTGCGGTACAGACTTGAGCACATTGTAATCTTCATCACTTAACTTTTCGGAGCCGTCGAGCACTATAATAATCAGCTCAGCTTCGCTCAGTGCCTCAAGAGTTCTGTCAATTCCGAGTTTTTCAACCGTATCTTCCGTTTTTCTAAGTCCTGCTGTGTCAATGAGCCTAAGCAGGACATTTCCTATTATTATCTTTTCCTCTATAGTATCTCTTGTTGTTCCTGCAATGTCTGTTACAATCGCTCTGTCATACCCGAGCAGGGCATTAAGAAGCGATGATTTTCCCGTGTTTGTACGACCGATAATCGCCGCTCTGATGCCGCTGTTTATGCTCTTGCCACGGTCATGTGTTTTTATCATCTCGCTTAGTTCGTCTTCGATTTCTTTAAGCGAAGTCAAGTAGTCTTGCAGTTTGAACTCGTCGATATCTTCATCCGGATAATCCAAAACCGCATGAAAATGTGCCATTATATCAACAAGCCGATTATATACAGTATTCATTTTTGTATAGACAACACCACGCAGCTGACCCGCTGCGTTTTTAGCCCCGTACGGCGTTTCGGCTTCAATTAAGTCAATGACAGCCTCGGCTTGCGTGAGGTCTAAGCGACCATTTAAAAATGCCCTCTTTGTAAATTCGCCCTCTTTTGCAGCTCTGACACCATATGAAAAAAGCGTACTCAAAACAACCCGTAACAAAACAGGCGAGCCGTGGCAATGAAGCTCTACGGTGTCCTCACCCGTATATGAATTTGGAGCGCGCGATACAGTACAAAGGCACAAATCAATAAGCTCAGAGCCGTTGTCACAAAGCTCGCCATAATACATTCGCCCGCTCTTGGCGTCTTTGAGCGAAGTGCCGTTTTTCGCACGAAACATCTTCCCTGCGGCAGATATTGCATCACTGCCGCTAATTCTGATAATTCCAATCGCCGATATTAAACTGCCTGTTGCAATCGCTGCAATAGTATCCGATAAAAACATGGTTTCCATTTTACTGTAAAGTTTGGTATAATTCAATAATATTAATAACTGAGGTGTAATATGAGATTTATAAAGGTATTACTTATAATATTATCATTGGCATTGCTCCTTTCAGCCTGCAAAAAAGAGGAAGAGCCACCGGACGATAATCTGCCGCCCATGGAGGACGAAGTCCCTGCAGAACGAGAGGAATTTTCGTTTTCACACGACAGCTTCCCGCGAATGGACGGCTCTCCCGTCGCAGCGCCTCTCGCCCAAGCAGTTGCCGCTGTGATGCTCGGGCAGTCCCGCCAAGATGTTGAAGAACGTGCAATATTTACAAGAACATCGGAAGCTTTCCGAAATCTTGCAAATGATTTATGTGACATTCTCATCGTCGGAGAACCTTATCCCGGGGTGTTAGATGAAATTTCCGCACAGGATTTCAGATACGACATCGCTCCGATAGCTTTGGACGCACTTGTTTTTATTGTAAGTGCGTCAAATCCCGTGGATAACATTTCATCAGAACAGGCGAAATCGATATACACGGGCAGCATCACGGGCTGGCAGCAGGTCGGCGGTGACGATATTGACATTGTTGCATTTCAGCGAAACGAAGAGGCGATGAGTCAAGTGCTCGCCGAAAAGCTTGTTATGGACTGGCAAACAATGGCAGAAGCACCCATGCAAAACTTCTTGGTCGGAAACGATTTTGCAGATGACAGCTTAGCAGCCATAAAAGGTTTTGACAGCAGCGTAAATGCTATCGGCTATACTATGCACTACTTCGCAGTCAACATGGCAATGGCGCAAGGGTATAAAATACTGTCGATTGACGGCGTAAAGCCAAATGTTGAAACAATAGAAAACGGCGAGTATCCCTTTATCGGCTCGTATTACACAGTAATAAACAAAGACTTACCGGAAGATGACCCCGCAAGAATTCTGTATAACTGGTTACAGGCAAAAGAGGGACAGGACTTTATTGCCTCACAAGGTTATGTGCCTGTAGTAGATACTTCTGCAGAAATAAGGTGGGACGTTAAAACAGACAGCTCAAACCTTACGCCATTCGGAACTCCACGTTCAAACTTTCACAGACAAAGCGACGCAGCAATGCCGGAGCTTGTACCGTCAGATAATTACGGCACACTGCTCCCATACCACACATCGGTTACTATGAACGACGGAAGTCTCCATTCCTCAAAATACGGCTTTGTAACACAGCGGGGCGGCACAATCGTCACCGACCCGATATATGACGAAATTTCCAGAGCAAAATACTACACATATACAACAGATGAATTTCTTCCGGCATATCATCTGCACATAAACCTGCCCGACGAGCACCCCGACTTTGGCTTTTTTACTATGCAGGCAGCTTGTGCCTTGGACGGCAGTTGGATAACACCTTTTGAATATGTAAATATCGTTTTCCGTGATGACGTAATATTTTTATTGTATGACTGGTATTCATTTAACATCGATGTGTACGATTACAGCGGTAATTTCCTCTACAACATAATGGATTTAGATTGGGTCGAGCGAATTTCCGAAGACGCATGGCCGGAGATGCTGCTATACAGCGTAAACGAGGGATTTGGTTTTATTCAGCTCGATGATGACACTTTTGCTGCGATGGATGTTTTGACAGGAAAAATTCGCGAAACCAACTTTCTTAAAGTACATTCATTTTCTGACGGACTTGCCGCAGTTTCGCCGCGCGGCAGCAATAATCTATGGGGATTTGTCAACAAAAACCTTGAGCTTGTTATAAACCCGATTTATGCGTGGGAGTCTGTTTTTGTAAACAACCGCGCCATTGTACAAACACCCGATTTAATTTATTATGTTATTAATAAACAGGGCGAAACTCTCTTTACAGCAGAGGCTGAGCAGTGGATTATTCACAAAAATGACAGAACGGGATTTTATGTACACACAGCCCATGCCGCAGCATTTCCGAGATTACTGACAAATGACTTTCATGATATTGAATATCCTGCCGAGGCTGTTTACAGTTCGGAAGCATGGGTTTTGGATATTGGCAGCGGTTGGTATTCATGCTTTACGGAAAACGGTGTTTGGTTAATAAGCGAGCTTGAAACAATTTCAATGCCTTCAAATATAGTTCCGCATAGAGTTGTCGGTGATTATATTATTTTCGGTGAGTTCAATCAGGATTTTTCAGTCTCAAAGCTTGGCGTAATGACATTTGACGGTCAAATTATCATAGAGCCCGAAAGTAAGGTGTCTATAGATATTATTGCAACCGATAATGAAGCTCACGGATTTATTGTCGGCACAGATGTTAATGTTGACGGCAACTACAGCTTTATAGGCGACATCTACACACGCAGAGTTTACAGATACATTGACCCGAGCGGTCAGCTGATTAAAAAAGACCTCGGCATACTAATGTACGACGAGGTGTCGGGGCTGCTGTATGCTCAAGGGTCAGACTATTTTGCTTGGATAAACAAACAGGGCGAAACACTCATAAGTATTCCGTCAATGGCATATACATATGATTAGGATTAGCGCACAATATGTTACTTACTGCCAATTTCATTTATATCGTACGGTGTGGACTGATATACATAATAATTGAGCCAGTTTGAATACATAAGCTGCCCATGTGCACGCCAGTTGACACACGGAGGGGCTGTCGGGTCGTTGTTCGGGAAGTAATTTTTCGGAACATCGATTTGCAACCCTTTTTTTACATCTCTGAAATACTCAAGTGATAAAGTATCAGCATCATATTCGGGATGCCCTGTTATAAAAACACGTCTGTTATCAACGGATTTAACAACAACACAAACACCTGCTTCATCTGAAACAGAAAGAATTTCAAGCTCCGAAATATTTTTAATATCTGCTTCGCGAACTTCGGTATAACACGAATGTGGCATATAAAACTCGTCATCAAAACCACGAAACAGCCTTGTTTCCGGTCTTAAGAGTTTGTGCCTGAATATACCGGAAAGCTTTGCCGGCAAAGGATATTTCGGCACTCCATAATGATAGAATAGCCCTGCTTGCGCTCCCCAGCAAATATGAAGAGTTGAAAAAACGTTTTGAGTAGTCCATTGCATTATCTTACAAAGCTCCTGCCAGTAATCGACATCTTCAAACTCAAGGTTCTCGACAGGTGCTCCCGTGATTATCATACCGTCGTAGTGCTTGTCGCGGATTTTTTCAAACGACGTGTAAAATGACGCAAGGTGCTGCGGGTCAACGTTTTTTGATATATGACTGATTGTTTGTAAAAACTCAACTTCAACTTGCAATGGGGAATTCGACAGCTTTCTAAGCAGCTGTGTTTCCGTAATAATCTTTGTAGGCATAAGATTTAGTATTAAAAGCCGCAAAGGGCGGATATCCTGACGAACCGCTCTGGTTTCAGTCATTACAAATATATTCTCACTTTCGAGAATAGGTGTTGCAGGCAGTTGGTTCGGTATTTTTATCGGCATTGTTATATCCTCACAATAAATCTTTTATCAACATGTCTCTTGGTGTCTCTGAGAGATAAGCGGGGGGAATATCAAACACGGTTTTAGCTCCGAATAAGCCCTCTTTTGACATTCGATATGCCGCTCTGGCATAAGCTATCATAATACTTCCCGTCATTTCGGGGTTTGAGTCCAACCTAAGTGAAAACTCCATGTTGTGAGTATTTTCGCCCGTATTCCCGCTGCGTAAAACCATTCCTCCATGCGGCATTTTTCCGTGCTTTGAAAACAGTTCGCTTAGTTCTACAAATGTAACCGTAGTGTTATAATCCGCAAAATAATCAGGCATTTCCTTGATTGTTTTTTCTACCTCTTTTTTGTCCGCTTCGGGCAGCAGCGCAACATAGCACTGCCTTAAATGCTTTTGTCTCGCTTCAAGCCTTGGTTTTTCGCCGTTTCTGACCGCCTCAATCGCCGTTTCGACAGGCACTGTGTACTGCACTGCATGCGCAACGCCCGGTATGCGGCGGATTGCGTCGGAATGCCCCTGAGAGACGCCTTTGCCCCAAAATGTATAGGTATCACCGTCGGGCAATACCGCACCAAAGTAGAGCCTCATAAGAGAAAATAAGCCGGGGTCCCAGCCCGATGATATGATTGCAGTTGTTTTTGTTGCGGCTTTATCGACCGCTTTCAGATATCCGGGAATTTTTGCATGGGTATCATAACTGTCTACGATGTTAAATTTTTCAGAAAAAAACGGTCCTTGCTCGGGCAGGTCTTTTGCACTGCCGCCGCATAAAATCATAACATCTATGTCGTCTGTCATTTTTTCTGCCAAACTTATCGGGAGTATCGGAGCGTCGCCCTGCTGAAGCTTTACGCTCTTTGGGTCACGTCTTGTAAAGACTGCCTTAAGCTCCATATCCGATGTGAGAGAGAGAGCTTTTACAACTCCCGCACTTACATTTCCATATCCGACTATACCTATTTGGATTTTATTCATAACTTAAATTTCATTTTCTAACATCTGCTCGAGCGTTTGGCGTTTGCGTATAAGCTCTAAATCACCTGCCTGCGTATACAGTACCTCTGCCGCTTGCACATGGGAGTTGTAGTTATACGGAGCCATTGAAGAACAATATGCACCAACTCCGCCAATGACAACGATATCACCGATAAGAGGCTCGGACATCGCTCTTGCGACAGCGTGACCGTCCATATCAAGAGTTTGACAGTCGCCGCTTTCACAGCATTTTCCCGCTATAACAGCTTCAAAGTTAAAGCCGCTCGGATTAAACTCTGACGAAACCACACGGTTTCCGTCGCTTGAAACAATGTAAACAGGATGCTTTGAGCCGTACAGAAGTGGTCTTGAGTTAATTTCCATGCCACCGTCGGTTATGATAAAATTAGTGCGGGCTGTTTTTTTCTTGTCTATAAGCCTTGTGATTGCATACCCGGAGTTTGCAACAATATATGTGCCGGGTTCTATTTCAACCTTTAGCTTGCGCCCTGTTCTGTCAAAAAACTCCTCAACACGCATTTTTGCATAACTTCCGAGCAGAGCAACATCGGCGGCATGCTCCTCGGGCATACGTGCTTCTTTTAATCCCCCGCCAAAGCTTACCGTGTCAGCATCGGGGAAGTTATCTTCGATTATTTTCAGTTCCAAATCTATGTTTTTGCGCCACATTGTTGTGTCGGCACCCGAACCGATATGAACATGGATATGCTTAAATTTCATGCCTTTTGAAGCTGCGTAACTATTAACCTCCTTTAGGTCGGACAGGTGAATACCAAAGCATGAGTAGTCGTCGCCGGTATTTCTTGTTGCACTCTCTCCCGATCCGACACCGGGGTGGATGCGTATTCCTATATCGATATTGTTTTTTGCGGCAAAATCACCGACAAGCTGCAGTTGGTGCAATGAGCATGCGTTGTACTTAAGCCCGTCAAGCAACAATTCCTCTAACTTACTTCGCTCATTCCCGTCGAGAGTTTCCTGTGTTGTAAGCATAATTTTATCGGAAGCAATACCCGCAAGCTTTGCCCGCAGCACTTCGTTTAATGAACTCGCGTCAAGATGCAGTCCGGCATCTGTAATAAGCTTTAATATTGTCCTGTTGGAGTTAGCTTTCATTGCATATCTTACCACATGCCCGTAGGCATACGGCATAGATGTACAAGCAAGACATCTTTCAAGAATTAACTTCTCATCGTACAAATACAAAGGTGTCCCAAACTGTGAGGCAGCGTCGGTAATTGTTCTTGCTGTTATTTTGCTGAAATTATTTAATGTGTTCATTTTTTTATCCTTATTTATAAGCTAAGCAGACTAACTTGCGTAGTTTTTGAAGTAGTTTTGTACTAATACTATCGGTGTGCCCCTGTCGCCGCTGCCTGCGACCAAATCGCACAGGCTGCCTACGAGGTCACGTATTCTGCGTGGTGTTGTTCCGCCGGATGCATCTTTGCCGACAAGGTTGCTATCCTTGTTTTTAATGCGCTCTCTGATACGCTCCGTCAGTTCTTGACCGGACAGGTCAGCGTAATCATTATCGGCGACGAATTTTATTTTTAGCTCATTTGGTGTGCCCTCAAGCCCCGGAGTATATGCGGGAGAAACTACAGGGTCGGCAAGCTCCCATATGCCTCCGACAGGGTCTTTGAAGCAACCGTCACCATATACCATGACCTCGAGCGTTGCACCCGTGCGTTTTTTCAGTTCCTCTTGCAGCTGCAAAACAAATTTTTCCGTATCACGAGGAAATAACTTTACTGTATCTTCCGTTGCTTTGTTTGAACCAAGCAGGCCAAACTCTGAAAACCCGCTGCCGTCCATGCTCTCGCACAGGATATCGTCAAGGCACAGACAACTCTCTGCTCCGGCGTTTTTTATTATCGACTGCGTTCTGCGTCTTGTATGAATGTCGCAGCAGAGCACTTTCTTGGAATAGTTTAAGATATACTTAGGGTCGTTAGAGAAGATAATCTCACAATTACCTGCCACTTCATTGTAATGCTCAATGTAGTCTACCCCCGTAAATCTATGAACGGTTGACATTCCGAAAATGTCGCGAAATTCCTTTTCGTTGAAATTATCGGAAATGGGGTTTACACCCTTGTCGTCACAAATTGTGAGTGCAATGAGTTCATTGCCGACTTCGTCGGTTGGGTAGGAAAGTTGAATTATAAGCTTGTCGCACCCTCCCGCAATGCCTTTGAGGACATTGGAAAAACGGTTGCGCGACAAAATCGGGAAAACAATACCGAGTGTACCGCCGCCAAATTTTTCGCGGACAGCTTTTGATATCTGCTCAAGACTTACATAATTACCTTGAACACGCCCCACAACAGCTTCGGTTACGCCGACAATATCACCGTCGCCAAGCTCGAACCCGTCTCTATCCGCGGCTTCAATCAGGCTGTTACAGATCAGTTTGACAATATCATCGCCCTGCCTAAATATAGGTGTTACAATGCCTCTGGCTACCACTCCCGTGCTTTTCATATTGCCGTCCTCCTATTATCCGCTTGCGGCTTTGTCCAATATCACTGTCACATTCGGGTGCAGCAGTAAAAAACAAGCCGGAACGTCCGTATATAGCTTACCGTCAAAGAGTTTTTTTGCAACCTGCGCTTTTGCGGCTCCGGTTATGAGCAGCAGTATATGCTTTGCGTTAAATATTGGACCCAAACCCATAGTCAGGGCAGTTTCAGGCTGCTTTTCACCTTCGCCGAAAAAACGCGAGTTTGCAATCAGTGTACTTTCGGTCAGTTCGGTCAAGTGCGAACCTACGGGATAAACCGTATTTGGCTCGTTAAAGCCGATATGTCCGTTAATTCCGATACCAAGCAGTTGTAAGTCAATGCCGCCTGCAGCTTCGATTGCCGCATCATAACGCGCACATTCAATATGCGGGTCTGCTGCTTCGCCATTTGGTATTTGGGTGCTTTCAAACTTGACTTCGTCGAATAAATGCAAGTCCATAAATGCTTTGTAGCTTTGCGGGTGATTTTTTTCTATGGGGTAGTATTCATCAAGATTAAACGCATGGGCTTTGGAAAAGTCGAGTTCCCTTGCAGAGCAGCGGCGTTTAAGCTCCTCGTAAAGACCAACAGGTGTGCTCCCTGTTGCCAAGCCAAAAACCGAGCTTGGTTTGAGCGAGAGCTGCTGTGCGAAAATATCCGCCGCCGCAGCGCACACTTCGTTATAATCTGAACAGATGATTTTATTCATAAAAGAATACTTCCCCTTGTGTTTCAAAATCGACCCACAAAGAGAAGTATATCATAAATAATGCTTTAGTTCAATAAATTACACGAGGCTTATGCTACTTTCTAACCAATAATTGCCATGATTTCATCAAGTTGATCCATTCTAAACAAGCTGTTTTTAGACGATAACTCAAAAGTGGTGCTTATTTGCTCAACAGCGATTATATGCTGCTCTCCCTTTTTTACTGTATCAGCAAAGAATATCACCGCATGTTCAGTTCCAACGTTAATATCTCCCTTTAGAGTTTTTAGAATGGTACAAAAATAAATGTCTGTTTCCATCCAATCCCTTGTAACTTGATCGCTTACCAATCTACGAGGATCATTGATTTCAACAATAAAGATGTACGGTGAGTCCACAATAATATCTTCAATTTTTTCTGAGCGAATATGCTCCCTTGCTAAAGAATTATTAGCTACAATTTTACTGACATACGTCATTATTTGCTCATCTGTTAGACTTCTGCTGGTAAAATCAAGCTCCATACTTAGTTTTGACAAAGGTTCATTATACATCGTGCTTAATGCAGGATCATCTAAATTCATGACAAGATTGTGGATAAATAAGTACCCATCTTCATGTGTTTTAAGTGTTGCTCCTTGCAATCGATTTAATGGCAACAGATAAATTGTTTTATTGTCAAAAGCTAAGTCTCCTTGATTATACGATATTGCTCTTTCGCTTCCTATTGCCGGCACTTCCTCATTGGCTGCATAAATGAATATATTATTTGCCGCATTTCCCAAAACTCTATCTATAACCGCGAATTCAAACTCTGTTAAGTTCTTGCCAAATGAGCGATGCTCAACGTATTGAGCTACAACAACATCAGTACTTGCTAATAAAGCTTCTTTAAAAGATCGATACACTTCGGACATTGTTACCACATTTATTTGTTCTTCGCCAATGTCATGAGCATTTAGGATATCGTCATCCAATTTTTGCGAGCTACACGCAACAAGCAATAACATCACTGCACTCGCAATGTTCAAAAATACAATCCTTTTCATTTCTATCTCCTCGTATTATATAGTTGTAGTTATTAACGTCCCTCTTCAAGGACAATATGCTACACTGTTCAGGATACTGTGGATTGGTTACTCTCTCCTACCACTCGATGGTTTTGAAAAGGCTCCAACCACAGTCTCTTTGTTAGTTTGTTAATCAGTTAGATACCGCACGACGGTTTATGTTGAACGAGGTTACAAG
>WQXY01000043.1 GCA_009781515.1 Oscillospiraceae bacterium
ATGGGTATAGGTTATCGTGTAATGCTTTTCCCTCTCTTAAAAACTCGGGTGAAAAAATGATGTTATCAGTTTTGAATCTCTCTCTTAGCTTTTCTGTGTATCCTACCGGAACTGTTGATTTGACTATTACCAGCGCTTTGGGATTAATTGCAAAGACATCTGTTATTACCTTTTCTACGGCTCCTGTATCAAAGAAGTTGCTTACCGGGTCATAATTAGTCTGAACTGCAACTATAACGAAGTCGGCGTTTGCATATGCTTCGCTGCCGTTTGTTACGGCTTTTAGGTTTAACTGTTTGGTACTGAGGTACTTCTCCACATCAGGGTCGTTGATTGGTGATATACGTTTATTAAGTGCGTCTATTTTGCTTTGGATTAAATCTACTGCTGTTACTTCATTCTCCTGTGCAAGCAGAACTGCGAGAGATAATCCGACATATCCGATACCAACAACTGCTATATTCATAAATATTTTTACCTTTCGATAGCGTTACAATATATAATACACTTTTATTCAGCTTAAAACAATTGAAATTGAACGATTTATTGCTAAGAAAAAATATTTTGAAAAATTTTTCAAAAAAAGCTAAAGTCTTCTATAAAAGTGTCGATAAAGCATATAGAAGTAGCAAAACGCAAGGACGCGTGGCGCGGACAGGCAAGGGAGCCGGCACAACCGCACTTCGCGTTTCGGACAACAGTTCGAGACCATTTTGCGTTATATAAGCTACAACCACCACAGTCATATTACTCAGAAAGGGATGCGCGCCCCGGACAGAGTTTGTGAAATAGAAGACTATCAACCATATAGACCGAGGAATAAGGATATTCCCGGGCAAAATGAAAGGAAGCGAACATCATGCGTATCAACAACAACATTACCGCAATAAACAGCCATAGACAATATGGCATCAACAACAGCCAAATCGGCAAGAATGTTGAAAAACTCAGCTCAGGCTTTCGCGTAAACCGCTCAGCAGATGACGCAGCAGGTCTTGCAATCTCTGAGAAAATGCGCACACAAATCCGTGGTCTTAACATGGCAAGCAAAAACTCACAAGACGGCATCTCCCTCGTGCAAACCGCAGAAGGTGCAATGCAGACAGCTCACAACATTATGCAAAGAATGCGCGAGCTTGCTGTTCAATCTGCAAACGGCACAAACACAACCCTCGACCGTGGTGCACTGGATCTTGAGTTCAGCCAATTGAACCTCGAGCTCAGCCAAATCGAGTCCACAATTAAGTTTAACGACATGAGCATTTTCGGTCAAAGCTTTGAAATCCAATCCGGAGCAAATGCCTCAGACAAAACCAGTTTTGATGTTGGTAATCTCAGCACGATTGCAACCGGAACAAACATTTCAACAGCAACAGCTGCTTCTGCAGCAATCACAGAAGTGGGCAACAAAATCAACTCACTTTCTACAACACGTGCAAATCTCGGTGCTATTCAGAACCGCCTTGAGTTCAAGATTCATAACTTAGACAACTCAGCAGAGAATCTGGCAGCAGCCGAAAGCCGTATCCGCGACGCAGACATGGCTAAGATGATGACAGAGTTTACGAAAAACAACATACTCTTCCAAGCATCTACAGCAATGCTTGCACAAGCGAATGCATTACCGCAGGGGGTATTGCAGCTCCTGGGGTAGGTACGGCCGTTGATGCGGCTGAGCCGGCGGACGCCGGCTAGGTCGGCTGACCGTCGGATCATCCAAAGTCTTACACGAAGACTAAGGCATAACGCCGCATTGGCGGCGGAGTCTGATAAAAACTCAAAAGCGCGCAAGGTCTCGCATCCGAGACGTATAGGAAGAACGCCCCAGCGGGCGTTCTTCTGCTTCCCCTCAAAAGCCTGCAATTACAGGAAAAAATAATAAAATATTTTCAAAAAATTATTCAAAAAAAGCTAAAGTATTTTATATAAGTGGCGATAATGTATAACAGAAGGGAAACACTAACCTCGTCATAAAACCCCAAAAGGGATGCGCGCCCCGGACAGGGTTTATGAAATAAAAAAACAAAAACAACATGGACCGAGGAGTAAGGAAACTCCCGGGCAAAAAGAAAGGAATCGAAAATCATGCGTATCAACAACAACATCACGGCTGTCAACAGCCACAGACAGTATGGCATCAACAATGGAAACATCGGCAAAAACGTAGAAAAACTCAGCTCAGGCTATCGCGTAAACCGCTCGGCAGACGACGCCGCAGGACTTGCAATTTCTGAAAAAATGCGTACACAAATCCGCGGTCTCAACATGGCAAGTAAAAACTCACAAGACGGTATATCACTTGTACAAACTGCAGAAGGCGCAATGCAAACAGCACACAACATCATGCAAAGAATGCGTGAGCTCGCAGTTCAATCTGCAAATGGTACAAACACAACCCTCGACCGTGGTGCACTGGAACTTGAGTTTAGCCAGTTGAATTTGGAACTCAGCCAAATTGAATCCACAGTTAAATTTAATGACATGACTATCTTCGGTCAAGGATTTGTAATTCAATCCGGAGCAAATGAATTAGATAAAACAGGGTTCTCAGTCGGCAGATTAAGCACAATTGCAGCAGGCACAAACATTTCAACAGCAGCAGCTGCATCACTGGCAATCACAGAAGTTGGCAACAAGATTAACTCACTATCAACAACTCGTGCAAATCTTGGTGCTATTCAAAACCGCCTTGAGTTCAAAATTCACAACCTCGACAACTCGGCAGAAAACCTCGCAGCAGCCGAAAGTCGTATCCGCGACGCAGACATGGCAAAAATGATGACTGAGTTTACGAAAAACAGCATACTCTTCCAGGCATCCACAGCAATGCTGTCTCAGGCAAACAGCCTACCGCAGAGTGTTCTGCAACTCTTAGGCTAAGTTAGATGGCCACGCGGACCATAGCAAAATCAGGCATAGCGTGCAAACAAACACCCCTCACGGGGTGTTTGCTTTTGTTGTTATTCAACCATTAAGTACCCTTTTAGCGAGTGGTCGTAGCAGCGGGAGAAAGCCGATACGCAGTCGATTATGCTTTGCTTGTTGAATTTCTTCTTACTTGCACACACGCCTGTTACCAAAAACTCCACAAGATTGTACTTTGCAAGCAGGTCTGCGTAGTTACTCATTATATCTGCCTGCTTGTTGTAATTAAACGGAAATCCTTCCATTAATATATGGTTTACTATGAAGTTTTCAAAGATATACTCTTTATCTGCGAAATAACTGATATAAAGAGCTTTATACTCAGCTATGGCACTTGGTGTTATATCGCCCGATGCGAGAAAAGAAAATCTGTCAAAAGCCTGTTTTAAGTATTTATTAAAGCGCTTATCATTTTTTGCTCCCATATCTCTTAGAATTTCGACGGTCAGCCCAAAATCCAAGTCTATCCCGTCGGGGAGTTCTTCGGCAACACTGTCATAAACATTGGTGCTCAGTGCATCAATAAATACTTTTACAAAAAGCGGAATGTTTGTATCACTTCCGGCTGCGAGCTGTTCGCTTACTTGCTGTATAAAAAGGCACAGCATCATCATTCTGACACGAAGCTTATATTGCCGTGCTTGCATGATAGCAACACAGGCAGAGCGCAGCTTATGAAAAATTTCCACGCCGTTTCTTGCGGATGTGTATTTTTCCGTCTCTAACATGCGGTTTGGGATGACATTACCACTGCCGTCAGGCTCGAGTATTGCTTCTTCAAAGTCCATGTATTCCTGTTCAAATAGTACAACCCGGACCGCTTCCTCACAGGATAGTTCCAAAAATGTTTCAAATTCGCCGTTTATATAGCTGATACTGCGGGGGTGAATTCTGCATGTGCGGCTCAGATAGTCATATCCTTGGGTGAGTTGAATGCTGCAAAGCCCGTTATCATCTAAAAAGTGACAGTTGCCGTCTGCGTCTTTTGTTATAAGTGCAATAAACGGCTCTTCAGAGACCATTTTTATTTTATCAAGAATAACAGCTCCGGCATCGCCGAGCTTCACATATTTATTATATGTGTTTTTATCAATTCGTATTTGCCAGTTATGACGGCAGCAATTGCTGACGCACTTAGTACCGGTGCATACGAATTTCTTAAAATATTGGGGCTGATATACCTTTGTTTTATTCATATTGTCCTTATAATACCTTATATTTCAAGGATTTTCAATTTTTTTTAATAAAAAGGTAAAGTTATTTTTTATTATCCCGATAATGCTTAATGAAAACAAAATATGCAAGGATGCACATTTCATAAAATAGACTAAGGACGACGTCGTAAGGGTAAATGGATTAACACCGAGCGAGTCACAAAGGAAAGGAAGCGTGCATCACTATGCGTATTCAAAACAACATTACGGCTCAAAACAGCCACAGACAGTACAATGTAAACGCAGGACAAATCGGTAAGAACGTAGAAAAATTAAGCTCAGGTTATCGCGTCAACCGCGCGGCAGACGACGCAGCAGGACTCGCGATATCAGAGAAAATGCGCACACAAATCCGCGGTCTCAACATGGCAAGCAGAAACTCGCAAGACGGTATATCACTTGCACAAACAGCGGAAGGTGCAATGCAGATAGCACACAACATCATGCAACGTATGCGTGAGCTGGCAGTACAATCAGCAAACGGAACAAATCAATCTCTCGACCGCCAAGCACTTGACCTCGAATTTTCACAGCTCAACTTAGAACTTACCCAAATTGAGTCCACAGTAAAGTTTAACGATATGACAATCTTCGGAAGAGAGTTCCACCTGCAAACAGGCGCAAACGAAGGAAACATAACAATATTCTCAGTCGGAAGACTTGCTTTGGCAGACGGTACAATAGCAACATCAGGCAGTGCCTCAAGTGCGATAACAACCGTAACAAACGCTATCAACACTCTCTCAATAGTCCGTGCCGCACTCGGTGCCGTACAGAACAGACTTGAGTTCAAAATTCAAAACCTCGACAACTCAGCAGAAAACCTCGCAGCAGCAGAAAGCCGGATCCGCGACGCAGACATGGCAAAGATGATGACAGAGTTCACAAAGAACAATATCCTCTTCCAGGCGTCCACGGCAATGCTCGCACAAGCTAACGCGCTACCTCAAGGAGTCCTCCAACTCTTAGGTTAATCATCATAACCCTCTTTAGCAGGAGAACCGCATGATTTGGGCCTGGCGGCACCGAACGGCGGTTTTTCTGCTTGTTTGGGAATAATTGTTGTGGTATCATTGTTTTATGAAACTATCACAAGTTATGATTGTTAAAAATGAAGAGTTAAACCTTGAAACTGCTCTCGGCTGGGCGAAGCCCGCCGCTTTTGAGCAGATTGTTGTCGATACAGGCTCCTCAGACAATACTGTTAAACTTGCGCAGCAGCTTGGTGCAAGGGTTTGCCATTTCAAGTGGATAAATGATTTTGCCGCGGCAAAGAACTATGCGATAGAGCAGGCAAAAGGCGAATGGGTAGCGTTTCTTGACGCAGACGAGTATCTCACGGCGGAGGATACAAATAAGCTTATAGAGTTGCTTGAGCGGATAGAGGCAGAGAAGACCGTCTGTGACGGCATTGTTATGCCATGGGTGAATGTGGACGATAACGGCAAGCCTATGACCATTGCAACACAGGTGCGCATTTTCCGCAACAAGCCGTCAATTCGTTATGTCGGCACAATACATGAGCAGCTCAGCATAGATGCGGACAAATTCGTTATGGCAGACGATATCAGCATTATACATACAGGGTATGCGCAGTCTGCACATAAAGCTACGGGCAAAGCAGAGCGTAATACGGAGCTTTTGCGGGCAGAGCTTAGAAAAAACCCAAAAGACATAAGCCTCAAGGCGTATCTTGCGAATGCTCTGAGTATAAGCACCGATGAGGACAGTCAGCGCGAGGCTGAGGCTCTCTTTGAAGAAGTTCTAAACAATGAAACTAAAATCTACGATATCCATAAGATTAAAGGGTATATGTTTTTCATAAACAAATACATGAATAACGCTGATACGATTGCAAAAAGCGAAGAAATGTGTCACAGAGCATTAAAAGAGTACCCGAACTCGATAGACTACATGTATCTTTTGGCGTCGGTGCTCAACAAAAAAGGTGATTTTGAGGCTGCATGGGAGCTGCTTCGAGACTGCGAGAGCATTTTGACAAGTTCAAGAGGGCTTGAAAACTCAATCATTGTATCTGCAGACCCGACAATGGTGTTCAGCCAGATGATACTTGCGGCTAAAGGCCTTGAGGACATTGAAAGCGTGATTTTATACTCTACTCATGTGCTCTCGCTCGATAAGACAAAAGTATCGGTTTTAGGACCTTGCATCGCCACGCTTTTGTTTTATGGTGTTTCGGACGCTGAAGTTATAGAGCTTTTGTCGAATATATATGATTTTAATGATGCAGATGATATGAAACTCATAGCCGACGCCGCAAAAGCCTGCGGCGCTACCGCATTCGCCAATAAAATAATATAGGAATGGTAATATGGCAAAGAAGAAAACCAAAAAATCAAATACAAAGCCACCACAACAGACAATTCGCCTGTCTCAGGTTATGATTGTTAAAAATGAGGAAAAAAACATCGAAAAGGCTCTTGGGTGGGCAAAAGATATTGCATTTGAACAGATCGTTGTAGATACAGGTTCTGCTGACCGCACTGTAGAGTTAGCAGAACGCCTTGGTGCAAAAGTGGTGCATTTCGAGTGGGTAAAGGACTTTTCTGCTGCGAAAAATTTCGCCATTGACCAAGCAACAGGCGACTGGATTGCCTTTTTGGACGCAGACGAATACTTTTCGCCGGAGCACGCAAAAAAATTGCTGCCGATTTTGAGAAAACTGCATGCAGACCCCAAAATTCTTGCAATGAGCAACCCGTGGGTTCAGATTGACGATAAAGGAAAACCTATTGAAATACATACACAAGAGCGTCTTTTCAGAAATCTGCCGACAGTTCGGTATGTGGGTCGGATACATGAGTATTTAAGCATTGACAGTGTTTCAAACATTATTCATATAGATGAGCTTGATATAATGCATACAGGCTATACGGCAGAAGCTTATACAGATACTAAAAAAGCAAGCCGTAATATTGAACTTTTGCGTTTGGAGTTAAAGAGTAAACCGGATGACTTAAATCTCAAAGCATACTTGGCAGACTCATTGGTAATAGAAAAAGATGAAGAGAGCATGAAAGAAGCAGACAAGCTTTATATGGAGGTTATAAAAGGAACAGGAAGCTCTATTGCTGTTTTAAGGAAAAGAGCATACTTAAACTTCCTAAATAAGTATGTAAAAACAACCGATTTCATAGAAGAACACGAAAAACTTGCGTTGGAAGCAATGAAATTATATCCGGGAGACCTTGATTTTTTAGTCTATTATGCAGCTGCTCTGAGTAAAAAAGGAGAGTATCATAAGGCTATTGAAATACTTAGTGATTGCGAAAAAAAGCTCCCCACTGCAAATATAAATGATGCTAATGTAATTTCTGCAAATCCGGCATTTTTGTTTGGTCAGTTAGTTCTTGCCTCGCAGGGATTAGGGGACACACAGGGTATTATTAAGTATGCTACGTTAATACTTGTGCTCGACAAAACAAAAGATGATGTGCTGTGCCCGTATTTATACACACTGCTTAAACAAAATCCGACGCAAGAGGAGCTTTTTGAAGTGCTCTCAAAGATTTATGATATGAAAAATGCTGCGGATTTAATGCTGATTACCCGTGCGGCAATGAGCATTGGCGCTATTGACCTTGCCCGCACCGTTATGAATATGGCAGGGAATATAATGTAGGGATAACAACCCCCGGCACTTCGTGCCACCCCCTTCGTGCGCGAAGGGGGCATGAAAGAGGGAAATATATGGCAAAGAAGAAGAAAAACAAAAAATCAGTAGGACCGCCAATGGCAACTATCCGCCTTTCTCAGTGTATGATTGTCAAAAACGAAGAGAAAAACATCGAAAAGGCACTCAGTTGGGCGAAGCCGATTGCATTTGAGCAAATTGTGGTTGATACAGGCTCGACAGACCGCACGGTCGAAATTGCCGAAAAACTCGGAGCAAAGGTGTATCACTTTGAGTGGATAAACGACTTTTCAGCGGCAAAAAACTTTGCTATCGAGCAAGCGACGGGAAACTGGATTGCATTTCTTGATGCTGATGAGTATTTTTCGACGGTTGATGCAAAGAAGCTGATAATTTTCCTAAAACGTATCCAAAATGACCCTGTTATGCGGGAAAACTATCTCGCGCTCAACTGTGCATTGGTAAATGTAGACGATAACGGCAAACCGTTTTCTATACTTGACCAAGAGCGTGTTTTCCGCAATTTGCCCTCAGTCCGTTATACTAAACCCATACACGAGAACCTTGAGATAAGTATTGATAATATCGTGCAAGTTGATGAAATCAGTATTATTCATACAGGTTACTCAAGCTCGGCACTTACAGAAACGGACAAAGCAAAAAGAAACGCACAAATGCTCAGAGCGGAGCTAAAGAAGAAACCCGACGATTTGAATTTGATGTCCTATTTGGCAGACTCCTTAAAAATCAGCAGCGATGAAGCAGATATAGCAGAAGCAGAGGCTCTGTTTAACGATGTATTAAAAGGACCAAATGTAATAACGGACTTAAAGAAAAAAGCATACTTATATTTTATTAATAAATATCTTGGCATAACCACGAAGCTCACAGACTGCGAGGAACTCTGCAAAAAAGCCCTCGAGGAAATGCCAAATGATATTGATATCGAATATTATTTAGCAGTTTTATACAACAAAAAAGGCATGTCAAAAGAGGCTTTGGAGCTTCTAAAAAAATGTGAAATCAATTTAATGAAAGCAGGTCCGGGTGACAGTGTTGATGTTGCGGCAAATCCGGCACTGCTCACACAGCAAGTGGAAATCGCCGAAAAAGGCGCAGCAAAATCGAGCTCTCCCGAAGCCCCGCAAAATCAACCGGTTTCTTCACGCTCTCAGTTTGAAAGCGAAGCTTTGGTGCTAAAGCAGCTTATTCGGGAAATGACAGAAAACGGGCAAATAAGCGAAGCAGGGAAACTGCTTGAGCAATATACGGTGCTAAACCCGACAGACCCCGAAATAAGCAGTATAAAAGCAATGATGCACTACGAAGAAGCTCCTGTCGCCAAAAATGAAATACCCGAGCAGTACGCTATGCTGAACGAAGTCGAGACTATTTTTGTGCTCTCAGGGCTAATTATGAAGCGGGTCGGTAATATTGACAGTGTATTGCGTAAAATGAAGCTGATGAGAGATAGCTGGGGTTATAAGCCGAAGCTGCTCATATGCAGTCATAATATCAACCAGAAGCTGACTGAAAAATGGCTTCAGACAACAGGCGACAATCAAGTAGCCCTAAGCACCGATACCGAAGTGATAAATGCATACGATTATTTTCAAGGCTCATATGCACAAGGGCTTGAAAACAAAGCGGTTTTTGAGACAGCAAACGACGGGATGAAGTATGTCAAAAAAGCTGCCGATTTATACGATGTACTTGACGGGGATATCTTGGTAAGGAAAGAATACTACTCAGGATACATGGGCAGTCTTCGTATGGTTTGTTATTTTAAGGACGGAGTAAAAGAAAAAGACCATTGCTACGATGACTGGGGTTACTTAAATTACATTCGCAGTTATGATGAAAAAGACAAAAGCCGTTATACTGTGGAGTATTTTACAACAGGTGGCGATTTGTGCATTAAAGCAAGCTATTTCATTGCAGATGACGAGAGCAACTTGGAGAGTTTGAGTGTATATAATGCAAAGGGTAAGGTTATCAAGGAATGTACGGACAATGCGGAGCTTGGTGCTTTTTGTCTTGAGCAGATAATGAGCGACAAGAAGTTCTATGTGCTTGTTGTAGAAGACGGGCTTATGTCAAAGGCTGTTACTACAATAAAAGGCGGCGAAAAAAAGCCGACAGAGAGAAACTACGCCAAGGCAATTACTGTTCACACAATCTTCCTCAGTGATGCTTATAATCCAAAGAGCGAGCCGCAAATGTACTACAAATATTTATGCGAAAACCATGAGAAATTTGACGCAGTCATTCAGCTGACAGGGGAAGCAAAAGATGATTTTGGCGAGATATTTAATGCACGGGATAATGTGTTTGCAATACCGCATCCGTATCCGTATGACATTGTAAAAGTAGATTTCGAAAAACGAAACAATAAAAAAGCTATCATCATCGCAAGGTTTGATACAGTTAAGCAAATACCACTCGCGGTAGAAATATTCAGCTTGGTTGCCCGTGTGCTGCCTGATGTAAAGCTCGAAATATACGGACGCGGGCTTGATGAAGATAGAATTAAAGCAAAAATCGCAGAGCTGAATATCGGGAAAAACGTACAGCTTATGGGCTATACCGATGACCCGCTTGCTATTATCCAAGGTGCAACGATGTTTATGATGACAAGCTGGGCGGAGGGCTTTGGGCTTACGCTTGCAGAGAGTATTTGCAACGGTTGCCCCGCAATTGCCTTTGATATTAAGTACGGTCCCGGGGAAATAATCACGGACGGAAAAACGGGTTTTTTAATTCCGAGGTTTGATGTCGAAAGCTATGCGAAAAAAATGATTGAGTATTTTAGCGATGCGGATATGCAAAAAACCATGAGCGGGAACTGCTATACGGACGCTCCGAGATTTGGCACAGATAAGTTTTTAGAGAATTGGTTTAATATGGTCAGCAAGTTACATGAAAAGGGGGAATAAGCTCATGAAAAATCCTGTTGAGAAATTTAATGAAGCAACTACTTTACTTAATGAGGGAAAACTTGAAGAGGCTCTTGAACTATTTTTGAAGTTGGAGCAATACACGGAAATATCGCCGTTTTGCAACTATTGCATAGCAAAAATTTCCAACATGATAGGCGAACCGGAAGCGGCATATGATTTATATTACAAAGCGTTTACTGCCATGCCTAATATTACATCCAAGATGCTCGGTGAGGGGCATACCAGTTTTAACTATGTTTTTAAGGGGAAAAAAGACGAAAAGGTAAACACCTTGTGTCCGATATGCGGGGAAGAGAGCAAGCCGCATTGGTGCTATCCGTTAGTTGAAGCTGCGTGGTACAATGAGTTTTTTAACCCTGTTCGTATGTGGATGTATTGTGAGCACTGCAATCATATGTTTGCACGTGAATTTCCCGAAAAACTGTTCCTCTACAATACAGGGGCAAGGAGTGCAAATCCGGTATATTTCTCGTATTATTCAAATGTTCTTGCATCAATACGGCGAGGTGGGTTCGCGACCGGAATGAGCCTGTTTGAGGTCGGGGTTGGTGCTTGTGAATGCTTGCTTGCAGCTCGTGAAATAGGGTATGAAACATTTGGTATTGATGTTATAGAGCGGCATGTTGAGGATGCAAAAAACAAGTACGGGCTTGATGCTTTGGCAGTTGATTTTCTGGAATTTGAGGCAGACAGAAAGTGGGATGTTATAATCATGGGTGATGTGCTTGAACATGTCAGCGACCCTGATATGGCACTAAAAAAAGCATATTCTCTGCTTAGCGATAACGGAGCTGTTTGGATTTCGACACCGACCTTTGAAAGTGCATTCTCATGCGTAGTTGGGCATGATGATGTTATGAGACGGCAGCAGTTTCATTTGAACTATTTTTCGCGGGAGTCGCTGTATATACTTCTTGAGAGAAATAATTTAGTCCCTGTAGACTATCAAATATCAGCACACTTTAACGGTTCTATGGAAATAATTGCAGTGAAAGACGCATAAGTCAAAGGGGTGAGCGCAGTGCCAAAGGCGACCGGCGTTAAGCAAGTAGCTTTTAACAAAAAAGCATATCACGAATATCATATACTCGAAAAATTTGAAGCCGGAGTCGAGCTTTTCGGCACGGAGGTCAAATCTATACGGCAAGGCAATATCAACCTCAAAGAGTCTTTTTGTGCGATTAAGGACGGGGAACTCTTCGCCCGGGGAATGCATATCAGCCCGTACGAAAAGGGGAATATTTTTAACCGTGACCCTGTGCGTCCAAAGCGGCTTCTTATGCACAGGCGTGAAATAAACCGCCTTTATGCAAGAATTAAGCAAGACGGCTTGACATTGATACCTTTGTCGGTGTATTTTAAGAGCTCTCGGGTAAAACTTGAACTTGGACTCGCCCGAGGAAAAAAACTCCACGACAAACGCGACGACGCAGCCGAAAAAGCATCAACAAGAGAAATGGATAGAAAGATGAAAGAAAGGGGAACATAAAAAAGAAGAAAAAGACATCTTGTTAACCTATAACTCAAAAACAAGAAACGAAGTTTATTGTTTTTGAAGAGGAAGAATGACGGAGCGCAGCGAATGACCGAGCTTGCGAGGGCGTAGCAGAGCGCAGTCCATTCTGACGATGGGACTGTAAAGGTTTCGACGGGGGTGCGGAGATGTGAATAGCGGGTTGGAGATGTCGGTGCTCCATAAAAATATCGGCGATTTATAAATTAAAGAACAACGATAACGTAGTTCTGGCAGCCGCTTAAGGCAGCCCGTCCTGCTCCAAAGTCCCACGATTGGGGACAGGGCGTCGATTAGTGGGGAACGTGAGTGCGATAAGCTTTGCTCGTACCATGAACAATGAAGCTACCATACCATAAGCGCGTGACGGCTTGCCTTACGGATATGGGAAATAAGCCCTCCTTGGAGGACTTGGAATAACCGTCTGCACCCGGAGAAGTTTGCATTGAAACGCTTTCGGACGGGGGTTCAATTCCCCCCAGTTCCACCACCTACAAACCTTAGAGCCGCAATGGTTCTAAGGTTTATTGTTATTTGTGAGCACCCACTTCAAATTGTTTTGCTATAATCATTTTCCACTTTTTCTTCGGGACTTTATAAACACAGCGTACTCTGCAAGTATATCTATTTCTTCTTGTGTCAAACCAGTAAATTCAACTCGGTCAAAAGCATTTTGCAAGCTATGATGACCATTGTTATTATTGGATTTTGAATTTTTATTATATATAGTAATTGCTTCAGAAACAAATGTTTCTGAAGAGGTTAACTGAGACGAATAGTTTTCCGGGTAAAGTGTTCTATCATCACTAATATTCCATTTTGAAAACTTGCCGCATAGAATATAGTCAATTGGTACCTGAAAAAATTCGGACAACTTCATTAACGCATTACTATCCGGTTCATACTTCCCCATCTCCCAATATGAAAGCGTGCTGTCGGCCACTTTCAGGTGTTTTGCTAATTCTTTCTGTGTCAAATTCCGTTCTTTACGTAATTTTCTTATTCGATTCATATTAATACCTTTTTTATTCTAACAATATCTATTATAACAATATACAGAATAAATTCAAGAAAGTTGAATAATTATATTGACACTCCAAGAAAGCTCAAGTATAATAAGGCTATATTCCAAGCTACTTGAATTCGCCTGTTTAGAAAGGATGATTTATGTGAGTACAATTACTATAACACATTCACTACAGTTATCCAGTTCCGTCCTTCTTATTGTGATAGAGGATACAACAGATGGCAAGCGGGATGTAGTCCTTCTATCAGTATTTTTTATCAATGCAGTACACCCAGAATATATGAAAAATATTGAGCAATCACTTCTGTGGCCTGAAGATATCCAATCAAGCGAAAAAAGTGTGGAGATTGCTTTTGAAATTGAAGAAAGTTTACTCGATGAAATTAATGAATATTGTGTTGAACAAGGCATCACTATCGAGCAACTCATACTTGCATTTGTACGTTTTAGCACATTAAAGGACAATTACCCGGCGTTAAAGGAATTTATTGACTACTGTAAGATAAAGGCTGAACTTGATGATATCAAAGAAGACCTGCAAAAATTAAGGGAAGAGATTATAGATAATAAAAAGTGTCTTATGGAGGAGTATAAAATGAGAAAATTAGCCAGTGTTCAGGAAATTTCCGGGATAAAACAAATCGAAGGCGCAGATGCCATTGAACTTGTTCTTATTAAAGGATGGCAATGTGTCGCAAAGAAAGGTGGATTTCAGAAAGGTGATTATTGTGTTTATTTTGAAGTTGACAGCTTTCTTCCTATCGATGACCGTTATGAATTTCTTCGTAAAACCAGTTATCGTAATAATGATTTCATGGGTGAGGGATTCAGAGTTAAGACTATTACAATGCGTGGCGAGTTGTCGCAGGGCTTAGCGTTACCATTATCGAGTTTTGCAAATATCCCTTCAACACCGGAGCTTGATGTCACAGAGGTTCTTGGTGTTAGAAAATGGGAACAGCCTGAATCTGTCAGTTCTGCAGGTATTGAAATAGGAGAGAAACCGTTTAGTATCCCAACAACTGATGAAACTCGACTCCAATCTATGCCGGAGTTCATTGAAGCATTCAGCAGTCTCCCCTACTATATGACAACTAAAATGGATGGTACATCGTGTACAATTTACTATAAAGATGGAAAAGTCGGTGTATGCGGACGTAATAAAGAATATAAGGAAGATGTATCCACTTGCTCCATGTGGGCATGGGTTTACGAGAATGATATTATAAACAAATTGTCTAAGTTAAATGAAAACATCGCTATACAAGGAGAGTTCTGTGGAGCAGGAATTCAAAAAAACCGACTTAAACTTATGAAACCAAATCTTTTTGTGTTTGACATTCTTGCTTTACTCGATGGCGGTGGTGTTAAAAAAGTTGGTTTGTTAGAATTAAAACAATACTGTGAACAATTGAGGTTAGATACAGTTCCTATTGAAGAAGTTGGTGACTCTTTTAACTATACCCTTGATGAGCTACTTGAAAGAGCACGAGGCAAGTATGCAAGCGGTCTTGATAAGGAAGGAATAGTTGTCCGCACTCAAGAATTCAGACATAATTATGATATAAATCACAAAATGTCATTTAAAGTCATTAATAACGATTTTCTTAAGAAAGAAAAGGACTAATTATACACACGACTGATAATCGTCACATCTTACAGTCAAAATACTGGTGCACCAATTTTTCGGAGAGCTTTAATATGGATGAGTTAGTAAATGATTTGAGCAAATTAATTGAACCTGTACAGGCACTTGTTAATCAAGCAACTTCATACATTGAGCCTGAAGTGAATATCATGATTAGCGAGCGTATAGTAGACAAAAAACGAATTGAAAAGGCATTTGATGAACTACTAAACTATGCAGGCATGAGTAAGAGCATAGGCAAATTGTTCAAACGTTTGTGCAATCATTATTTTTTCATTTTTCCTGACTTAGTTTCGGATTATATATCTTTCTATTTAGATATGTATGGAAGCGATGATGAGTGCTATACTGACAAATATGACGATGAAGGCTTTTACATCAATAGCATTGATACAATTAGAGAGGCTAAACAGATTATGATAAATAAAGCGGTGACAATAATCACCGGGGACACCCATGGAGATTTTCGGCGTATTGAGTCTATGTGCGTTTTAGCAGGTACTACAAAAGAGGACTTACTTATTATTCTCGGAGATGCAGGAATTAATTACTATGGCGGCAAGAAAGAAATGAACTTCAAGAGCCTGCTTTCAAAACTGCCAATAACTATGCTTTGTGTTCACGGTAATCATGAAAGACGGCCTGAAACGTTAGGTACATATAAAGAGATACCGTGGAATGGTGGAATTGTGTATACGGAGGAGAATTTCTCTAACTTATTATTTGCCAAAGACGGGGAAATATACAATATAAACGGCAAGAAGTGTATTGTTATTGGAGGAGCGTACAGTGTTGATAAAGAGTACCGTCTGGAGCGGAACTGGGGTTGGTGGGCTGATGAGCAACCCTCGGAAGAAGTTAAGCGTATTGTAGAAAGCCGACTTGATAAATCGAACTGGCACGTAGATGTCGTGCTTACGCATACTGCTCCGCTTAAATACGAACCTCGGGAAATGTTTCTTGATTTCATAGATGATAGTAAAGTAGATAAAAGCACCGAAACTTGGCTTGGTACTATTGAAGACAGGCTTGATTATAAAGAGTGGTATTGCGGACATTATCACACAAATAAGAGCATCGATAAAATCCGATTTCTATATAATGATTTTTACGAGTTAAAGTAAAAGTAGTATTTAAATAATAGAATTTTAGAGATTTAGAGATGAAAAAGGAGAATAAAGCATGTGATTAAAAGAGAAATTACTATAAATATTGGAGAAGAAAGATGTTCTAATAAAGTACGATACGAAACAAAAGATGATGCTCTTACTTCTTATAAAAATTTCAGATTAATAAATCGTGGTAAACGCGGAGAAAGCAAAAATAGACAAAAATATGACCAGCGCCCATATAAATGCAGATACTGTCAAGGTTGGCATATGACAAAGATTAGAAAATAATATTGATTTACTCCTTTGTGCTATACCGGTATATTTGGCAAATTCATATAATGATGAAGATAAGTTCGAACTTACGAAAAAGCGGCTGGATTAACATCTGTCCCTTTGATATAATGATAATAGAATATAAATAGCATAATTTGATTAACCTTTCTAAACAGGTAAAGTAAAATGACAAAGAAAAAGATTTTTATTAGCAGTGTGCAATCTGAGTTTGCCGAAGAACGACAGATGCTTTTTGACTATATATCAACCGATGCTCTGTTTGGTATGTATTTTGAACCATTTATTTTTGAAAAAGTGCCTGCACTAAATTCCAGCCCGAAAAAAGTATTTATAAATGAAGTTAAAAATTGCGACATATATATTGGTTTATTTGGGAAATCATATGGTTATGAAGATTCGGAAGGCATATCTCCAACAGAGAGGGAGTTTGATGAAGCGACTTTGCATAATAAGGTGCGTTTGGTTTACATTAAACAAGCTAAGAAAAGAGAATATAAAGAAGAATTGCTGATTAATAAAGCTGAAAATGTTATTGTGAGAAAAGGATTTTCGACTATTGAA
>WQXY01000044.1 GCA_009781515.1 Oscillospiraceae bacterium
CCAATTATCCTTAGCTATAGTTTCTTTGAAGAATGGAACGAAGCAATTCCATTTTACAAAGCAGTTAAAACCGAAGGGGTGAGATTAAATGCTTAATGAGCAAAAAGTCGACCTCGCAAAGTATAGGTTAGATAAAGCAAAAGAACAGGTTGATAATGCATTAGTTTTCTATAATGCTGTTGCTGAGTATATAAGCAAGCAAGTATAATTTTATAACTGAGCTTCAAAAAATAACACTGTGCTAAGCACATACAGTGTTATTTTTTTGTGAAAACTCTTACCTCTTACGCAGCTTTCTATCTATTGCAAAAGCAACATGACCCAGTAGTAATATGAACACCGCGATACCTGCTACGAATGCAAACACATAATAACCTATTCGGTCAAAATCCAAAAAGAAATACGGAAAACGCACCGGCACCATATCCATATATGATGACAGAGGATTTTCAAGTTCACTGACATAATAAAAAACATACCCTGCAAATCCTGCAATAGTGACAAATATCACATAAGAAAGCGGAAATATCAGAGTGTAATAAACATCCCGGTACTTCAGGTGCGGTGACTTGGTAAAAAGCAGATAATCTGCAAGACATAAAATTGGTGTTATTGCGTGAATAGCCAAGTTTTCGAATGACCGCAGATAATCGGCGCTGACAGTAGGCGTCAAAAGTGCCCAAAAAACGATAAATGTCACAAATACATTTACGGTGCATATCATTTCAAAACGGGGATACCAGCCTGCAAACCCGGTAGCACTCTCGCGCAGGCTTTTTGCCGTTTTTATAACAAGCAGCACAAACATGAAAATAACAAGCAGGTTGCTTTGGATTGTATAATACATAAATCCGGCAAAGCTTACCGACCCTTTGAATACACCCATTTGTGCAGCTACTCCCGCGATTGCAAGCAGCAGTGCAGACAATCGAAAAATTAGAGCAAACTTTCTGTTTTGAGCCATATAAACCTACTCCCCGATTATCTTCACGAGTACACGCTTGTCACGCTTACCGTCAAACTCACCGTAAAAAATCTGCTCCCATGTGCCGAAATCAAGCTTTCCGCCACTTATTGCAACAACAACCTCTCGTCCCATAATGGTACGTTTCAAGTGTGCATCGGCATTATCCTCGTAGCCGTTGTGGTCGTACTGGCTGTGGGGCTTTTCCGGTGCGAGTTTTTCGAGCCAACGCTCAAAATCACGGTGCAGGCCGCTTTCATGGTCGTTAATAAATACACTCGCGGTAATGTTCATTGCATTTACCAAGCATAATCCCTCACGAACTCCGCTTTCGGAAAGTGCGTCTTCAATTTGCGGTGTGATGTTCATAAACGCACGGCGTGTGCTTGTTCGAAAGGTCAGTTCCTTGCGGTATGATTTCATAGCCAACCTCCCCTGTTACATAAACTCATAATGCTTGCGGACAGGCTTTGTGACTTTCCACACGCAAGACAAGCCTTCCGGAAACTCGACATAGTCACCCGCTCCGAATGAAACACTGCCACCGTCGTAATCGACAGTTACTTCACCCTCGGTGAGCCAGCAGATTTCCTTGCTGTCGTAATGCCAATCAAATGTCGACACTTCACAGCCCCATGTGGGGTTATTTTTCAATCGAGCCTTATCATCTTCTGTCGCTTTTCTAACTGTAATATTCATTTCAAACACTCCTTTTATTTTCTTACATACTGTGCGGGCAGCCACCTCTATTCCTTTATTACACCTTTTTTCAAGATGATGTTAGCATACAGAGCGGTTTCACCTGTTGCCACTACTGCATACGCCTTTTTTGCACGTTCATAAAAAGCGTCTCTGTCTATTGATGTATCCTTTGCTCCGTTTTCATGGTGTGATATGATTTTTCTGTATGTATCCCATATTTCGGGTACATATGTGTCACCGGGTACCACAGCCATAAAAATCACCGGAGTTTCAACGTAAGTATCAAGAGGCATAAACTGCATGATAGCATCAAGCAGCTCGGGTATGCCATGTCCGTCACAACGAATGACCCTCTGTGGGTGTCCTGAGCAAGGATAGTTGCCGTCGGCAAGTACAAGCTCGTCACCGTGACCCATTTCCATGAGCACCTTTAAGAGCTCCGGTGTCAATATTGACGGTATTCCTTTTAGCATTGTTAATCCTCCTGTTTACTTTGCTGTCGCATTTTTATCTGAGCAGAAACGAGTTAATCTCTTCATTCGTCAAAAAATTATCACCGTCCATACACACGGCTAAATCGGTTTCTTTCAGTATTTCCATGCCCTTTTTGTCGCGGACTTCTTCGCAACAATCGACCGTGTCCCATATGCCGACAAGTGCCACTTTCTTGAACTTTTCTGCAGCCTCTTTTTCGTCCTTACATTTACATAAAACGCGGTACTTCCCGCTGTGAGCCTCCTGCCCATATTCTTTCATAACGGCTTCCAGCTTTTTGTCGAGCGGAAGCCTCGCTTCATACATTTTCATTGTTTGTCCTCATTTGTTTTTCTTGATATGCTCTTTCATGTAATTATAACATTGATTTGTTTTTATTGCATCAGATAATGCACGGTGCTCCACAGTTTCTGCTATACTAAAACGTTTTATCAAGTCAGAAAGCCGATGATGCCTATGCTCTTTGAACAAGCGACGGCTTATTCTCATGGTGTCAATGAAATTGTTCAAAAAAGGTACTTTCAGCCATTTGTTACATTTATCGCAAATAAAGCCAATGTCGAAGTTGACATTATGCCCTACGATGATATCACTTCCGATAAAGTCGATGTATTTGGGTAAAACCTCATCAATAAACGGAGCAGTATCAAGCATTTCACTTGTTATCCCTGTCAGCTCGGTTATGAAGCCTCTAATTTCATAACCGGGGTTTATGAGTGATTGAAACGTGTCTGCAATATCGCCGTCTCTTACTCTTACGGCTGCGACTTCGATAATACTGCATTTACTCGGACTAAGACCTGTTGTTTCAATGTCTATGACTGTGTAATCATCTATGAATTCAAGTAAGCTGTTCCCTTTTGTTATGCGTGACAAACTGTTTCCTCTTTTCGTTTGATCTTCTTGCTGCATCAGCATATATACTATAGTAAAACGTTTAATTTTTCTACAATTTTCTTAAGATTTTCTACATCAAATGTGTATTGATTTTCCTTGAAAATAGGAAGATAATTGCTGTGTTGTCGCCAAACCCAATCTGGCAACAGAAAGGGGGCTCAGCGATTGATTAACTCTTTTTTAGTTTCCTTCATAGCAAGTATAGCAGCTTACATTACTTGCAAGTGGCTGGAAGGATTAACCGGCGATGACTAACAGCACAGAAAACACCGAGACAGCACTCTCGGTGTTTTCGCTTGGCTTAGCTTTGATTAACTCCTTAGCCTTTAGGCTAAAGCTATTATACCACCGGTTATAATCGCAAGTCAACATAATTCTTTTTTCATATTTACCTATAAAACTACTATTGTTATGCCGTTATTTGACCTTTCAAGGTCGCTGTCGCGTCGCAGGTCATTACAGACATTAAAAGCCTTAATTGTAGCCTCGTTGAAAATCGAAAATTCCTCTCCGATTATAAAGTCTTTAATCGCACCTTTACTTTTTTGCCTCTCAAGATACTTACGCGCCTCGGTTCTAATGCCGCCACCTTTACCCGATGAACCATAACCATGTATGAGTTTAATAGCGCTGCAACCTGATTTACCTACATTGTTGATAAGATAAGTAATCCGCTTGATAGCATCATCAACAGTCGGCAGGTCTTCTTTTATATTAACTTCTCGTAATGTGTTGGTTATGTGAACCACCCCTTTGCTCCACTAAACTACTTCTCATTCCTCAGTTGGTGACAGTTCACACTAACAACCGCGCTTTGTAATACCTCACCTGTTCTAACATATGCCCTATGTTGCCCTCGCCTGCATATTTGCCTGTATCATAGAAGTTATCATCAGCATTTATCCAAAAAAGTTTGTTCGCTTCTTCCGTTAGTTCAACTTCCTTGTTCAGCTTTCCGACATAAACTTGAAGCTCAACATTACTCATATGATACATAAAATCCATTAAATGAGTAAGAATAATGTCCTTTTTAGTAATTCCTGTTTCTTCTTCAAGCTCACGATAAGCACTTTCAAGCCCGTCTTCCCCTGTTTCGATTTTCCCGCCGACCAAGTTGTATAAGCCTTTATAGGGGTCTTTTGAGCGTAAGCACATCAAAATATTCTTTTCATCAACACCGTAAACAATAATTACATTTAACTTCATAAGCTATCCCCATACATCTCACATGCAGCTTTCAGCATCTCCATCATTGCATCGCGCAGGCTCTGCGGCTCAAGTATTTCAGCCTTTCCTGCGAACTTAAACATCCAACCGAGAAACACAGGGGTTTCCGAAACATTTACGTTTACGGTAAATCTGCTGTCGCTTGTTTTTATAAGGTGCGTGTCGGCACCGAACTGGTCGAGCACAACACTTACAAGACTCGCGTCAAACGAGAGCTTGGCGGCTATTGTTTCTCCCGTGAACATTCCGAAATTCTGCTTGATATAGTCGGATATGCTAAACGCGGCTTTGTCGAACTTGTCTGCTTTTTCAGCGAGAACCTCGACGTCCGTCATGCGGTCTACCCTGAATGTTCCAAACGGTTTTTCATAACTTGAGCTATAAGCTACAAGGTAATAATTGTCCTCATTCCAGCACATTGCAACAGGTGTGCGGATATATCGTTTGTCCTCTTTTGCGTAGACACGCTTTTTTGACATGTCGTATGAAAAATACCGAAAGCTGATTTTTTGGTTCGTGTTAATGGCGGCATGGATTGCGTCCACTGCGTAATATACGGTTTCGTTGAGTGTTTTTGCACGCCCTTGCATGTGAACCTGACGGTTAAGCTGCTTCGCTTGCTCCTGACTTGTGAGCTTTGAGAGCTTTTTTATGAGCATATTGCTTTTTTTGCCTGTTATAAGGCGCGAGGACAAAGCCGCGTCTACAAGCAGCTTTAGTTCGGGCAGCTCAAAGTCACGCGACGCAACGTAGTAGCCGCCGTTTTTCCCGCGGATAAGTTCAATATCCATACCATACTGACGCAGTGCATCAATGTCATCATATATGCTCTTGCGGTCTGCGGGCACGTCATAGGCTGCAAGTGCGGCGATTATGTCTTGCGCCGTCATTACGTTGCTCTCGTCGGTACGTTCGAGCAGTATACGGGCAAGGTATAACGGTTTTAGCTTTTGGTTTGACGAACGCGGCATAGAAACTCACCTCTTTTAATTGTGTATTTATATGATATCACAGTCATAAGTCTGCCGCAATAAAAAATACGCTCAGAATGTCCTTTCTATGGGACATCGTTTGAGTGCAAATGGCAAGGGTTTAGAGTGTTAATTGAAAACGTAAACGCAACCTTTTATGTCAAAAAACCTTAAAGGTACTTTCGGGTTTTTGGAGTGCTTTTTTGTATTTTATCGCGATTTTTATTCGGCTAAAAAAGCTTCTTTTGTTTTCCTAACCGCACTTCGCACCTTGCAATCACGTAGTTTTCTCAAGATTTTGCAATTTTTTCGAATATTTTTTATACAGTATATTGACATTCGAGCAACTCTAAGGGTTATAGTGAAATCATAAAATACCACTATGCTTCGGAGGTGCAAGAAAATGCATAATATTATTTTGGACGAAGAAATCAAAAACCTTTTACCGACACTTGACAGCAAGACATACATGTCGCTTGAAGAGAGCATCGTTCACTACGGCTGTATGTTCCCGCTTGTCACATGGCAGCACATTCTAATCGACGGATATAACCGCTATGCCATTTGCATAAAGCATGACATACCGTTTTATACGATTGAAAAGGATTTTGACTCCCGCGACGATGTGCTCATTTGGGTTATTTCAAATCAGGTTTCAAGGCGTAATCTGACCCCTATGCAACTGTCATACTATCGCGGTATGCACTATAATAAAGAGAAGAAAAGGGTTAATAATCCAAACGGCAACAATCAGCACAAAGTGGTTGAGTCCCAAAATGAGACTCAACCTCAAACCACTGGTACTGCTGCACTTCTTGCAAAACAATATGACGTTTCTCGCAACACCATACTGCGGGATAAGGACGCAGCTCTCGCCATTGATGCCATTGGCGAGGCTTCAAAAGAAGCCAAAGGCATGGTTCTTTCGGGCGAAGCCAAAATCGACAAAAAGGAACCCAAACGGCTTTCGGCAGCTCCTGATAGCGAAATCAGACTTATTGTTGATGACATATTAAACGGTCTTTATGATAAGAGAAATATATTTCCCGACACACCGCCCGTGTCCCCTATCGGCGTCACTCTTGCAAGTGTCCAATCAATCGAAGCCGCTATTGTCAAATCATTCGATTTGTTTGACAAGCATTTGCTCGGTATCAAAAGAAAAACAGATAAAACAAGACTTAAGACACAACTCGGCAAATGCATAAATGCCTTAGAGGAGCTGCAAAAACGTGTGTAATTTCTCTTGACAGTGCTGATTTTCTCTGATAAACTGCACATTACTCAAGTGCAGTTTATCTTTTATTCCGAAAGGAGATGATTTTAATGCTTAGAATAATGGTGATTTTGACGTAAAACTCAATATGGGCACTTACCTGCCCGCTTATAACCTTTCGTGAATACTGCAACCTTTGTAGCACACCGAACGGGTGTGTTCTTTTTATGCATTTTTACCCAACAAACAACTAAAATTACAGGAGAATTAAATGATCGATTTATTAAAATACGGTTACATCGAAACCGAACCCCCACCGGATAATCAACTCCTCGGCAGAGTGACAGAGCTGCGGCGTGAGTTTTATACGGTAATTACGCAGCTCGGCGAGGTGACTGCCTTGCTCAAGGGAACATTTGTGTACGACGCAGTGGTTCGCACCGACCTCCCCTGCGTAGGTGATTTCGTACACGTTCAATACAATGAAAGCGGAGCGTCGCAAATCACACGCGTTCTTCCCCGACGCACAATGTTTTCCCGCGCGGACTTTTTCGGACATGGTTATGCACATGTTAAAGCCGTCAGAGAGCAGATTTTAGCGGCAAATTTCGACTATGTTTTTATCATTACGTCACTGAACAACGATTTTAATATCAGCCGCATTTTACGCTACCTTACGCAATCGTGGCAAAGCGGCGGTATACCCGTTGTTATTTTAACGAAAGCGGACTTGGTGGAGGATTTTGACAAGCAAGTCAGCGAAGTAATGCAAGCTGCCCCCGGTGTGGCTGTTCACGCGGTTTCGGCGCATACAGGCATCGGCTTAAATGAGCTTGATGTTTATCTGCAGCCGTGCAAAACCTTGATTTTCCTCGGCATGTCCGGGGTTGGCAAATCTTCCTTGGTCAACGTACTTATGGAAAAAGAAGTAATGGCTGTCAAAGATATCCGCGAAGACGACAGCCGCGGACGCCACACAACAACGCATCGTCAACTTTTTATGCTGCCTTCGGGTGCAATGATTATTGACACGCCGGGAATGCGTGAGCTTGGCTTAATCGGCACCGACGACGGTATCAGTACAAGCTTTGCAGATATCGAGGAGCTTTTTTCGCAGTGCCGCTTTAACAACTGCTCTCATCAAAGCGAACCTGGATGTGCCGTAAAAACGGCTATTGACAATGGCGAGCTTGATATTAAACGTTGGGATAACTACCAAAAGCTTAAACGCGAAACACTCTATGTAGAGAACAAACACGAAGCACTGCGTAAAAAATCCGAGAGAAATAAAAATTTAGCCATGTGGTCACGTAAGCGGAAAAATGATATACTGTAGTCTGGAATTTTTAATCTGATTTTCATCTTATTCAAATTGTGTTTATATCTTCTCTTGTTATCATAAGCTCACAATTTGAGAAAGAGGTACACAAAAATGACACAGCTTGAAAAAGTAGAAAAGCTTCGCGAAAAATCAAGCGTAACCTACGCCGAAGCGAAAGAGGCTCTCGATAAGTCCGGCGGCGACATACTTGACGCTCTGATTTATCTTGAAAACCAAGGCAAGTCCACGGCACCAAGCGGCGGAGGGTTTTGCAGCACTTCGACAGACGGCGGTGGCGGCATTACGAGTGGCAGTGGCAACAGCAACACGAGCGGCGGCAATGCAAGCGACGGCAGCAAGTCCAAGAAAAACACAAACGACACAGGAAGCGGCTCAAACACTTCAAAGAGCAGCACAAACGCAGACGACAACTTCTCTCAGGCAATGGGTAAGTTCGGTGCTTTTTGCGGAAAGGTGTTTAACAAGGGCTTCAGCAATCACTTAGTTGCATCAAAGGGCGAGCAACACCTGTTTTCATGCCCTGTGCTTGTAGTTGCTGTACTCGTACTGTTTTTCTTCTGGATAACAATCCCGCTCTTTGTCATCAGCTTGTTTTGCGGCTTTTCTTACCGCTTTAAGGGCAAGGAGCTCGGCAACGATGCGGTCAATTCCGTAATGGACGGCGCCTCGCATGTTGCCGATGATATCAAAAAATCATTTGTTGAGAATTCAGAAAACGAATAATTAAAATCGCCGTCATTGCGAGGAGCCACAAAGTGGCGACGTGGCAATCCAGTAAATCAAAATACGGCATACGTCATACAACAACTAAAGAGGTACTAATCCATGAGCACACAAAGTATTCACATTCTGCTCGTCGAGGACGAAGAAAAATTAGCCCGCTTCATCGAGCTTGAACTATGTCACGAGGGTTACAAAGTGACCAAGGCGTTCACAGGCAATGACGGGTTTGAGCTTGCTTCGTGCGGTGATTTTGACTTAGTGCTGCTTGACATCATGCTCCCCGGCCTAAACGGCATGGAAGTGCTCCGCAGGCTTCGCCGCACATCAAAAGTGCCCGTCATCATGCTCACCGCACGGGACGAAACCATGGACAAGGTTGCAGGCCTTGACCTCGGCGCCGATGACTACATAACAAAACCGTTTGCAATCGAGGAACTGCTTGCCCGCATACGCGCTGTTTTACGAAAACTTGAAGATGCCGAGGGCAGCGAAAAGACAAACCCCTCTCAAAGCAAGCGGCTGACTGCCTGCGGCGTCACTCTCGACGAAAAACGCCACATCGTAACAGTAAACGGCGTATCGGTGGATTTGACAAAGCGCGAGTTTGACCTGCTCCACTATCTGCTGCTGCACAAGGACATTGTTGTCACACGCGACATGCTCATGGAAAATGTCTGGGACTACGATTTTGACGGCGGCACAAATGCGGTTGACGTATATATAAGATTTTTACGCACAAAAATTGATGAAGTGTTTAATATTAAACTGATACACACCGTTCGCGGTGTAGGATATGTGATTAGAGATGAGTAATAAAAATAAAAAACAAAAACATACGGAACCCGGCGGGAAAATCCGCCAGTCGATAACAAATAAATTAAATAGTAAGCTTTTCCTGCGAATGCTCGCAATGTTCATTTCCTTTAATATTCTTTTGCTGATAATCGCTTGTGTTTGTGTTGCGATATACTCCGATCAAAGGGTTGTAAACGCACTCGAACTGCTCGGCAGCCACGAACCTCCGGCACTTACGCAGTGGGATGGCGTTACTGACCTGCGCATACGCACATTGGACGAACCGTCTATCCACAGCAGCTCCAATCTTCGTTGGATAACAAACCGCCTCAGCTATGAACCGGAGTTTGTCTACAGAGCCTTTCGCGCCGATGCAGACGGCTTTCGCGGCACAATCCGCAGCATTTCCTACGTGGTCAACATAGGTCACAACGGGCAAATTTTTGAGGTTTCGGTTCAAATAGGCGCAGTTTTACTAATCATTTTTTACGCTTTTATTGTCCTTTTAGTTTTTGAAATTCTCACGGTTTTTTCCCGCACTATTAATGACCGCAAAATGATACGCAAATCACTCGCTCCGATTACCGAGCTTTCCCGTTTGGCTCAAACTCTCGGTGACGCAAGCAGGCAACTTGACCCCGAAAAGATAACCGCACTTGCAGGCAGTCTTGACGGCATAGACGCAGCGCAGCTTGACACCCGTATTCAAGTTGACGAACTGCAAGACGAGCTGAAAAACGTCGCAATCGCAATTAACAGTATGCTCGACAGAATAAATGAGTCCTATGCGGCGCAAGCCCGCTTTGTTTCGGACGCCTCTCACGAGCTTCGCACACCCATAGCAGTCATTCAAGGGTATGTCAACCTGCTCGACCGTTGGGGCACAACCGATGAAAAAGCACTGCTTGAGTCTGTCGCCGCCATTAAAGACGAAGCCGAGAACATGAAAGGGCTCGTTGAACAGCTGCTTTTTCTCGCACGTGGCGACAGCAACAGGATTAACATGGTTCCCGAGCATTTTGACCTCAGAGCTCTTGCGCAGGAAGTCGTAAGCGAAACACGCCTGATTGACGATACTCACGAGTTTATACTCAATGTCGATGAAACCCCTGTCATGGCAGACAAGGGTTTGCTGAAACAGGCACTTAGAATTTTGATTGACAACGCTATCAAATACACGGACAAAGACGGCGAAATCACAGTATCAACATCTACGGTAGAAAATACCGCACGCCTCACAGTTTCCGACAGTGGCATCGGGATAAATCCCGATGCACTGCCCAATGTGTTCAACAGATTTGTAAGAGCCGACGAGTCACGCACCCGTGCAACAGGCGGTGCAGGACTTGGCTTGTCTATTGCCGAGTGGATTGTCACGCGGCACAACGGGCACATGGAGCTGCTCAGCCGCGAGGACATCGGCACGAAAATTACACTCGTACTGCCCGCGGTGTAAAGCTTTTATTCTATTCCCATGTATGCAAGTTGTCCGCCTCTACGTGTTGCAAGTACACCTTCCATGTGTGAAAGTCTGTCCCAACCGGGCAGGTAGTCCCTTACTCTATAGGTTGTTTCTTTCGATGTATCATCAAAGAAAAAGAAAGTAGAATTGAGAATTTCAGTGTCTCCATCGAGAATAACAAGGTCTGCATCAAAACCTTTAAAAGACTCATCACGGCGAAATCTTAAATTGAAATCTGTAACACTGTCATAGTTAAAATCTGATGTATCGGGAAGTGTATTATATCCCGCATAAGCAAATGCTTCACGCAGGGTCATTGAGCCTGTTCTCCCTTTCATGGTGTTATCGGCAAGAAGTTCTTCAAATCCCGTAGGTTTTGATAAATGAGCATTTCCGCCATGTGCCCATACTACGTTTTTGAAGTTCAGTTCAACATGGGTTAATTTACCAAAAGCCTCAGTCATAAATCTTGATGAACCGTAATCGACATATACCACATTTCCAATAGCAATATATGACGAGTCTTCTTTTGCAAAGCTTTCAGCATTAGCCTCACTTTCAAATACCCACTTTTTGCCATATACGGTAAAATCAGTGTCATCAAAAGAAAATACGATATATTGAACAGCCGGTGCATAAGAATATGCCGGATTTCTCACGTCAAAGACTATGTCATGCATAAATACCGCCCAGTCGTCTGTATCCACATAGAAATACCCTTTATCACCCTCATGTGCTTCAAACGGTACGGGAACATTCGGCGGTGTTCCGTTATTTGGGATGCTTGCACTCGGCGGGTTAGTGTCACCGCCGTTGCCGTTATCGCCCGATGTGCCGCCACTGTCACCGCCGCCATTTGGCGTGGTAACAGGGTCGTTGTTTGTCGGGCTGTTTGCTGGCGGGTCATTTTGTGTGCCGCCATTTCCGCCACCGCCCGTGCCGCAGGCGACAACGGTCAGCACCATCATAACTGCGAGGGTAAAAGGTAGTACGCGCTTAAAGATTTTTTTCATTTTTATTCTCCTTTTTTTGTATAACACTAAGTATTAGTTACCGACACGGTCAATCTCTGCCCGACACATATTAACTTTAATAATTGTATTATCATAAACTTGTATTTCTGCTTCATATCCGCCATTTATGTAGAACAGATGATATTCATTATCAGAATAAACCCATATACTAACTTGCTTACCGCCATCATTAAATATAACGTTAGTAAATGTTTTTAATGCCGATACACCGGCTAATCCGGTAAGGTCGAGTAGAATTTCTGTTGCATCATCTCCAACACGGTATTTATCAAAGAAAATCCATGAAAGAGCAGGGTCGCCATATCCCATGCGCGCAACATAATTACTTGCTGAGCCATCGGTATTAAACCAGTATGTAAGTGTGGTACCTATCGGATAATCAATTTCTTCACCACATACCCATTGAGGAGAGTTATCCACAGCTCCACTAAATTTAGATTGAATGCTGCTCATTCTTGTTACACCTAAAGTTGTACCATCCATAGTAAATGTAAGGTCCGGAGGTGTAAAAGATGAATTATTACCACCGTTTGGCGCTCCCCCGCATGTTGTGAGCGAAAGAACTGCAAAAAGTGCAAGGGTCAAGGTTAATAGTTTAATCATTTTCGTGTACCCCCTGTTTAATATCAACCAATATTACCGGTTACATCACCGGTTAATATATTGAATGTTTCTCTAAACTCCGTTAAATCGTCGCCAAATCTTAGGGTTGTACCTTTATAATCAATTTCAAAAAAAGTTGTATCAAATGCTTCTTGAGTGTTCTTTGTTACAACAAAATGTGTTATCCCATTAATGCTGTCAAATGTGGTCGGCAGCTCATAACGATAAGTTGTAAATCCACCCTCCGCATAGTAATCAACATCAATAGTATAGCTCGTATCTATCAGTTCACCGTCAACGAATATTCTAAGATTTGTAAAGTCCGGATTTACCCCGCTTGTATCACCATAAAAGGCAATTCCTACAGCATATAACCCAAACTTTGTTTGAGTATTGTCAGAGGGACCTGATGATATGAAAATATGCTTAAACCCTCCGTCCACATATGTGATTGGTTGAGAAGCATCTCCGCCGTTTGGTGTGGTTACGGGGTCGTTTTGGTTTTGTTGTGGCAGGGTATTGTTTGGCAGGTCGGTTGGTGACGAAGCACCGCCGCCGCAGGTTGTAACCGAAAGCACCGCAAAGAGCGCAAGGGTCAAGGTTAATAGTTTAATCATAAAAATATACCTCCAGCATACATCACATAATTAACATTAAGGTTTTGAGAGATACATTTCGCCGCCGTGCTCGTCTATCATCAGCTGTGCATTGCTGATAGTTATTTCCTTAGTACCTCCGTTGATTACTGACCTATAAACAATGTTATCTACAACGTCCGTGAACTCGACATACCCGGCAAAATCTCTTGCATGCTCTTCAGTTTCAAAAACCCATTTGCTCTGAGTTCCGTGTGTGCCCTCATTTCCGTCTGCGTCAAAACATACAAGTCTGTATAAAACAGCTTCGCCGTAGCTATCATAGTCAGGACCATGTGTAGTCCTCGGTACAGAGTTTAATTTATATATCATAAAATCGTCACTCTTTTCGTAGAAATATCCTTTGTCACCCTTATGCACTTCAAACTGTGCAGGGGCTTGCACGGGTGTGCCGTTGTTTGGTATATCGTCAGATGTGCTGCCACCGGGATTTGGGTCGCTATTGTTTTGGTTATCGCCGTTTGCGCCGGGGTCGCCGCCACCTTGATTATCGCCGCCGTTTGGGGTGGTTGCAGGGTCGTTTTGTGTTGGTGTTGTCACAGGGTCATTGTTTGCGGGTGGGTCGTTTTGTGTGCCGCCACCGCCGCCGCCCGTGCCGCAAGCGACAACGGTCAGCACCATGAGTACCGCAAGGGTTAGTGTCAGTAATTTTTTCATTGTATGCTCCTCCTGTTATATCATCTATCGTGGCAAAACCACCCCATGCCGGTACATGCTTATTACCCAAACATTGGAAGCTGCTCACTAATTGTTACTTGCCCGATACCACTACCATCGTCACCTTGAGTAAAGCCCGGTAATAGTGTAATTGTAGAACCTGATACCAAGTCCGGTATTGAATTAAATATTATGAAATTGAAATCTGAACCATATGCAAAACCTCG
>WQXY01000045.1 GCA_009781515.1 Oscillospiraceae bacterium
ACCGCAAACGCCTGAATGTTCCGCAGACAGAACGGTTGCACATAATGTAGTAGGTATAAAAAAACGCTCCCCGAAGGAGCATTTGAAAACACCCTTTACATCATATACCTTTGTGTATGTGGTTGCGCACATATGCAGGGCGGGGAGTGCTACTAACACTTCTCGCCTGCCGCCGGAAATCCGGCGAGGCACTTTCGTTTCCCGTTGTGATTATAATACATGTATACATGATAAATCAAGAGTTTTATCATGATTTTGAGATTATATTTCTGGATTTCCGCGCCACTATCATGTCTCGCAATGACGGCAGGGAAAAGCTCCTTGAAACCGACCCCGCTCTTTCTTTACCTGCAAACAGGAAGCTAAAAGAGAAGATAATTCAATTATTTGATACGAACATAGACAAAATGAATTGATTTCTTTACAGCGTATACATTTTTGTGGTAATCTATTAAGCGATGCTGATGAAAGGAAATTAAACAGATGTCAAAACATAACCCAATGTACAGGCGGGTGCTTCTGAAAATAAGCGGCGAGGCTTTGGCAGGCGATAAAAAAACAGGCTTGGACTTCGACGTTATCAGAAATGTCTGCAAGGCAATCAAAGAGTGCGTAAAGCTTGGTGTTGAAATCGGTATCGTTGTCGGCGGCGGTAACTTCTGGCGCGGCGTCAAAGACGGCGAGGGCAAAATCGAGCGGACACGTGCCGACCATATGGGTATGATGGCTACTGTTATGAACTGCCTTGCAGTTGCAGACATGCTCGAGCAGCTTGATGTTCCCGTCCGTGTGCAAACTGCACTGTCGATATCGGCTGTCGCAGAGTCATATATCAGACTTCGCGCCGACAGGCATCTTCGCAAGGGTCGCGTCGTAATATTCGGCTGCGGTACGGGGCATCCGTACTTTTCGACCGATACGGCGGCGGTTTTGCGTGCTGCCGAAATTAACGCAGATGTCATTCTTTTAGCGAAAAACATAGACGGTGTCTACACTGCAGACCCGAAGCTTGACCCCACTGCTATGAAAATCGAAGCTATTTCTTATGATGATATGCTCGCAAAGCAGCTGAAGGTCATGGATTTGACCGCAACCTCGTTATCAATGGATAATGAAATTCCGGTCATTTTGTTTGCCTTGGAAGACCCGTCAAATATAGTACGCGCAGTAATGGGCGAAAAAATCGGCACTAGAGTAGGCTAACAATAAATATTAACGGAGGATTTTAGTTATGTACGATGAATATGAAGGCAAGATGAAAAAAACCATTGAGGTTTTGCAGGCAAGTTACACAACTGTTCGTGCGGGTCGTGCAAATGCTGCCGTCCTCGACCAGATTAAGGTCGATTATTACGACACGCCGACACCAATCAATCAAATTGCGGGTATTTCGACACCCGACCCCCGCACACTAATGATAACACCTTGGGACGCAAGCAGTTTGAAGCTTATTGAAAAAGCAATCATGACCTCCGACCTTGGTATCAATCCGGCAAATGACGGGCGTGTCATTCGTTTGCAGTTCCCGCAGCCTACAGAGGAGCGCCGCAAGGAGCTTATCAAGCAAATTCACAAGCAGGCTGAGGACTCCAAGGTTTCAATCCGCAACATCAGGCGTGATGCCGTCGAAAAGTTCAAATCCCAGAAAAAGACAGGCGAAATCACCGAGGACGACCTCGAGGTGACAGAAAAAGACCTCCAAAAGCTCACCGATAAATACATCGAAGAAATCGGCAAGGTCGCAGCAAAAAAGGAAGCCGAGATTAAAGAAATTTAACTTACCGTAGGATACAATGATAAAGAAGTTTTTTGATAAAATAATGAACTTCACGGACGGTGAAGCTTCGGACAGTTGGGACGCGGACAGACTTCCGAAGCATATCGCCATTGTAATGGACGGCAACGGGCGCTGGGCGTCGAAACGTGCCCTGCCACGCACGGCGGGTCATGCGGCGGGTGCTGAAACATTTCGCCGTGTTGCGACCTATTGCAAGGATATTGGTATTGAGTATCTCACCGTTTATGCTTTTTCGACCGAAAACTGGAGCCGCCCTCCCGATGAAATAGAAACAATCATGGAGCTTCTCGATAAATATCTGCGCGAAGCTCTCTTAAAAATGGAGCGCGACAGGGTAAAGATGAAGTTTCTCGGCGATATTTCTGTTTTGTCACCGGGGCTGCAGGAGCTTATAGCCGAAACCGAGGTGCTTTCTAAAAAGTTCGAAGGGGTTCAAGTGAACGTGTGCGTAAATTACGGCAGCAGAGCAGAGATACTGCGGGCTGTCGAGCAGTATGTTAGAGCAGGACAGCCGCTCACCGAGGAGGCTTTCTCAAAGTACCTGTACACCGCCGATATCCCCGACCCCGACCTCATAATCCGCCCGAGCGGCGAGTTTCGTGTGTCAAACTTTTTGCTTTGGCAGTCTGCATATTCGGAGTATTATTTCACAGATACTCTCTGGCCGGATTTTAGCGAAAGAGAGCTTGATAAAGCAATAATAGAATATCAAAAAAGAGAACGCCGCTATGGAAACATCGGCGGTAAAGGAAAAGGGGGTACGACAAAATGAAAAAACGAATAATAGTTGCACTCGTTCCGCTTCCGCTCTTTTTTGCCATTTTGTTTTTCTTCCCGCCATACATTCTTGCCGCCGCGGTATCACTTCTTGCAGCTATCGGTTCATTTGAGCTGATGAGGGCGTCAAATAACGTTATTCAGGCACCCATGCGTCCTGTTGTTTATGTGATTATAATCGCCGTACTCGTTCCGATTGCTGTGTATTTCAGCAATTTAGTCATGTCGGCAGCAGCATTAATGCAGGTCACATCAATGCTGACTTTGTTCTTTATTCTACTCAGTTTACTGATTATTGATTTCTTTTTATCCATGAAATCGGAAAGACGGATAAAATGGCGGCAGCTGCTTGTTATCCCTGTCGCCGCAATGGTTATTCCGTATATGCTATCTACTCTCATCGGACTGCGAATGATGACGGCAGGTCATTTACTTGTTCTATTGCCTATTATTGTAGCATTTCTCACGGACTCCGGCGCGTACTTCACAGGTGTTGCCATTGGGAAGCATAAGGCATTTCCGACAATCAGCCCGAACAAAACCATAGAGGGCTGCATTGGTGGGCTTGTCACAGGTATTGCAGGAATGTTAATTTACGGGTTTATCATCGACATAGCTACGCTGCATACGGTCAGCTACCCGATACTTATAATATACGGGCTCGTCGGTGCTGTTGTCACCGAAGCGGGCGACCTTGTTTTCTCGCTGATAAAGAGAAAATGCGGTGTAAAGGACTACGGCAGCATTATGCCGGGGCACGGCGGCGTTCTTGACCGCTTTGACAGCATGATATTTACTGCACCAACCATGTATTTATTGGTTGCAATCTTGCCTGCATTGTGATATTGTTACAATTCGATTACAAAAAACAACAACTGTGAACAGTGGAGCTGTAAATGAGTGCAACAACAAAGGGTAATACTGTAGGGCGCCTCATCTTAAAAAGTGTTATGAATGCCATCGTCGGCAAGGAGCAAGTGGTGCTTCGTGTCCTGCTTGCAATTCTTGCAAGGGGGCACATTCTCATTGAAGATATCCCCGGCGTCGGCAAAACAACGCTTGCTATTGCATTTTCAAAGGCACTCAACTTGGAATACAACCGCGTGCAGTTTACGCCCGACGTGCTTCCCTCTGATGTTACGGGATTTTCTATATTCAACAAGGACACGGGCAGTATGGATTACACCCCCGGGGCGGTGCTCTGCAATCTTTTCTTGGCAGACGAGCTCAACCGTGCCACAAGCCGCACTCAATCCGCTCTGCTTGAAGCTATGGAAGAGGGGCAGGTCACTGTAGACGGCACTTCCCACAAAATCCCCGAACCGTTTATTGTCATTGCCACCCAAAACCCTGTAGGTGCAGCGGGTACACAGCTTTTGCCCGACTCACAAATGGACCGTTTTATGCTCCGCCTTTCGCTCGGATATCCGGGACATGAAGATGAGCTGTCACTTCTTAAACGAAAACAAGGCAAGGCACTTCTCGACCTTGTAACCCCTGTTGTCACTCACATCGAGCTTGAGCATATGTGTGCACAAGCAGACAGCGTACATGTTGACCCCGATATTTTGAATTATATTGTTACCCTCATAAACAGAACACGAAATCATCCCGACATCGTTTTGGGCGCAAGCCCGCGAGCTTCACTCGCACTTACAAGTATTTCCAAAGCCGCAGCTTACCTGCAGGGCAGAGATTATGTCATTCCTAATGATATTACACCGCTTTTTGCAGATACGCTCGCACACCGTTTGGTGCTGCGTCCGGGAGCCGAAAACGAGAATATTACGGCGGAAAGAATTCTCTACGGGATTTTGAACTCCGTCAAACCGCTGAACGTATGATATTTTATCGATTTATCTATATCGTTGCACTTGTTGCATCGTTTTTCTTTTTCATTTTTTATCCCCCGTGGCTGTCATGGTATCTGTTTGTGCTCATAGCACTGCTTTTACCGCTCGATTTTTTTCTCAGCCTCCCGGGTATGCTGACCAAAAGCATATACATGTCCGTGCCGCCCGTGCTTGAGGTTAATGATAACGCACACCTTACCCTGACAACTTTATCAAATAAGCCGTTTCCCGTCAGATGTATTGTAGTTAAGCTGCAAATATCAGGGGACGGTTTTTCTGTCGGGCGAAAATATATCTGCGGGGCGGGCAGGGGCAGCGTTAAAACCGTAAGTATCGACACATCGCACAGTGGTGTAACGGTTTTTTCGCTCAAACGTATTTCAGTAGTCAGCCTCTTAGGCTTATTCTCCGTGCCTGTGAAAAACCTCTACAGCAGACAGCTGTCACTTGTTTTGCCTCCGGCTGCAAAGCCTGCTAATACAATGGCTTTGCAAAAAGGAACGCATTTACGTCCAAAGCCCGGCGGCGGGTTTTCCGAGGAGCACGACATGCGGGAATACCGGCACGGCGACCCTGTCAGAAGCATACATTGGAAGATTTCGGCAAAGCATGACTCACTGTATATCCGCGAGCCGCTTGAGCTGCCTCCCCACAGCAGGCTTGTGCACATCATGCCGTGGAAAAATTCCAATGAATGTGACTTGATATTGGGAAACCTGCGATGGGTTGCGGAGCATCTGCTCAAATGGAATATGCCGTTTTACCTGCGCTTTGGTGATGTGCCTGCGATTGCCGAAATAACACATGAGTCGGATATCGTGGATTTTCTGTTTAATGTTTTAGGCGGCACGGCAGAAGTAGTCAAAAAGCCCGACGGACTGCCCACACGGTTTTCATGGGTGTTTCGCGTAGACGCGGGGGGCGGCAGCCTATGAAAAAACATGTTTTATTGCCCGCAGGGAGCTGCCTGCTTGTTATAATCGCCGTCAGCTGCACATTTGGCGCTCTGATTTCTTCGTTTACTCTGCCTGTGGTTATGAGTGAGTTGTTTTGGATATGGGCAATAAGCGGCATCGTTATGATTGTTTTTATCACACGCTTCAAAGGCAAGGGCTTACTGATGCTTGTAGGCTTTTCCCTTTTGCTGTTTGTTTGGATGTTTCGCGAAATAATAGACGGGGCAATGTTGGTAATTAATGAAATTACAAGCCAGTACAACAACTGGACTGCGGTGCCGGTGCTTTTCCCTGACATAAAGGGAGTAACCGACGACCCGACGGTTTTTATCGCCGCAGCAGGCGTTGCGGTTACTCTTGTATTGGGCGAGGCAATCTGTCTTCGCCGCAGCTTGCTGCTTACGCTGTTTTCAACCGCACCGATAGTTTTTCTGACTTTCGTAATAATGAGATTACAACCGGATTTGATATACATATTCGGATTAATTGCCGTATATCTCACATTGCTCATCAGCAGTGCTCTTTCCTCCGGCGATATCCCAAAAAGAGAGCAGCTTTTCCTGCCCTCATTTGGCGCAGCTGCGGTAATTATGGCAATCACATATTTGTTTGCACCACTGAGCAGCCATTTTCCCGAGTCGCCTGTTATTGCTTTCAGCACACGCATAAAGGAGCTTGCTCTTTCGCTCGTTCAGTATACCGAGCAGTTTGAGGGACCCTCACGCATGAATAACTGGCTGTTTTTCCGTGATGACAACACTTGGTTTTTCAGCACGAGCACTGTAAATATTGCAGATGCAGGCAAGCGAAATGTTATCGACCAAAGTCTTCTTGAAATAACCGCAGACAGACCCGGAACGTTTTACATCAGAGGATACTCAATGCAACGTTTCAACGGGCGATCATGGCGCGACAATGATGATATGATTATGCTGCCCGATGATTTGGCTGCCAGAGTTGTTCCCGCGCAAATTGCGGAGCTGTACTCCCGTGATAATCCACAGTCTGCCTCACCCTCAAAGGTTGAAATGGAAATCAACAGGACGGGTGATATAACTGCAGGCGTAACTTATACACCGTATTATAGTTTGGGTTTTGACGGTGACGGGGAGTTTTATCACATAAGCGGTAACATTTTCTCTCTATTGCAGGTACTTGAAAATCGGGGACTTTCGGTGGATTTAAGCGACATACGGTCTTTTCTTATTCACACCAGATACACGGAAATAAGCAGCACCACAAAAGAAGGGCTGCGGCAAATCGCCATTGATGCAGGCATAGATATTAATGCCGAACGTGCCGAGATTGCCGATGCCGTAGCAAACTTTGTAAAATCATCGGGAAGATACAGGTTAGATATTGATGTTTCGATACCTGCCGATGAAGACTTCGCGATATATTTTCTCGAAAATGTCAAAGAGGGGTATTGTATTCATTATGCCACTGTAGCGGTTTTAATGCTTCGGGCACTTGATATTCCCGCGAGGTTCACAAGCGGCTATGTTGCACGCACCACATATGCCGATGTCGGCGAAACCGTTGTTCTTACCGACAGGCACGCCCATGCGTGGGTCGAGGTGTTTTATGAAGATGCGGGCTGGCTGTATCTTGAGGCAACTCCGTCCGGCGGCAGTTCTGTTGCTCCCGAGCACAGACCTCACACCCCGGGTGCTACTCCTTCTGCACCCCAAACACCCCCACCCGCAGATAACACGCCCGACACAAACCCCACACCTACTCCTACTCCGACACCCACGCCGACGGGCACACCGCCCGCCGGGTCGCCGGGTTCGGGCAGCGGAAACGGTGAGCGGAGCACTCCGCCTTTCATTTTATGGTTATTTGATGTCGGGGTTGTGATAATATGCACGGTCATATTTATCATTGTGCTTGTTATCCGCAGGAAAATAGCGTTAGACATGCGGACAAAGCGTTTTGCACAAAAAAGCACAAACACCGCAGCCTTGTGTATATGGCGTTACATCAAAAAGATAAGCAGCCGTGAGGACGCACCTCATGCTGCTATCGAGGAACTGGCACTCAAAGCCCGCTTTAGTCAGCACCGATTGACTGAACAGGAGCGCTCTTCGATGGTCAGGTATGCAAAAATGCTCTCTTTTGAAGTGTACGGCAATAAAAACGACATCAGCCGCTTCTGGATGAAATATATAAGGGCGTTGTATTAGTTAACCGTAAATTCTACACTTGTGACAAATGTATCGGCAGAGGGATTAGATGAACCGTAAAGCCGCAATTCATATATTCCTGCGGTTGACGGACCCCAAACTTCAAAAGCATCTGTTTCGCCTGTTACAACCCTATGATACATATTATCTAAATCATGCGCTGCTCCTATGTCGTACATTCCAACAAAAGCTCCTGCACTAATCATATCTTGTGTTGCTCCTTCAACAGTGACCCCTAATGTACCTTGCGGAGCGATTGTTGTTCTAAAGAGAGATATTGTTGCCGAGCCGAAAGATGCGTTTGTATCACCACCATTATTTGATGAAGGTGGTTTATTTGGCGATAAATTCAAGTCTAACCATAATGCAGGGCGGACACCGCCATTACAGAAATCAACATCATAGCCAAGGACAAAAATGCTGCCTGCCAAAGCAGATGCATAGCTATCATCCAATCCGTCATCTACACAAACAGCATAGTAGTTATCATCACCCGGAGAGCGTAGCCACCACAAACTATAGTCCCCACTAGTAATGGTGACTGTTGACCCGTCAAGAATATATCTTTCTTGATTTTCATCGTAATAACAGCCTTCGTATGTGCCTCCTACATGGTTCGCAATTCTTTTCTCGTTATATTCATCATTTAGAATACCGTCCATACTGTCGTTATCATTTGGTCTGTTAGTCAGTTTTCCGCTGTCACCAAAGTATCTTACTACCTCCTCTAAACTAAGCAGAAAAATCCTGTCAACTGTATCGTTTCCTGCATATGTACCATACCACTGATTATCCTTGTTTTCTATTCGTGTTTCTATTATTCGCTCTCTATCACTTTCATTAAAACTATATAAAAAATCATTGTTGAGATAAGAACGCAACTCGCAGTATTCCCATTCTATCGGATATGCACTGTGATGATATGCTCTGCTATCAATTACTTTCTCGCTTATAATTAATGCTTTATCATCTTGGATATCAAGAACAAGCCAGTCGTAACTGCCAAACTGAATAATATCACCTACCTCGACTGCGAGTTTAACAGGTTCACCATTAACATCTGTTGATGAACCGGGGTTGCCGTTATCTCCTTGTTGGGTCGGGTCGGTTTGATTTTGTAACGGATTGCCGCTTGGCGGGTCTGTCATTTTTGTTTCAGCGGCACACGCTATAAGTGTCAGCGTCATGAACATTGTAAGTGTCAGTGTTAATAATTTTTTCATTATATGTTCCTCTTTTCTATTAATTGGGAAATTAATGAGTTATTACTCAAATATAAGGTTACTAAAAGCAAATGGCGGTACTCCTCCAACATAAGATATGTGAGATGTCAAACCTCCGCAGTCACTTGTAAATATCACATCAGAGGATTGAGATGCATCACGAACTGCGACAGGAACTCCCATATCTACATCAAAATGCAACTTAAAAGGACCGCTCCCCTCTGTTGCTAATGAACCCTCGTGAAACATAACGATGTAAGTTATCAAACCATGTGCACTGCCGTTTACAAATGTGCCACGTACTTCAAGATACGAGTCACCTGATTGATTATGCGGGTCAAACGGTACAGGGAGTGGAATATTAACATATAATGCTCCCTCTCCGTTCGGAACACCATTTTCAAAGTACCCCTCATAACGAATATTATGGTAGACCCACACACCCCAACCTGTAAATTTACCATTAGCATCTATTTCGCCATCGTAAGTGCCTTCGTTTAATAATGTTTCATCAAAAGAATGTGGGGTTGGAGCACTTACATTATCATTGTCACTTAGTGATGAACCGGGGTTGCTGTTATCACCCGGTTGGTTTGGGTCTGTTTGGTTTTGTGACGGATTGCCGCTTGGCGGTTCGGTTGGTGCTCCTGCTGAGCCGCCACAGTTGACAAGCGAAAGGGTCGTAAATAGTATAAGATTAAGCAATAGTATTTTTATCATCTTTTATACTCCTTGGTTTTGTTAATTAATGCACGAAAACGTCCGCTTTGCTGATGCAAAACAGACGTTTTTTTAGCTGTGGATATGCGGACGAACACAGTTCGTCCCTACAACGAGGTCAATGTATGTATGTATGTATGTATGTATGTATGTATGTATGTATGTATGTATGTATGTATGTATGTATGTATGTATGTCAAAATTCTTTACCCCTACTCGTGTTTTGTCAAGCTATTTGCACGCTATTTACGTTTCCGTTTACCTTTACCGTGGGGTTGCCCGATTGCATCTTTCAATTTTAGTTCTGCAACATAATCGGTTTTCTTCTGTGACGGCGTGCGAAAGGTGAATGCAGTTTTCCCGTTGAAATTACTGACAGCAAAATCACCGTGGCTCATTATATCCATACCTATCAATGCACCTACTTTTAATCCGTCAATATCAGAGTCACACACGACAATGTTCTTTGCTGTCACATTATTTGGCAGCACTACGTTCACCCTGTATATACTTACTATTTTTTCTCCGGCTGGCGTAAATATACGTTGTTTACCAAGCGGTTTTAAGTTCAACTGAGAAACAACGTTCATTGATATGCAAGTAGCTGTTGCTCCTGTATCCCATATTGCATCAACTCTTTTGGAACTCCCGTTATATTCAATAACAGCTTCGGTATCAAGTTTACGGGAAATACCTGTATAACTTTTGATAAATGCATTTGCAGACATAGCTAACTAACCTCTATATAAACATTGATGCAATTTGTATGGTATATGCCGACTCGTTACCATTGCATTCTTGTACTATGAAAGTGCCGATTTCTTCGGTCAACAACGTAGTATCCACAGCTTCATCAAAACTGCTATAAACACCAATTACTTTTTCATTTTTTATCGCAAGAAAACAATATCCGTGTTTATCATATAATACACTATAATTTTCTATAAACCATTCAAAATCCCTGTCTTGCATAATATACCTCGCAGTCAACATATGCTCTATCTCATAATATATTTATAGCATAAAATAGGTGGATTTGCAATAAAAACAACCACCGCATAGCACTGTATTGATTACATCTTTTCGAAGTGTTCGACGTTCATTACAAATATTGTTGCACCGCCGACCAATACTTCAACAGGCATTGTGGAAATTGAACCCATTTCACTGCTCGGCATGAGGGGTATTTGACGTGTGCGGCTTTTTGAATGTTCTTTGATTATTGCGATGACGTCCTGTGTTTTTTCATCGTCAACACCGACCAAAATCGTAGTGTTCCCCGCTTTCAGAAACCCGCCTGTGGTCGAAAGAGTGGTTATGCTAAACCCCTCCTTGACGAGATGCTGCATAACAGCATGGGTATCATCCTTATCAATTACAGCAAGTATCATTTTCATATCAGCATTTTATCCTTCCTTTTATTTAGTTTTCTTGAGAAGCTTCAAGCGCGAAAACTCGTACTCTACCCTTGCTTTTGCGTCATTGTACACTTTTGAGTATGACTCTTTTAAGGTCATACCTTTTTCATTCCATACCCTCGGCAAAAATACCCCAATCACCACAAATCGGAGCACTGCCGCGATACAGAAAACGAGTTTGTAGTTATCAAACGGTGTTCCCATGAATGTGAAATCGAGGTTTTCCATAACAGGCGAGAGCGTTTCGAGCAAGGCTCCGCCGCATATGAGTGCAATCGCCGCCGCAACCGATGTGAAGACCGTATAAACGGCGAGTGCCGCAGGGCGGCCTGTAGACGGCGTGTGGGAGAGCTGCATGTTGACCATGCAGGCTTCGTTTGCGCACCAGAACAATCCGCCGAGGAAGTTGAACAAAAACAGCGGCAATATGCTCCCCGGGACAGCAAAGAGCCATACAAAGCCGCCGAGCGTTGAAACGGTCGCAGATATTGTCATCATCGGAACACTGCCGTATTTATCGAGAAACACACCCCAGCGAGAAATAACGGCGAGTGCAAGGGTTTGTGATACTATTTGACCGAAAATAATTATGCTCGTGTATGAAAGTTCGAGTCTGTCGATTGCATATTTGTTAAAAAACGGAGCACTGATGTTTATTGCGAAGTGCCAAAACATCCAAAACAGCAGGTAGTTTCGGGTTACGGGCGACGTAAAGCAGGCTTTCATGCCCTGCATAAGCGAAAATCCCTCCGGCTTGTTCGGTATTATTGAAAACTTTATCCCCGCATACATCAGTATGTCTATAAGTCCTGCAACGCCGCCTATGGCAAAAACGATTGTGTAGCCCAAAAAGCCCTGCATTCCGTCGAGCGTGAACGCAACACCAAGCCCTACTACTAAAGATACAGCGGTGCAGACCTTTTGTCGCGCAGTGATGTAACGCCCCCGCACTTCAATCGGTATGACGCTGCCCATTAGAGTCATATGACTTATATGCACAAACGAGCCTGCCATTGCCGCAAGTGTGACGAGTACAATAAGAAGCCACAGGCGTGACTCGCCGACAGGCAATATATACGGGATAAACGCAATAACAATCCATGATATGCGTTGTATAATGCCGCCTATCAGAAACATTCTTTTGAATTTTCCCGTTTTAACAGCGAGAAACGATACAAACAGCTGCAGCAGTCCCGCCAAAATCGGGAGCGCAGAAATAAGCCCGAATGCAAACTCACCCGCGCCGAGTGCCGAGGCATAACCGACAAATGCCACACCGCCCTGAATTGAAAACAGCAGCATACCCACCGCAACCGACAAGATTATTATGTTGAGCGTACGAAGTGTCTCATTGTCGTGAACATAATCCCTGTATGAACGGTTAAACAGCCTGTAAACAGACATATATCGGAGCCTCCAAGTGTTAGTGCACCCATTATAACAAATATATCCACACAATAAAAGAGGTTGAGTCCAATAATTGTACTCAACCTCAGTGCTTGATTTTAGCGGGATTTTTGGGGAGATGGGGGTGCTGACAACGGTTTTCCTTTAGAGACGAAAAATTATTAAATTATTATCCGTTGGCGCATCCTTGCACTCATGCGGTGCGTACTGGTATGTTGTCAAACACCCCCATCTCCCCGATGAAGCGGCCGTCTCAGCTTGCTATGAGGTCGATGTGTGACAATGTGCCTGCGGCACCGCATTGTTTAAGAAAAAAGCTGGTTGAACGCA
>WQXY01000046.1 GCA_009781515.1 Oscillospiraceae bacterium
ATCAAAAACAGTGTATGACAGTTCGAATTTATCGGCTTCGATTTTGGACATGTCAAGAATGTCGTTGATAATACCGAGCAGATGCTTGGCGGCATTATCTGCTCTTGTCAGGCAATAGTTTTTACGCTCAATGTCGTTTGTTCCCAGTCCTATATTTATCATGCCTATGACAGCGTTCATGGGCGTTCGTATTTCATGGCTCATATGCGAGAGAAAGTCGCTCTTTGCCAAGTTTGCCGCGTCGGCGGCTTTGCGTGCTTCGTCAAGGGATTTGCGTTGCCATATCAGCATAAGTTCGCTTTTTATAGTATCTGAGATATCGACGGCAACACCGTGGCAGCCGGAATATACCCCGTCCGTGAAAAAGGGGATAAGAGTCCAGCGGTAGTAATGCTCAAATCTTGATAGAAACTGAAAACGCACATACGAGGCGTCGCCGTTTTTTAAGCGGTTTAGATTGGACTGCACAAGCTCCCTGTCCTCTTCAACCGCAATATCTGCAAAAAATGTGTTTGTCAGGTTATGGAGAGCTATTGTGGTGTCGGCCTTTTGACGTACGTTTGTAACAATATGCTCGGCGTTGAGCTCAATGACGCAGTCTGTGAATGACGCCCAAAAGGGCACCATCCACGATAAATCCATGTGCCCGACACCGGGTGCGGTTTCTTCAAGGATATCGTTAAATATATTATCCATGTCAGTTAAGCTCGGTGTCCTTGCCGGGTACAATTATTAAACGATTTGGTGCATCGAACCTTTCTGCCATTTCCATGTCAAAGAGTTCGCCGGGTTTAAGATGCACAGGCACATTATGCTTCGCTCCAATCAGCCTTGCACATTCGGCGGCTTCCTCGAGCCCCATGTTGTAAATGCCGTCTGCACATAAGAAAGCGTAGTCAAGTCCTTTTGCTGCAAACTCCGACATCTGCGGGGTTTTTGAGGTGTCGCCGCAAAAATATAGCTTTAAGCCGTCAATTTTGATGATATATCCGACGCTGTCTTCGGGGGTGTGGTTATCGTTATATCCCGCTTCTACGGCTTCGATTTCTATGCCGTGCAGGTTAAAGGTGTTATGCTTGCCGCCCTCCAAGGCTTCGAAGTTTGAAATAATGGTGCAGTCCGGCTTTTGTGTGATGAGGTCTGTTTGCCTGTGGTCATCATGCTGGTGGGTGATAAGGATTATATCGGCGGATTTGTCGTAACCTTCGCCGAGAAACGGGTCGATGAATATAACGGTTCCGTCGTCTGCGGTAAGCCTAAAGCTTCCGTGACCTTGATAAAACAGCTTTGCCATTGTAGTGTCCTCCTTTTATACAAGTGCGGTTTGTCTGTCATGTGTGTTTTATTGTAACAGAGTATATATGATAATACAATGAAAAACACAGTAATGTCTTGACTTTTGTAAAGTATGGGAGTACATTGTAATAACATGAGAAAACAGGAGGTGAGACCATGGACCCCGGAGACGGTCGAAGTCGAAAGCGGAATGTAGATAATGGCTTTTGTCGTGACATGTTCATGTGCTCGCTTAGTTGTGGAGTGCATGGATAGTTAACGAGTGTTTAATCAGATACCTTTAAGCCATTGTTTCGGAAAATGCAAACAGTGGTTTTTTGTTGCCTTTTTGCGGTTAATAAAGGCAAAAAACAAAGCGGAGGTACAGTAAAATGAAAGACAATAAGAAGAAAGGCACAAAAAATGTTTATGCAGATGTAAACAAATCTGTGCTGTTTAATTTAGAGTCAAAGGACATTGGTTCATTAAAGCTGATTTTGAATAGTGCCAATGAGGTAGATTTGCTTAATATTATAAGTGACCTCTCGACAGAGAACCTTGCGATAATTTATCGTTTACTGTCAAAGGACAAGGCGCTGTATTTATTTGAGCAGCTTGATACTGACGAGCAGGAAAAACTCATAAACTCGCTGACGGACGAAGCGGCGATTGAGGTTATCTCGGAGCTTGAGCCTGACGACCGTGTCCGCCTTTTGGACGAGCTGCCCGCAGCAGTCGTGAAGCGAATGATAGCCGCGCTCTCACCGGCTGAGCGTAAGGCAACAAATATGCTCATGGGGTATGAGGAAAAAACGGCGGGAAGGATAATGACCCCCGAGTATGTGCGCCTGCGAAAAGATATAACGGTTAGTGATGCTATTGAAAGAATAAAGAAAACCGCAAAAGACAAGGAAACAATATATACAATTTATATAACAAACGAAGCAAGAAAGCTTGAGGGCGTGCTTTCTTTGCGTGAAATTTTCTTCGCAGAGCCGTCGGTTAAACTCGAAGATATAATGCTGACAAATCCTGTAAGTATTTCTACCGATGATGACCAAGAGGAAGCGGCGAAGCTTTTGCAAAAATTCGACCTTCTTTCTGTTCCTGTAGTGGATAAGGAAAGGCGGCTTGTCGGTATTATTACGGTTGACGACGTTATTGATATTATTAATCAGGAAACAACCGAAGACTTCTCAAAGATGGCGGGTATTACGCCGATTAACAAGCCGTACAATAAAATGAGCGTTGCGGATATTGTTAAAGCAAGAAGCCCTTGGCTGCTCATACTTATGATATCTGCCACATTTACTCATATGATTATTGAGTCGTTTGAAGCTGCGCTGATGATTGTTCCGGTGCTTTATGCGGCAATTCCAATGCTTATGGATACAGCAGGAAATGCAGGCACACAATCGTCAACAACAATTGTACGTGCCATGTCTCTCAATGAAGTGAAGCTCAAAAACATTTTTGTGATTATCTGGAAAGAGATACGTGTTGCGGTTATTTGCGGCATAATTTTGGCAATCGCCAATTTTGGCAGGATGTACTTTTTCACAGATGCAGCTCCGACTGTTGCGCTCGTTGTCAGTTTGACCCTTATTTTAACAGTGTTTATTGCCAAAGCAATCGGCAGCGCTTTGCCTATGCTTGCGGAGCGGGTACGGCTCGACCCTGCGGTAATGTCGGCAACCGTGGTGACGTCTATTGCGGACATTCTCGCACTTATTGTTTACTTTAATATCGCAAGCCTGCTGCTTGGGATTTAACGCGGGCGGAGAACACCATATATGATGAATAATTATGCGTCATTCGTCATATATGGTGTATTTTCTTTCAGATTTGTAAGGCAAATACTATTGAGTTTTTTGCCTAAATATGCTATTTTACACTCAACGGAGAACCACACCTCCAAAATAAAAAGAGGCCGCTTAACCACTTTGGGCGTGACCAAAGAGGCAGGGGAACCCCAACCCCGCCAAAAAAGAGGCAATCAAAATTATTTTGGAGGTATTTGGCATGAAAAAAATTATTTCGGTAACACTCGTGATTGTAATGGTGCTTGCACTGTCAGTCACAGCAATGGCAAGCAGCACGCTGATCTGGAAAGACGGTTTTGGCTTCCATTGCAACGCAGGAAAAGGCAACGGCAAAGTAGTAACAGGCTTTGAAAAAGCGACAATTGCTCTTGAAAGAGTCGGCGCTACAACCACATGGAACCTTGCAATCGACGTAAACAATGAATGTCCCGTTTGCAAAAGAATTGACTGGGTTACATTCAGCAACAAAAACGGCGTAATCAACGGCAAAAACATTCAAGTAAACCACAGTGATAATCCTGTATACAAAGCAACAGCAAGTGCTCAGTTGGTATTAATCGACATCGTAATCGATTGTGAAGGTGAGCTCGTATCCGAGGATGTTGTAAAAGTAGACAAATCAGGCGTATTTGCTACCAACGAAATTGCAAAATTTGATTTCGACATTCCTGCAGGCTACGAAATCGTTAAAGGCGAAAATCCCGTTGTTATTGAGTTTGCAGCAAAAGCAGGGCAAAATCTTTCAGAAACAGTTGTTGCAATAAAAACAACCGTTCTTGAGTGTGAATGCGAAGGCGACTTCTTTGGTGGCGGTAAGTGCCCGGGTTGGGGAGTAACATGCACAGATGTGTGTGACCCTTGTAAAAACGGGAACGGTAATAACCATACCAACTGCAGAACATTACTGCGGAAAGATCATCCTCAGTATCAAGAACTCTGCGGCTGCGTTTGTCCGTAACGAACTGATAGAATTAAAAAGTGCTTTGTCTCATTTTGGGACAAAGCACTTTTTTTGCCGCTCGGAGCTATAAGATTTTATTGACTGAGCCTGTGGGTTCTTATATATTGGTTATTATTCATGTCTATGCATGGAACATTCATGCGCGATAGCCGTCTTATATGCTAAAGGATGGTGATACCTTTGAAAAAATGCCTGCTTGTCTTGTTGGTAATTACAACGCTCCTGTTTGTTGTTTCTTGTAAAAAGGCTACGCCGGAGGCTGCGGACGACCCGACGCCGACAATCGCACCTGTTGCAACGCCGTCGCCGACACCAACGCCTACGCCTGCCCCAACGCCTACGCCTGAGCCGGTGTTTAGAGAAATACGCGAAATCGGTCCGATTGTCAGTTGGTCTACAATTAAACCCGATGACCCGGATTTGACAAAAGAGCAAAAAACATATTTTCAATGTATTGCTACGAAACCGTATAGAGGAGTTAGTATGTACAGTGATTTATGTACTTATTTTGATGTGTATAAAAATATTATCCAATTTATCAACGTCACTGCATTTGTTATTAAACCCTTAGGTAAAATTGACAATGAACATGCATGGCTTGTTTCGATGGGTGATTTTGAAAGAAGTGACAATGATTATGATATTGTTATTATCCCGGATGATATATCAGAAATAGGAAATCTTTTAATCGTAAAGAGTTCTCGAGCGATTTCTAATATTATTCCCGGGTATGAAATAAATTTTGAAGGAAGCTGTCGGGAAATTATACCGTATGAAATTGACGGGAAGATTTATGAGTTACCGGTTATCGGCATTGACTCTCACACACGAAGTGTGTGGGGTGGCGATCTGAGTAACTATATTTCCACTGATGTTATAAAAGCGGCTGCAGAAGTTGTTTTCGGGGATATAACATTAGTAGACATAGGCTATGGCACTCCCGAATTTATTGAGGGTCTTGGAGAAGTAGCATATATATCTCAAGGTGTTAGGATAAACAGAATGGTAGATACGGCTTTTGAATATTTTGCATTTGAAAGGTGGAGAGCACCTATTTCACCGAGAAGTTCATGGGAAATGCCAAGGGAATTCTATCCCTCGACAGACTTTCAAAATTATTTTATAACCACATATAACAGGAGAAATGAAACTTTTCAAATAGCATATTATGACAGGGATTTTAATGAGCTTTGGGAGCGTACATTTAACAATATTGATTTATTCCGAAAGGCTCCTTTTGATTATACGACAGAACTCGTTTACATAAGCGCAAATGGCAATTTGCATATAATTGACATTAACACGGGAGAAGACATTATTGAACCCGCTATATTGGGAGAAAAGATTAAAGTACATATTACAAAAGATGATGTTTACTTGTTTGGTACAGGGACAGAAAATAATATAATGAAAATAGATTTTGCGGGAAATATTCTTTGGGAAACCAGTCTTCCGGATGTTGATAAATCTTACTGGGACTCTTGGGATGAATTGTATTTTTATGACAATGTGTTTCTTGCGATTTTGGGAGGTTATTTAGATAGCGGAAGTTATATTATTAGCACTGACGGAGAAGTGCTTTATGAAATTGCAGGTCATCAGTGGTAATCAACCGCTCTGTTCGCTTACATATATGCTCACGCGGGATTGGATAATTCGGGCGGCGTCCTGCGCTGAGCGTGTGCCACGCAGGAAAGCGTCAACCTCTTCATCTATTATCATCATTACCGTTCCGCTTAAGGGTTTTTGTATGCGCGCTGTGCTTATCATGTCGCGCAGTATTTCCTTTTCGCCTGCGGTGAGTTTGGTTTCTGCAAGTCTGCGTTCAAAATCATCTTTGCGTATTGAAACATATTCAACCATTTGTGCGCCCTGCAAAAGTGTCTGTCTAATAAACTGCCAAGCGGTATCTTTGTTTTTGCAGCTTTCTAAAATGCCGAATGCCTGCGGCAGCCTTGCATTGTGAATACCGCCCGAAGCGCCGGGAACGCCGATAAACTCGTAATCAAGCTTAAAATCATCAGGCAATCCATACATCCGATATTCTCGTGTTACCCACCCCTCCAAGAAGAAAAAATCTGCTATGTTAACGGATTGTTTGCCGGTATATAGCTCCTGAAAATACAAATCATAATAGCCCTCAAGTGGAGCAAGCGGTATGGCTTTCGTCAGTTCAAGCAAACGTATAAAGTTTTCGCTGTTAAAGTAACTTTCGCCCTTTTCAAAATCAATAAAATCATTACCTATCAGCTCAAGCATCGTTGTGAGAAAATCAATGCCTGTCACCCTGTTGCCTAAGGGCTCCATATTTCCCGCCTTGATGCTGTTTTCCATAAATGTAAGGAAATTATCGAGTGTCCAGTTGTCTTTTTTTATGGCAGGGTCAACAGAAATCATGGTTGAAATAATTACGCGGCTGTACATAAAAGGCAGTCTGCCGTTTTTATCTTCGCTGCTCTTTAATATATTCGGGAAGAAATCTTCGCGGCTGAGCACAGGGTCTGCGTCTATAAACGGATATAAATCTATCAGGTAATTTTGTGCGATGAGTGCGTTTTTCAGCTCTATTTCATCAGAATAATTACTGCCAAGATAAACGATATCAGGTGCATTTCCCGAGAGAATATCTAAATGCAAACTTTCGATCTTATTACCCTGCTTATAATCGCCATTTTTATCATAATCGGAATACCAACGCAAAGTAATCTGCTGAGCGGGATTTCTGCGGTTATGCTCTAAAACCTGATCTGAAAAAGCATCACCTAAGTAAAAAACTGCAAGTATTACTTCAGGTCTGTCTTCCATAACGGACCTGTGCACGGGGCTGAGTATGCCAAGCTCATACTGTATTGACATTGACAGTATACTTGACCTGTCCCATACCGGCAGGCTTACTGCTATGGCGCCGTCAGTCAAGGAAAATAAATAATAGCCGAATAGATCCTGATTAAGATATATATTGACCTCGATAAAGTCTAAGATATGTTCTGGTTCGCCTGTTTCAAAATCAAGTCCGTAAAGATGCTGTTCCCAAAGTATCGAGACGATATAATAATCAAATGGGCTGTTTTCTTCTGCCAAATGAATACTTGTGACACGTTCGAGAGTGAGCGGATATTTATCTATCGGCTCTCCTGTTTTTAAGTCTACGCTTTGCAGTATTAATTTGCTGTCTTCTTCGTCATTTTGTGTCCTATGGATATAAGTGCCGTCACGACCAAATGCAAAAGCACTTGTGAAAATGGTTTCTACTCTCATATGAGATAAGGTTTCATCCCACAGATGAAGTGTGTAGTTCATTTCCGTAAACGCATGGAAATCAGCTCCGATTATTGCAATACAGCCGTTTTTTTCAAAATGGACAAATAGATCAGCCCACATGGCTTCTACCTGCAGCAGTTCTTCCTTTTGCAAAAGCTCGCCTTTGATAGTGGCTCTTTCGTAGATGATGATGCTGTGGTTGTTTTCGTAATCATATTCACGGGAAACGATTATGATTTCCCCTGTGTCATTTATGTGAAAACCGATAAGAGAGGCAGAAGCGGCGGCAAAACTCTCAGGAATGGTCAGGCTTTCCGCTACTGCTCCCGACCTGTCCATAGCTTTTACCTGTATAAGCCTTACAAACGGAAACCAAGTATCGGGGTCATCTGCCTGCTCTTTTGGCACGGGGTTTTCAGGAAACTCCTCATAAATATAGTAGGTAAGCTCCCCATGCAGGGCAATGCCATATATATTCGCCTCTTTGCTTTTGTCCAAGACGAGAAAACCGTCTTGAGCGACATAGATGTATTCGTCGAAAATGCTCGGGTTTTCGTTTTCTTCGCCCTGCCCGCTTCCGCTTCCTTGCCCGCTGCCTTTGCCCATTTCTTCGTTATTTCGGCAGCCGGTGAGGGTGGCAAGGAGCATGGAAAATGCAAGTAATGCAGATAAAGTTCGCTTCATAATTCCGCTACCCTCCTATCTTTACACCGAGAAATTCAATGCTTACTACGTCACCCGGATTTATGAAATCCATAAAGTAATCAATCCCGATGATTTCGGCATCGCCCGAGGCTCCGCCTCTTTGCACAACTATTGTTTTACCGTCCGCCATATGAAGAAGTATAGGACTTTCGTCAAAAACTATATCATTGACAATAGCTCTTTTTGCCGCATTATGGACAGTAATACGAACATGTGTAGCACCTACATCAACTTCTGTACGAAGTCCGTTATATTCGCCGATGAATTTCCCGGGCTCAAGGATAACGGTATCGTCAATTGCAACATTAAATGACCACTGTCCGTTTATTACTTGCTCTGCACGTGCACCTGCTACCACAAGAGCTAAGTCGTTCGGATTTATGTCGCCGATATTAAAGGAAATTTTCGTTGTATCAGAGCCTACCGAAAATCTTGACCAAATGATTTCACCGTTAGGTTTCATTAAACCAAGA
>WQXY01000047.1 GCA_009781515.1 Oscillospiraceae bacterium
GCTTTGTATGCACGGTTGGCTGTGTTTTCCATGATAGGTATTTCCTTTCTGATTGTATGATAAACAGCTTATGATTTCAAGTGTTTTATGTTATTTCACCTGCTGTCACCATAGCACCAAAAAGCATACCCGTCTATAAACGTTTAAGCTCTACAAAATGGTTACAAAATGTAGAAAAACGAGTGTAAATCACCTCGTTTTTGCATAAAAATATGATGAAAAATCACAGTTTTCACAGTTTTAATGTAGAATTCGGATTTGTGGTTTTTTGAAAATTTGTAGAAGTGCACAAATTGTTTTGTGCAACATGTCAAATATTCCCCGCCAATGAGGGATGCCACGAAGTGGCGGTGTGGTCTGCAACAAAGGAGCTGCTTCGGCAGCTCCTTTTGGTTGCGCTTAGTGTGGTGTTGTGATGATTTTTGTTGCGGGCTGAGTAAGCATATGATAAAATTATGTTGACAAGGAGCTTGTATATGAAATCTGAAATGACGCCCGAACAATCGTTCTTTTCTGTTTTTTGCATTGAGGCTTTAGCCGATGAACTCGAAACAACCGGAGATAAGGTTTATATAATGTTGACCGAAAAAAGCGACATATTAGACAGCTATATCGTGCCTTGTTATGATGCGCTGCACACACAAGGCAAAGAATATATCGTTCGTGAATTTATAAATATTATGAAAAAACAAGGTGTACTGAAATGATATTGTATCACGGTTCATATATAGCTGTAGAAAAACACCTGTGCTTTTCAGGCTCGGAGGTGTTAAAATGACCGCTAATCGAACCCTTGTAGGACACAAGCTTGCAGGTGTGATAAAAACATATGCCGAATTTGAAAGCCTGCCGCTTCGTGAAGCGTTTGATATCTTTTATAAGTCAAGGCTTTATTTGGAAATTAGACAAGGTATCTCAGATATGCATTGCAGAAGCGATGGTTATCTGGCAGAAGAGCTGCAAATAGAGTACACTAACAGAAAGTAAGAGATTGCGGGCTGTTGCCCGTTCCAACCCTACCGGGGGTTGAGCCATTCGGGGGGGATGTACCATTCGGGGGGCGGGGTCGGTTCGACCGGTTCGACAGGCTCGCCTGTTGGTGTTTGGCTTAGGTCAATCGAAGTAAACGACAGCTTGCCGCCTATTTCTATTGCAATTCTGACGCTTGTGCCTGAGAGTGCACTGTAGGTTGATACACGGGCATATGCTCCGACAGTTGCCACTTGGAATACTTCTCTTGTTCCGAAGCGGGCACCGTGTATGCCGCCGCTCGACGGTTCGTGCCAAACGACAACCCATTGCTCACCCACATAATAAAACCCAAGCGGACGGGCGTTTACCACACCGCGAACAGTTACTAAGTGTTCACTGTCACCACCAAGCAGCGGTTGGCGATATATATTTGAATTGGTGCCGTCATCTACACTGTAGAGCAGCCATAAATTGCCGTGGTGGTTAATAATTGCGGGGAAGCGTGCGTCAACACCTGCGGGTGTTACGACGCCAATCTCGGTCAACCCACTTCTTGTGACCGTTGATGAGAACAAGGTTATGCCTGTGCCGCCGCCAAGACCTTGTACGGCAACATAAGAGCCGCGCGCGTCTTCGTTTTCTTCTTCTTCACGCAGGTTGATAACAACGGCTGCTATAAAAGTATTTGCCGTGACACCGTTGTGCGAAAGGGAGCGAAACGGACCTTGGATAAGGCTCTGGTCGCCCGAGAAACGGTCAATCCCGCCTGCACGTGCTTGATATATAAAGAAGTTTTGTCTTGCAGGGTTAAGTGTGACTGTCGTGTTTGTCATGTCAACTTCTCGCAGGGGCTGCTGATGCGGTATTGTGTATGGTTTAATATTAGGATTAGTTTCTGCTATAACTTCTTCGGGGATTTTTTCATCGGGTCGCAGTCTGCGGGCGTGGACGATGAAACGCATGTCTTCGTAGGTATAATCGCAAACCGAGAGGGTCAAAATACGGTCGTCCGGCGTTACATCCACATCTGTTATAAATAAGCTGCGAGCCAAAATTTCTTCCAAGTGCTCGGCATATTCCTCTCTCTCATAATACACATTTGTATACCACGGAATTGGTTCTGTGACATGGGCGGCAAATATTATCCAAACGCTCTCACCGATAAGTCCGTCGAGCACAATGACAGGGGCTTTCTTGAACGTGTCGGCGTTTTTGTATTGTACCAATCTGGCAAACATACTGCCGACAGTTGTGTGATGCCCGAACATTACGCTGTTATTATCCATTAAGAGGCGGTCATTGACGCTGTTTAGAAACACTGTTCCGTTTTGGTTTCTGTTTCCGTTAAAATCCGTGTTAAGGTATTTTCGGTTATTCATATATTGAACATACGGCTGTCGTGGTATCAGTCCGGGTATTTCTATCATACCGAGAAAATCTTCGTTTATTTCGAGGATATCGGCAAAAAATATTCTGCCCCGTTCTTCTTCTTCGAGCAAGAGCCGACGCTCCATGTTCCACGCACTTTCGGGCGGTTCGTCGTCTTCGGGCGGGTCTTCGGGGTCGGGGGTTGGTGTCGGCGTTTCGATGCCTTGCTGTCTGTCACGCTCTTGAAGCCCCTCGTCAAAAAGGTCGCCAATTTTGCTTTCTATTCGCCGCTGTGCGAAGTAGTCGTAAAAGACGTATCCGAGGTAGCAAAGCGCACATACAAAAATGCAAAGAAACAAAGCTAAAGCAATCTTTAGCTTTGTTCTTTTTGATAGTCTACGTTTTGTCATTGTTTATTGAGCGGGCGACCGAGGGCGGTCGCCCCTACGTGTCAAATTACTTCTTGAGTTTGCGGGAAACTACAACTGCTCCTGTGCCCGAGGCTGCAAGAACGAGTGCTGCAATGCCGATGAATGTTACAACGCCTGTTGATGCTACGCCAAGATCGTCAGCTAACGCTTTCGGCACGCCGATGAGTGATGCGCTTACAATACCAAGGTCTGCAATGTTATCATCATAGTAACCAAGCATAATTTTGCCTTGTGATGCTGATCTAAAACCACCCATGCCGTTTCCGCCGTCCATAGCAGCAAAGCTAAATCTGAATGTGCCGCCTTCGCCTTCTTCATTTGCTGTGAAGACGTCAGCTACGTTGAGATTTGTTTGGTTCCAGTTCCAACCGTCGCCGTCGTGTTGATGAATGAACTGAATACCTGCACCTGTAGGAGTTTTGTTAACTCTGACAACAAGACCTGTTGCCGCAGCAAAGATTGCAAACGGAATACCAGAAGAGGTATCGTCAACACCATCTCCACCCCAACCTTTTTGTGTATCGCCGTTGGAAATATAAAGGTTTGCGCCGAGTGATACGCTAACTGTGTCTGATGCGAGGGCTGCTGTTGAGAATGTGAGCGTCATGATAAGAACCATAATTACTGCTATTGCCTTTTTCATTGATATTCCTCCTAAAATTGTAGTTATAACTGTTGTATCTCAAGATTATTTTTATACACTGTGCATTATAAGCCACTTCATATGTATATGTCAAGTGTTTTGTTGGGAACTTGTATTTTTTTATTGACAGAAGTTGTGTGATGTGGTATATTTTTTGCATAAAGGAACTGCCGCTTATGCAGGGCGGCTCAGTCCAATGGGTGAGACGCCTTACTTACATAAGGCGTCTCGTATTATCAGTCTTTATCTCTAAAAATTAAGAGACAGAGGGTAATAATAGCTACAATCAGCATACAAAGTGCAAAAAGCCCTTCATAAGTAACCATGGCATCACTCCTCTCATGAGGTAGTGACCGAGCCGCCACAACGGCAGTTCTTCGTTTATTTTATCATTTTTATGCACACATGTCTACAATCAATTATGGTGAATTTCTATTGCTATTTCACACTTTTTGCGTATTTTTAGGAGTTTATTTATTTTGGGGAAGCTTATTGTTTTTGAGGGTATTGACGGCAGCGGAAAGTCAACGCAATTTGATCTAATTTGCGACAAGCTCGAAGAGCAGGGTCAAGAGTTTCGACGACTTCGTTTTCCGCGTTACGAAGAGCCCTCTTCAATGTTAATCAGAATGTATCTCGGCGGGGATTTCGGCAAAAACCCCGATGATGTAAATGCTTACGCGGCTTCGTCTTTTTTTGCCGCAGACAGGTATGCGTCGTTTGTACAGGATTGGGGCGAATATTACAAAAACGGCGGTTTGGTTTTGACCGACAGATATACAACCAGTAATGCTCTGCATCAAGGGGCAAAAATGGAAAACGAAAAGCGTAAGTTGTTTTTCGATTGGTTGTACGACTACGAGTTTAAGCTTATACAGCTCCCTAAGCCGGATTTTGTATTTTATATGAATATTCCGGTGAAGCTTGCGGCAGAGCGTTTGTCCTCGCGTCAAGAGAAGACGGGCACTCACGCAGATATTCACGAGCAGGATTTATCTTACCTTGAGAGCTGTGCACAAAGCGGTCTCATGGCGGCAAAGCAATACGGATGGTTCATAATTGATTGTGTACAAAACGGGCAGCCCCGCAGTACAGATGATATTCACGGCGAAATTTATGAGAGGTTTTTATGTCCGGTAGAGTAGATAATTTGGGAGATAATGTCAATAACGACAACACCGAGCCTGTTGATATTATCAAAAGTCTTGACGATGCACTGCGCGCCATTGATAACAGCGGTCTTTCGCCTGCTCCGACTTCTGTAATGCCTGTTGTCGAAAGAGTGCGTGCCGATGAGCTTAGTTACAATACGTTGCAGAGCAGCGTTGTTTTTGATGATTTTTTTCCCGAGACCCCTGTAATAAACAAGCCGCGTACTTTACGGCAAAAAATCAGCGAGAGGTTTGGCGGCAAGAAAAATATCGCCAAGAAAAAAGTACACGATCCCAAGGAACTTGATGTTTCCATGCCGAATTTTAATGAGCCGAAAATTGACATTGGCACGCCCGATTTTAAGATAAAATTTGATTTTGAAACCGTGTGTAAAGATGTTCCCGAAAACCGCCCGCTTCGCAGACGTCGCGAGAGGCGGACAGGGCTTGTCGGCGGTTTGATGTTCTCCATTTTTATTTTGTGCGTAAGTCTTGTGGTCGCTTCTGTTATGTGGATGGCGACGATTGATGTGCTCGGTTTTGCGTCCGAGGACGAGTTTGTGGATGTTCAAGTGCCTGCGAATTTCACTATGGAGGGCGTCACCGACATGCTTTATGAGGCGGGGTTAATCCGTTATAAGGCGCTGTTTAACATTTATGCGGATTATTCAAATGCTGCAGAGAAAATCGCTCCCGGGTCATATGTGCTCAACAAAAGCTTTGATTACAGGGCTCTTGTGCAGGGCATGACTGCCCGCGCAGGCATCCGTGTTGAAACAACCGTTACCATTCCCGAGGGTTTTTCGCTCGCTCAGATTTTTGCTTTGCTTGAAAATGAAGAGGTTTGCACAGCTGCGGAGCTTTGGGACGCGGCGACTAATCATGATTTTAACTTTTATTTCCTTGATGTGGAGACGCTTGGAAACAGGCTGCGGCTCGAGGGGTTCTTGTTTCCCGATACTTATAATTTCTTTAAGGGCTCGACGCCTGTGCAGGCTTTGACCCGTATGCTTCGTGAGTTTGACCGAAAATTTACCGAGCAGTTTATTGAGCGTGCGGATTTGCTCGGGTATTCGGTACGTGAGATTATTATTATCGCGTCGATGATTGAGCGTGAGGCAGGTGACGATGACGAGCGTCCGCGCATTGCGGCGGTCATTTATAATCGCCTCAACAGTCCGAACTTCCCGATGCTTGAAATTGACGCTACCATTCATTATGCCATTGCCGGGACAACCACTCCGTTTTCTACGATGCTTGACAGTCCGTTTAACACGTATTTGCATCCCGGTCTGCCGCCCGGCCCGATAGCAAATCCGGGTATTGCTTCAATTCGTGCGGCACTTTATCCTGCAAGCACTAATGAGTTTTTCTATGCTCTCAATAAGAACGGGACGCATAATTTCTTTACAAACTATACCGACCACAGAAACTTTGTAAACAGCGACCAATACGGCGGGTGACGCAAGCGTCACCCGATGGAAAAACCGAACTGTTATGCGGTTTTTCTCATACCTACTTTACATATACTCATTTATAAACTATAATAACCTTTGATCATGTGGAGGGTTAGCGAAGTGGTCATAACGCGGCGGTCTTGAAAACCGTTTGAGTGCAAGCTCACGAGAGTTCGAATCTCTCACCCTCCGCACATTTTTCACAAAGGCTTGAAACTACAGGGTTTCGAGCCTTTGTGAAATGTTTCAACATAACGCTTTACTTTTGCGCTCTTTTTGATTATAATAAGAGCCTGAAAGTAAGGTGATGTTAAATGAACAAATTCTTTACGTTAGACTTGCTGCTTAAAGAAAATAATGGATATATCACAACTTCTGAGGCTCTCGACGCCGATGTGTCTAAAACATACTTTGGAGAGTATGTACGCGAACGTGAATTAGTGCGGGTTGCTCACGGATTATATATGTCGCAAGATGCATGGGATGACGATTTGTATGTTATTCAAGTTCGCTTTCCCTGTGCTGTATTTTCACATGAAACTGCACTATATCTTCTCAATCTTGCCGAACGCGAGCCTATCCGCTATGCCGCTACATTAAAGGCAGGCACAAACACAACAAGATTGGCAAAACTCGGAGTAAAGACTTATAAGATTAAAGCTTCTTTGCTTGAAGAGGGTATCTGCGAAACTGATACTCGCGCGGGGCACAAAGTGCGGACGTACAACGCCGAGCGTACAATTTGCGATTTAGTTCGCAGCAGAAGTAATATTGAAACTCAAGATTATCTGACTGCTATTAAAGAGTATGTACGCAGAAAAGACAAAAATATTCCACAATTAATGCGGTACGCTAATCTGTTTTCGGTCGAAAAAATCATTCGACAATATTTAGAGGTACTGTTATGATTAGAACACCAAGGCAACTAAAAGCTCTTGTGCGAAATATGTCTAAGGGGAACAGCGAAAAAGCCAAGTTTATTATCCGCAACTACGTTATGGAACGATTTCTTGAGCGAATGTCCATTTCCGATTATAGAAATAATCTAATTCTCAAAGGCGGAGTGCTAATATCAGCTTTGGTCGGGATTGATAACCGTTCAACTATGGACATTGACACGACAATCACCAGTATTCCCTTGAATGTGGATAGCGTTAGAGAGATTGTTGAGATAATAACTAACATTGAGCTTGATGACGGCATGACATTTGTTATTAATAAAATCACACCAATTATGGACGAGGCGGATTATCCCGGTATTCGCGTCTATTTGGAAGCAATTATAGAAAATATGCGCACACCTTTCAGGCTTGATTTTTCTACCGGAGATATTATTACCCCAAGCGAGATTACATATACTTATAAGCTGCTTTTTGAAGAGCGCAATATATCCATACTTTCATATAATCTTGAAACAATATTAGCCGAAAAGCTTGAAACTATTATCTCCCGTGGTACAGCAAACTCCAGAATGCGTGATTATTATGATGTTTTTGTTTTGCTCAATTTCTTTGCTCCCGATTTGGATATTAATATATTAAACAAAGCAATCCAAAACACAAGTAATCATCGGGGATCATCTGGTGTATTAAAAGATATGTATTTGATTGTTGACGAAATAGAAAACAGCACAGCCATGATAGGGTTATGGGAAATCTATCAAACTAAGTTCGATTATGCCGCTGATGTAGATTGGACTGATGTTATTCAAGCGGTTAGAACGCTTTGTGCTTCTCTTCCCATTGTTCCGAGGGTCGGTTTTGCTGCCCTTTGAAATTACACTACTCTCAAACTGCATTGCTTGGTGAGAGCCTTAACTTATCGTTTTGCTGCCCTTTGAAATTACACTACTCTCAAACCCGTATACGCTTAATTCTTTACCGCATTGAGTTTTGCTGCCCTTTGAAATTACACTACTCTCAAACATAACTAAATAACGGTGGTCAGCATCATGGGTTTTGCTGCCCTTTGAAATTACACTACTCTCAAAC
>WQXY01000048.1 GCA_009781515.1 Oscillospiraceae bacterium
ACACACAGGAGCATTAAGGCTGACCCGGCCGCTCCTAAAATGTGGCTGGAGCTCATCGGCAACGATGAGCGTAGATAGATGACAACATTCAACAAAACCCGGCTTATAGGCTTACTCACACAATTAACAGGAGGAAAAAATCATGAATACAGCATTATTTAACGAAGCGCATTTGGACGAATACATTGAACTTATCGTTCGCAAGGGTGTAAACATTCAGCCCGGGCAGCAGTTTGTGATAACAAGCAGCGTGGAGTGTGCTCTTTTTGCACAAAAGGCAATGAAGGTTGCATTTGAGGCAGGTGCTTCCAATGTGCACATACGTTGGATTGACGATATCTGCTCACGGCAAAAGTTCCTTATGGCAAACGACAGTATTTTTGATGTTTTCCCGCCATGGGATAAACTGATGATGGATACACTTGCAGCCGAGGGTGCGGCGTTTATGAGGGTTTCATCATCCGACCCCGAAATGTATAAAGGTGTGGACTCCGGCAGACTGAGCAGATATGATGTTGCCTCGTCGGCAGCACTTAAAGATTATTTTGAAAAAATCAGAACGGGTGGCGTGCGTTGGTGCGTAGCGTCAGTTCCGTCCGAGGCTTGGGCGAAAAAGGTGTTCCCTGACGCGAAAACTGCGGACGAGGCAATCAGCCTGCTTTGGAAAAGCATCTTTGATGCAACACGTATTGGAAACGGAAATGCCTTGTCACTGTGGGATAATCATGTTGAAACACTCAAAAAACGTGTCAAGCAGCTTGGCGATTATCAGTTTAAGGAGCTTCATTTAACCAACAGTGCGGGTACTGATTTGCGTATGCAAATGCCTGAAAATCACCTGTGGCGCGGCGGCGGCGACACTGCAAAGGACGGTTTTTACTTCCTGCCGAACATTCCGACCGAAGAACTATACTCCGCTCCAAAAGCAGACGGCGTAAACGGAACTGTTGTCGGCACAATGCCGAGTGTTTTCCACGGCAATGTGATTGATGATTTTTCGATTACGTTCAAAGACGGCAAGGTTGTTTCGTACAAAGCAGCCGTTGGCGAGGAGTATCTGAAAAATATGATTTATGATGTCCCCGGCATGGATATGCTCGGCGAAATCGCTTTGGTTGAGCATAATTCCCCAATTTCCAACACCGGAGTTTTGTTCTATAACACCTTATATGACGAAAATGCAAGCTGCCACCTCGCTCTCGGCAGTGCTTATCCCGATAGTATTGTCGGCGGCAGCGCCATGTCGGAAGAGCAGCGTAAAGCATGCGGTCTTAACGTCAGCGACAGCCACCACGACTTTATGTTCGGCTCAGCCGATATGTCGATTGTCGGCATTACAGCATCGGGCGAAAGTGTCACTGTGTTTAAGGACGGCAACTTTGTGATTTAGTCAGGGGTTATACTAATGATACCGAATATATCAATTGCTTTTATGACTGTTTCCGCAGTGACCTGCATTGGTTTGCCTATTTTTATCTTTATATACTGGCGGAAAAAATATGAACTCAAGGTAATACCTCTGCTTGTAGGTGTTGCGGCTTTTGTAGTGTTTGCAGTTTATTTGCAGCTTGTCTTAAACGTATTGGTACTCAATCCCTCCGAGGACGGTACGGTTGCACTGCTCGACAAAAGCCCGTGGCTCTTTGTTATTTACACAATCTTTGCGAGGGCAATCATTGAAGAAACGGGACGTTTTGCAGCGTTTAAGATATTATCGGGCAAATATACCAACATCGGCACGGCACTGTCATTTGGTATCGGATATTGCGGATTTTTGACATTTTTTGTAGGTTTTGCAATGGTTAGCGATATTTATGTCTGTTCGCTTATCAACAGCGGTGATACGGCTGCCCTCAGCGAGAGCATGAACTTACAAGCATTCATTCTTACAATTCAAGGAAAAGAGCCTGCCGTCTTTCTTATAGAGGGTATTGAGCGTTTGATTGCAATGGCTGCACATATTTCTCTTTCGATAATTGTCCTGTGCTCTGCCACCAAAAAAGGCATGGTATGGCTCTATCCCGTTGCTATTGCTTTACATGCCGCCGTAAATCTCGCTCCGACGATGTTTCGCGTGGGCTTTTTTGAGAGCATTTGGCTTGTGGAGCTGCTCTCGCTGCTTCCTGTGGCTTTGTGTGCCGCGGCGGCGTACAAGGTGTGCATGTTTATGGGCGAGGCTTCAACGCCTGTATCGCTTGAGATTGAGACTATATAAGTTTTGTTATTTTCCCCAATTTATGCTATAATGATGATATTAATACGGTGTTAATATCATCATTATTTTGTGCGTTCAAACCGAAATAATATAAATGATAAAAATATTTTTGAAAAAAATGAAACCAAACCCCGTTTTAATACGCCTGTCTTAATGAGAACAAAAACAGAAAGGAGTGCCGGGTATGGAAAGAGCATTATTGGTCGAAACTGTAAAAATGGCTCAGACAGGCGATACTTCAGCACTTGAAACACTCTATAGGGAGTATATAAAAAGCATCTATTTTCTTGCGGTAAAAATAATGGAAAACAAAGAAGACGCCGAAGATGTTTCGCAAGAAGTTTTTATGTATATGTATCAAAAGGTGTCTGAGTTAAAAGCACCCGAAGCATTTACAACATGGCTCAGACGCATAACGACCAGCAAGTGCACTGATTTGCTGCGAAAAAAACGCGTCAACTTAAATATTGACGACGAAACACTAACGGAAAGCGAATTTTTTGAAGAGGGCGATCAGGGAATAGTTCCGGACAAGGCGCTCGACAATGCCGAGACGGTTGGCATGATAAGCGAAATAGTTGACAAACTGCCTCTTCCGCAGCGTGTGTGTGTATATTATTACTATTACGAGCGCCTGACAGTCGCGCAGATTGCCGAAAATCTTTTTACGAATGAAAATACCATAAAAACCCGTCTTTCATTAGCACGGGGCAGAGTTCGCGATGCTGTCAAACAGATTGAAGTACGCGACGGAATAAAACTTTACGGTGCAGCGCCGATTGCACTTACACCACTGCTTGCAAGAGCATTTGAGCTGTTTGAAATGCCGCCGGAGGTTGCCGATAACATATTTGAAGCTGTATCTGTGGGTGCTGCGGCTGTTATCGCAGGTGCCGCCGTTGCAGGTGCTTCGGGTGGTGCGGCAGCGACTGCGGCAACCGCAGCAACAACAGGAAGTTTAGCTCTAAAAGCGGTTATTTCATCTGTGGCAAGTGTGGTTATTGTAACCGGTGTTCTGACAACTTCGGTTTTTTTAGATGAAAACGAAAATCTCTATGACCCGTACGATAATACACCGCCTGTCAGCGATGAAGTTATTCTCACTACTATATCGCCTGCAGAGCCAAACCCGCCATCATCCGTAAACAATCCGAACCCAATCCCGTCCGATGGCGATGATGACCCTCCCGCCGACCCCGATGACCCCGACGAGACACCGCCGCCGCGCGGTACTCCAAGCACGCCACCACCGCAAGGCACGGAGCCGGGTACTCCACCCCCTCATGGTACAGAGCCGGGCACACCGCCGCCGCCCGATGCTACTCCGACCCCAACACCACCACCGGGCGCGCCGACACCTACTCCTACTCCACCACCAAACGCGCCTACACCTACACCAACTCCTACACCAACTCCTACGCCGACACCAACACCTACCCCGACACCAACGCCGACACCTACGCCAACTCCAACCCCGCCACCGGCGCCACAATTAAAAGTCGGCGATATTGTAAGTCTCGGCGGATACAACTGGCGTGTTATGGAAGTAAGAACTGACAGAGCCATGGTTTTGAGCGAAAGAGTTCTAACAAAGCGTCAATATCATTCAAGCCGTAATGATGATGTAACATGGGCAAACAGTAGTTTGCGTTCATGGCTAAACGGCACTTTTTACAATGATACATTTTCCGCCGCTGAAAAAGAACGCATTGTTCAAACAACTGTCACTAATCGGGACAATGAATGGTTTGATACAGACGGCGGCAGCAATACAACAGACAGATTGTTTATACTGAGCATGAGTGAGCTTGTTAGGTATTTTGGCGACAGCGGACAGCTTGCCGAAAGACCAAACGGCGCAAACTATATCAACGACCGCTTTAACTCGGCACGGGTTTCTCTCGATTTAAGCGGACGTGCAGCGTGGCTGTGGGTTCGCTCACCCGGCAACGGCACCAACCGCGCCGCAACCACAAATCTCGACGGCGACATTGACCCGCGCGGCAATCATGTCGACAACAATAACGGCGGTATCCGCCCCGCAATGTGGATTACCCATGGGTAGTTGTAAGTTTTTATGCAATATTTATTGCATAATATTCTCAAATATGCTACAATATTTAATATGACATACATACATACATACATACATACATACATACATACATACATACATACATACATACATACATACATACATACATATGATGTCGCTGTAGGGGTGATTAGAAAACGTGTGCTTTGCTTTAGTAAAGCGCGCGTTTTTAATTTTTTGCAAAAAAATAAAACCTGAAGCATAGATGTTACGCCTATACTAATGAAACCAAAAAAAAAGAAAGAGGTACTTAATTATGAAACGAATTAAAATCAGAAAAACTCTCGCAGCAGCATTGGCATTGATACTCTTACTTACAATGGCACCGATTTTTTCCATAGCCGCAGAAGATGACCCCGTAGAGGGCATCCCTGCTGAAAGCGGGGACCTTGTTGAAAGCGGCGACCCCGGCGAAGCTGAACCGATTGTCAGTCTTTCTACGGGCACTGACATAACAGACGCGTTTACAGATGAAGTTTTCCGCGCATATATAAGAAACTTACTTAGCTTAGACGAGGGCGACCCGATAACGGCAGAAGATGCGGCGACGATAACAAGTGTATTCGTATCACAAGGTATGGGTGTAAAGTCGGTTGCCGGTCTTGAATACCTTACAGAAATAACAGAGCTTACTATTTACGAACCCATAACAACACTTGATTTGAGCAAAAATACAAAATTAAATCAAATTTCGTTGAGCCGCACGGAGCTGACAACACTTGATGTCAGTCATCTTACAATGCTTGAAGGCCTTGGTGTTACCGGATTTGGCACATGGGACCCAAGTGCAATCAGGTGGTCAAATATAGGTAAGCTTACATCCATAAAGCTGCCGGAAGCTCCTTGCCTCCAAGAGCTAAATCTCAGCAATAATAAACTGACATCTATTGATTTAAGTAAAAGCACAGAACTTTGGTCTTTGTCACTCAGTGATAATCTTTTGACATCAATTGATATCAGTCACAATACAAAACTTTCTCAAGTATGGCTCGATTATAACAAGATATCATCAATTAACATAAGTAAAAATACCGGTCTGCAATATTTTAATATCGTAGATAATCTTTTAACATCTATTGATTTGAGTGCTAATGTAAAAATGTTTAGCCTTAATCTTACGGATAACCGCTTGACAACTATTGATGTCAGTAATCTTATCACGATGCCATGGCTTTTTGTGAGCGGAAATCGCATGGCATCTATTGATGCGATTGTAGGCTTGGATAAGACATGGGTAAAGATAGATGACGTGCACGGTTTTATCTTCAACCCACAACATCCCATTAGTGATACAATTGACAAAGGTCTCGAGGATGCACTGAAAAACGATATTCCGCTCATTATCGCACAAGGCGGCTCTACAGCCATATCAGCAGCGAACCTGCAAGCGATAAAAGCACAGGAAAATCCGCTTGATATCGTACTGCCGAGCGGTTTGACAGTTACAATAGACCCCGCGTCTATCACCACTGCTGCCCGCTCTATTGACCTCAACGTTGCGGTAAGCACAGTTTCGGAGGCATCAACTGTCAACGGAGCAAGAGTTCCTGCAAACTCCCTTGTTATCGCTCCGACAGCCACAGGTGAGTTCGGGTTTACTATCGAGTTTACAATTTCGGCAGCCGAGATTGCAGCAGCGGGATTAAAAGCAAACGAGATTAAGCTCTACTACATCAATTCAAACGGGCAGGTCAGAAGTGATATCGGCGAGATTACTCTAAACAGCAATGGCTCTGTAACGGTCAAAATTAAGCAAGCATCAAGATATGTTCTTGCCAATGAGAGCACTCCGCCGACATCAAGGTCTCCGCAAACAGGTGATGAGGGCACTGTGATTTTCTCGATTACGCTTATTTCCCTCGGTGTCATTTGCATCGCAGGAGCTGAAGTATACCGCAGAAAGTGCAAGAAAACGAAAAGCAATTAACCATAACAACTTATATACAAGTCAAGCAAAAAGAGGCTGCTTACTGCAGCTTCTTTTTTTATTGATAACAATGTCACGGTCAGGCGTTGTAACTAATTTTCTCTTCGCTATTAAATAAACATCCTGTTCTTAATAGCTTCACTCGGCATCCATGCCTCGTTCTTCGAAAATCAGTTACAATGCCTGACCGTGACATTGTTTTTATTTTTCTCAAAAATTTTTTCAAAAAAATAAAACCTGACGCATATATGTTACGCCTATATTAATGAAAGCAAAAAACAAAGAACAAAAAACACAAAATAAAACACTAAATTTTGAAAGGGGAACCAATCATGAAAAGACTATTATCATCACTACTCATCGTTTTATTGCTCGTTGCCTGCACAAATAATGTGGTGCCTGCCGATGCAGAGCCGGAGATTTTTGCAGCAGAGCAGACAGCGCAGCAGACACATCAAGCCATAGGCTTAGGCTTGGAAAATGATGCACAGCCAAGTAAGAGCGATGCAAACTTGCTGCAAGACCCAAGCATCGAGTTTGACCCTGAACCAAGTGCCGATTTCAGCACGATGCGGCTGATAGTCAACACAGACGCCGAAAACATTAAAGCCATGGCACTTGACGGACTTATCTCTGTCGAAAGCTACAACGGCACTTCAAGTTTGCTGATATTTCGCAGTGAAAACAACGCGGAAGCCGCAAACGAAGTTTTTCTCGAGCAATCAATATTCAGCGAGCCGGATATTGTAGTAAGTGTTGATAATCCCGATTTTGTATATATCGACAGCTTTAGAAGTTGGGGTGTTGTTTCAACTGCTATGAATGAATATCAAGATTACCTGAAAGCACAGGGCAGCTCTTCGTCAATCATAGTAGCCGTTCTTGACACAGGAGTTGACGCAGCACATCCTATGCTCAAAGGGCGTGTGATTTCGGGTTGGAACTTCGTAAACGGCAATTCCAACACTACCGACAGGCAGGGACATGGCACACATGTTTCAGGCACAATAGCTGAAAGCACACTCGGCAACGTAAGTATAATGCCTGTAAAGGTGCTAAACGACAGCGGAAGCGGTTATTCCTCGGACGTAATTTCGGGAATTCGTTGGGCTGCCGATAACGGTGCAAAGGTCATTAATCTGAGCCTTGGCGGATATGGAAATCTTCAATCTACCCGTGATGCAATTCTTTATGCCAACAGTAAAGGCAGCGTGGTTGTCGTATCTGCGGGAAATTCCAATGACAACGCTTCCCTCTATGACCCTGCATGGGTTCCGGAAGCGATTACAGTCGCTGCGCACAATGACAAAAATCAAAAAGCTTCTTTTTCAAACTACGGAAATGTAATTGATGTATCAGGCCCCGGGGTTTCGATTTCATCTGCTGTTCCCGGAACAGGCTATCAAAGCAAATCAGGAACATCAATGAGTGCACCTCATGTTTCGGCAGCGGTTGCACTGCTGATGAGCGATGCCAATTATAGAGGTCTCAGTCCTCATGCCATTCAAGAAAAAATTAAGGAAGTAGC
>WQXY01000049.1 GCA_009781515.1 Oscillospiraceae bacterium
ATACTTTATATCCTGCAAGCCTGTCTTGAAATGGTATATTTTCTACTAAACCCGGATAGATACCAAGATGGTTTTTGTGTACACAAAAATGTATAAGATTTTCACCTTGCCAATATGTCGGCATCTGCCAGGACATCTTTTCAACACAGTTCGGAGCTGCCGAGCGTATTGCTTCATGGACTTTTAATAAGATAGCCTGCAACTCCTCGTTTTGCTCCGCAATATATGCCTTTATTGTTTCAGGCTTTGAACTATTATCTTTCATTTCACACTCCTTTAATTCGTTTAACTACATCTTTCTTGCTACAATCAAAAAGCGATGGTCGGTGCTTTCTATATATCCTTTTTCATTTATGTCGTGCTGAAAATCAAGGAGTTTTTCACGGTGAGTTTTTACAGAAAAGCCGGGAAACTCCCATACAATAATTTTTGCAAAAAATACTAATGCTCCCACATCAAAGATTTTTGTTGGATAGATAGTTTCGTCCGTGTTAATAATTTGAAATCCAAGTGAGACTAAGGTTTCAACGTATTTGTCTAAAGTGTGATGAGGCAAATACGGGTCATTATTATCATTTAATCTGTGCATTAGCTCACGATTGCTTTGATTTCCTACCTGTTGCGTTATAAAGTAACCGCCTTGCTTTAAGGTTCTGTCGACTTCCTCTAAATCAAATGACTCATGGCGATTGATAATGACGTCAAAAAAATCATTATCAAACGGTAGCTTATCATCGGCGTTGAGATTTTCATCTGTGTATGTCTGTTTAACAGTAATTCCAAGAGGAGAAAGTTTTTTAAGACACAACTTGAAATTAGGTTCATACGCTTCGGTAGCAAATGTTTTATTATAAGGGTGCTCAAGTGTCAGAAGAAACTCTCCACCACCTGTTCCCATATCTAATAATATATCAGTGTCTTTCAAGTATGCACTGATTATTTTCTTATAATCCCATGTCGGTTCAGGGCTGTCCCACCGTCCGTTTAAATGTGAAAAATCCCATCCTTCAAAAGCAAAAGCTTCTTCCGCTTCCCATTGTTTTATTAGCTCATCATTTGTCATGCACAAACCTTATCACACTCACACCTCAAAGACAACCTTCAACAACAGTTAAGATGAGATTGCACTCATAAAGAGCACAACCTCATCTTAACTGTTATACACAAGAGAACCTCGCTTAAACCTGCGTTTTCAGAATTTCAGTATACGCATCTATAACCTTGTTTCTAACGGTCAGGTTAAGTTCAAACATGATACTCGATTTTTCTCCTGCTACTTGCATTTTTGCCAAATCATCTTGTTCACCGATTACGAGCTTTGCTGTTTCTGCCTTGCTTGCAGCTGACGTTTCTTCCGTTGATTTCCATAAATCATCAAATATTTTTTCAAATCCACCGGCAATTCCTTTTTTTTCACTGTCCTCTTCACTTTTTTGTATTGCTCCTAAGGGTTGACTAAGTCGTGATGCCGCAATGAAACTATTATCAATTCTCATATCAATACCCGCCTTTCTTTTTGTATTAATGAAAAAGACACATGCACAGCTAAAATTGCTATACATGAGTCTCGTTATTTAAGATAAACCAGATTGAACGTATATTCAATCGAGATTGTTGGCTTACCCCACGAACCGGCTCGTGTCAACTACTCCCCCATGGAATCCCCTTGATAAATCAAGGGGTGGTTATTCACTTATAGGCATAGTAGCATATCTTGTGGTGCTTGTAAAGTGTTTATTTTTGTCTTACATCTCTGCTTCTCATCTATGATATAATATGTGTTGTCAATTAGTTGAAGGAGGGCATACTGAGTGTTTATAATCTATTGCCGTATTTATCAATTTATTATGAAGTGTGCCGCTTGTTTTATGCCTTGGCGTAAGCCTGTACTGATTGAGGGCGAAGGCTGTGTTACCAAGCTGGCTGACCGCATCGGCAATGATAATATCAAGAGCGTCCTGCTCGTTACAGGCAAAGGCACGATGAAACGTGGTATGGCAGATGAGTTGCTTGAAGCACTTAAAGATGCGGGAATATCAGCAGCCATTTATGATAAGACAGTGCCTAATCCCACAATCAGCAATATAGAAGAAGCCTTGGCTTTGTATATGGAAAATGGCTGCGGCGGAATTATTGCTTTTGGCGGCGGCTCACCCATTGACTGTGCAAAGGGTGTGGGTGCACGTGTGGTTAAGTCGCATAAAAGTATTCCGCAGCTCCGAGGATACCTAAAGGTCAGAAGCAAGCTGCCGCCGGTTTATGCGGTGCCTACTACTTCGGGTACGGGCAGTGAGGCAACACTGGCCGCTGTTGTCGTCAACGCAGATACACACGAGAAATATTCAATAAACGACTTTGTGCTAATTCCGCGTGTCGCAGTTCTTGACCCGCTGCTGACCGTGAGCTTGCCGAATAGTACTACAGCTTCAACAGGCATGGATGCACTTGCCCATGCTGTTGAAGCATATATCGGGCGCAGCAATACTGTAGAAACCCGAAAAATGGCTATTGAGGCAACTAAGCTCATTTTCGAGAATTTATATATGGCATATAATGACGGCACAAATATAGTAGCCCGACAGAATATGCAGCTTGCCGCATATTTTGCCGGGATTGCTTTTACCCGTGCGTATGTTGGTAATATACACGCGCTGGCGCATACACTCGGTGGGTTGTATGATACACCGCACGGATTTGCAAACGCTGTAATAATGCCGTATGTTTTGGACTGCTACGGCTGTAGTGTCTATAAGCCGCTATCGGAGCTTGCCGATGCCGTTAATATAGCAGGTGAGACGGCGGAAGAAAAAGCGAAAGCGTTTATTAAAGCTATTCGTGAATTAAACGCACGTATGGAAATACCTGATACCGTTGACTTTATTTTGGAAAACGACATTCCCACAATGGTAGAGCGCGCTTCTCGAGAGGCAAACCCTGCATATCCTGTGCCGCGTATATTCTCCCGTGAGGATTTTACAAACATAACCCGCAAGCTGATGGATAACAGCGGAAAATAAACTGCATTTTTGATAATTTTTGTGTATAATAATCCACGGAGGGTGTTACTATGCCATACTACATTACTATTGGAATAATCACATTATACTCCGCTCTGCTTGTGTATTATTGTGTACTTGAAAAGAAAGAGAAGTTTTGGCCGGCAACATGGCTGAAAATAATTATTTCAGCTTTTGCTGCGCTTTGCGCTGTTTATGCTGCGGTTGAACTCCAAAACTATATATTTTACATATTCGCTCTCGGGTTAGTATTTGCTGTCCCGGCGGACTACTTCCTGCAATATATCAAGACCGATTTAAAGCGATATCGTTTTGGCATTTTCTTCTTCGGCGCCATGCATGCGTGCCTTCTTGTATCGTTTTATCTTGTATACCCGTTCACATTTTACGAAGTTGTGATATGGGTTTCGTTGCTTGTTATACTTCTTGTCTTTCAGATAATCGGAAAGTGGAAAATGGGTAAAGAAAAACTCCAGCTGACTGTGTACACAGTGCTGGTTACATTTATGGCAGCCAAGGCAATATCATTATATTTTATTGCACCCTCTACATTTACACTTATGGCATCACTTGGTGGACTTCTGTTCTTCCTGTCAGATCTGTTTTTAGGCATTTGGGACTATCAGTGCGAAAAATTTGTTTATTTAGCGTTAAACAGGGTTATTTATTTCGCAGGGCAGCTGTGTTTAGCGTTTTACTTGATAACAATGAACTGACAGAGATTTGCGTTTTTATTCATTCCGACCAGCTCGCCCATTCGGGCGGTTTTGGTCTTGCTCCCGCAAAAACGTAATCAAGAAAGCCGTTTACAACTGCGTCTGCAGTCGGACATTCAAAGCCGTGTCCTGCTTTTAGAACTGTATACATAATTACATCGGTTTTTTCTTCTTCAAGTGCATTTCTCAATGCATAGCTTTGTTCTATGGGGACTGTAGTATCACGGTCGCCATGTATAATCAGAAACGGCGGCTCTGTCCCGTCAATATATGTTATCGGATTTGCCGCTGACGCTGCCATTCTTCCTTTTGCAGAGAATATAGGTGAACCAAGCAGGGTTGACAGCACCGGTGGTTCTCCCTCTTCAACGGGAGTTGATGATTTAGCCAATACAGGACCGTAATAATTTATAACAGCCTGAACGGAACAATCCGCACCCTCCGGTTCCCAGTCTTTATGACCGGCAGATGTTCCCATTAAGGAAACAAGATGTCCTCCCGCAGAGTCACCCACCGCACAAACACGATTTAAGTCAATGGGATATTTGTCTGCGTTTTCACGAAGAAACGCAAGTGCGTACTTGCAATCTTCGATACATGCAGGAAACGGCGCGACTGTACTCAGGCGGTAATCCACGCTGACCACGGCATAGCCGCGTTCTATTTGGTTTTTCATTCCGCACCATTTTCTGTCACCCATCAGCCACGCTCCGCCGTGTACCCAAAAGATAAGAGGCGGAGCTTCTGCCTCGTCCGGCAAAAACATGTCTAATTTCAATTCAATTCCATTAACAACACGGTATGTAATGTCTAAAATTTCTTTCATCTTTTTTCCTCCTTAATTTATGCCAAAGAATTCCATGTAAAAGTCCGCTGTTTCTTGGTCTAATTCATCTTGTGCAATTAAGTCTTCATGCAAAATATTCAAAAGCCATAATGCCCCCAACATACCCGCAGGAACCGGTGAGTCCCATGCTTCATAATCGGACGGCATCTTGTATACCGCTTTGTTTTGAACTGCACTCAGCTGTGAGAGTGCGGTGTCTGTAAGTACATCTTTTATTTCATAGCTTGCTTCAGCAGGAAGTATAATTACATTAGGGTTCATTGCGAGGAGTTCTTCATAAGAAATCTCTGTCCAACTGCGTCCTGCTATATGAGCTGCTGCATTCACACCGCCTGCGAGTTCAACTAAGGACGATTGGAACATATCCTTTGGTGCAGTAGTAAGCCAAGAGCTTACACCAGATATGTAAACACTCGGTCTGCTTGAAATGCCTTTTGTTCGCTCGTTTATGTCACTTCGGATTTTTGTAATCCACTCAATTAACTTATCTGCACGCTCTCCCGCCCCGGTTGCTTCACCGATAAGACGGAACATATGAGTTATCTCGTCAAAACTCTCGGGGTTTACCAAAAGGACAGATACTCCCATATCTGTAAGAGTATCGGCAGCATCTTGCAGACGGGCAGGCAGTATCACCAAGTCGGGATTTAGCGCAAGGCATGCTTCCAAGTTAAAATCTCTTGCAGTGCCGAGATTTGGCAGTTCGAGAAGCTCGGGAGCTGCAAGCGAATATATGGGGCGCGTATCGGCGCGGGCTTCAATGCCGACAAGCCGCTCTGAGAGCCCAAGTGCTATGCAAGCCGACGTTGATATGTAATAACCGCTGACAAGCCGCTCGACAGAGGTTTTATTATCGTCCGCTGCGGCACATGCAAAAAGCAGCAGTATCAACGAAACGGACACTATCAAACTGATTATTCTTTTCATCTTTCCGGGGTCTCCGTCTTATGTATGATTATGTTTTATATCGGCAATTTCTAATTTGCAAACTACATATCCTCAAAAATCGGGGTGTCTTCGATAAAAACAGACGGAAGCCCGAGCTTTTCAAAATATCCGCACATATTTTTACATGCAAAGCTCTCTGTTGAGTAATGCGTTCCGCCGAGCACATTGATACAGTGCTCTTTTTCAAAATCGTGGACATTTTTTGAATACTCACTAATAAGCGTGACACCTGTGATATATGTTTTTATATCATGGTCTAACAGCTCGGGAACAATGCTCATATCGTTACCCCCGCCTGCAACCACTGCAACCCGTCCGTCTTTAATTTCATTATCGCCGTATGCATAAAGCTTCGTTTGGTGCCCCACAGTTTTTGTGTACAACTCGCTCAGCTCTGCAACTGTCCTGCACTGTGTCTTGCCTATCACCCCTGCCATTGCCTCGCGATATGGAGCAAAGGTTTTTTCAAACTCAATACCAAGTGCATCCGCCAGTGATTTCGTTGTGCCGTACTCACTGTAATTATCCAGCGGCACATGGAAGCAGAATACAGATATGCGGTTTTTCTTCATTTTCTCTAAAAGTGTTTTGTCCATTGTATAAAATACGGACGGCTTTCTTATATCCCAAATAGACGCATGGTGGACAAACAGCATTGCGTCCGTGATGTTATCGCTTAAAATCTTCTCCATGACTTTTTCGCTCGGGAATACTGCCGTGTAGACCTTGTTTATGTTTTCTGCGAAATCACAAACTACTCCCATACTTCTTTTGATGAACTGTGGTGAAAGGTACTCCTCAATTTCTGTCATATAAGTCGCCCATTCGTCCCACATGCCCTCTTTTACAAAGTCTTTTTCTAATTGGTTATATAAATCTGTTGCTTTCATTTATACTTTCTCACTTTCGGTTTTGATTATTGTACAATAATCATCAGAAATAATCCACAATTTGATGTATTTTGCAGTAACGAGAGGACAAGAAAAAATTTTTGCCATAATACCTTGACTGTCATAGTAGTATGTGTTATAATATACTATACAAGTCAATAGATGCAGTATTCATAAGGAAGGTGATTAAATGGAAGTGCGTACATCAGCCGATTTATTCCGTGGGCATACCGATACCGTTGTACTGAGCATATTGGTAAAGGGTGATAATTATGGCTATGAAATTCACAGGGATATTATCGAACGATTACATGGTAAGTACGAGCTAAAGGAAGCCACACTTTATTCAAGCTATAAACGGCTTGAAGCAGGCGGATATATCACATCGTACTGGGGCGATGAAACACTCGGCAGCAGACGTAAATATTACAGCATTACCGAAAGCGGAGTTGAACTACTGCGTCAGAATAAAAATGATTGGAAGCAAACACAGCTCGTTCTTAATAAACTATTGGAGGATTAAAGTATGAAAGAGAAAGTATATGTTGACCGCTTATTTGCGGACTATGAAGACACACTTGATATTCGGGATTTTAAGGAAGAGGTTACTGCTAACCTTGTTGAACGTGTAAAAGGGCTTGCCGCAACCGGACTTTCAGAAGATGAGTCATTTGAAAAAGCCACTGCCGAGCTTGGTGATATAACTGCTATAGCTGATGATGCCGGCAGGAAGAAACGAAATGAAACTATCAGTCAAATCTATATGAACGCAAAAGTTCCCATAACAAAAAGGACAGCCGGTGGCGTTGCCGCTGCTTCCGGAGTTTTAATGATAGCTGTCGGACTTGTTCTTGTTGCATTTTTCGGTCAAATACAAAGCACTGCTCTTTACTTTTTATCAGCAACTTTGCTTTCCGCTTCTGCCGGATTATACACATATTTCGGACTGACACAGGAAACCGCAGCTCACTATGCCGTTAGCAAAAAACGAGCATTGGCATACGGGATTATTTGCTTCACGGGCTTTCTGGGTACGGGTCTTGCCACAGCTTTGTTTTTCTTCACAGAGATTGAGATTTATATCACAATTATCGTAAAAACAATTTTTATAATACCCACAATTTGCACTTTGGTATACCTTCTTGCAACCGAACCGAAACGACAAAAGCCATGGCTTAAAGCAATAACTGAACGCGAAATTGAAGACTCCTTTAACTTTCGTCAAAACATGGTAAATCCCGCTAAAGCAGCAAGAT
>WQXY01000050.1 GCA_009781515.1 Oscillospiraceae bacterium
ACTTGGTTCTGCAAAAGGCGGCACATTTGGCCATAAAGCTCCTACACCATGCGGGATACCAACACCACACGTACAGTATATATCATCACCGGAACGTCCCATATTGACTTCTGCTTGATATGTATGAACACTTGAGTCGCTTTTATTAATATCAATACGTGTCACCAAACCTTGAGCACTTCCGTTAATAAACGTTCCTGTGTACGTTGTAGATATGTCCCAAGCATCGTTTGAAAGATGAAGTGTTCCCTCTCCGTTTGGAAGGCCGTCTACAAAGTACCCTTCATAACGATTGCTGTAATAAATCCAAACTCCATATCCTGTAAATCTGCCATTCGCGTCGAGTTCACCTTCGTATATTCCACCGCTTAGCAATTCTTCATCGAAAGGATATGGGGTTGGAGCAGTGCCATTATCCCCATGTGACCGGTCGTTTTGGTTTTGTTGTGGCAGGGTATTGTTTGGCGGGTCGCTTGGTGTCGAAGCACCGCCGCAGTTGACAAGCGATAGGGTTGTAAATAGTATTAAATTGAGTATTAGTATTTTTATCATTGTTTTTAGCTCCTGTTCTTGGTTTATAAATGCACGAAAACGTCCGCTTTGATAGTGCAAAGCGAACGTTTTATTAACTGTGGATATGCGGGCGAACGCAGCTTAACCCTGCAGCGAAATCAATGTATGTATGTATGTATGTATGTATGTATGTATGTATGTATGTATGTATGTATGTATGTATGTATGTATGTATGTATGTATGTAATTTTCGGCGATATTTTTCATAATGTCAAGTACCTTTTTTGAGGTTTGTGTGTCGCCGATTATAGCATATTATTGAGTATTCCACAATACTTAATAATATCTTAACCATACTTCTCGTGGGGCATTTTGGATACAAATTACTGCAGTATGTAGAGAGATATGTAGAAATGCTGAATTTAATGTAGAAAATCGTTACAAAAACCGCTGTTTTTGTAATTCATTTGTGTATTGATTTGTAGAAAAACTTTATGATAGGCTTGAAGAAATAATCTATACGATAAAGTCAAAAAGCGGAGTAAGCTATGGAATACTTTAATATCGACAATTTACATAAAAGAAATTACTTAGTTGGAAGACTAACTCAAAAAGTTATAAACTTACTAAGATTGACATTGATTGAAACAGATATACTAATCAGTAAAGATAAAATTAGGTATACATTAAAGCATGCAGAGGACTTTAAGTCATATGAGCAATACAAGAAATGTTTTGAAATGACACCGGACATAATAACCAATCCTGACTATGTTGCACTTCACCCGAATGGGGAAAGTATTGAATATATAAAGCAAGTAGATGATTTGGTTCTTTTAGCGGTAAGAATAAAAGCCGGTGAGCACTTGTGGGTATCATCATTTTTCCCGATAACTCGGGCAAAACTGAACAAATACATAAAAGAAGGTACAGCAAAGCGATTTTCAAAATAACGTTGACTTTATATAGTATTTATGGTACATTTTCAATATAATAACATTTATTATTGTCACTTGCAGATTATTTGAGGATAGAACAGGCATCTATCACACCCAAGCGGTTTTCAAAGAGATGTGGGACACGCCTCCCCACCAAATAATCTGTCAGTATAAAGAGCCGCAACAGCGGTTCTTGTTTTTTTATTTACCCACATAATATCTTAATCATACTTCTCGTATGCTTCTTTTGCAGGGGCGTGCAGGAAAAATGAACCGATTGCACAAATGACATCATTTTCCTGTGCCATGTCAAGCGCTTTTCTGACACCTTTGCCTATATCCCTGCAGTCAATAACCGGCACTTCAAAGTGCCGAAGCTTTTCTGCGAGCTTTTCAGACGGCATAGCCCTCGAAAGATCCGGTGCGACAGTAATAAATGCCTGTGCAAGTGACACAATATGTAACATCATGGCATCGATATCCTTGTCTGCCATGACACCGACAATAAATATAACTTTTTTATTCGGGAAATGCGAAGTGAGGCTTTCGGCAGTCGCTTTAATACCCTGCGGATTATGTGCTCCGTCAAGAATAAATACCGGGTTTTTGCCCAATATCTCAAATCTGCCCTGCCACTTGACCGAGGCAATTCCCTCTTTGATATTCTCATCGCTTATTTTATAGCCCTTTTCCCTCAGTTTTTCGAGGGCTGTGATTGCAAGCGCCGCATTGTACGGTTGATACGCTCCGACGAGCGGAAGCGTCAGCTCGCCGTACGGAGCAAAGTTCATTTTTGTGCTCTCGAGCGAAAATTCCGTCCCTGATATCCTTGAAAAATCCACCTTACACAGCCTTGCAGAGCGCTCCTGCGATATCCGCTCAAACACACCTATTACTTCTTTTTCATAGTTCGGCTCATGTGGCTTGACATATACAAGCACATCACCTCCGCTTTTGATAATTCCTGCTTTTTCACGTGCAATATCACGCAGTGTCGGTCCAAGCTCTTTTACATGGTCATATCCGATTGCCGTTATGACTGCAAGCTGCGGGGTGTCAATAACATTTGTGGAGTCAAGTCTGCCGCCCATGCCAACTTCGAGCACAACAATGTCACACTCTTTGCTTGAAAAATATTTCATTGCAAGTGCCGTGATAAGCTCAAATTCGGTTGGCGAGTCTTCCATGGCATCCGCAAAAGGCCTGATTTCATTTGTCAGCTGCGAGAGCTCATTGTCGGATATATACTCACCGTCTACTTGCATACGCTCGTTAAAGCAAATAACATACGGCGATACATAAAGCCCTGTTTTGTATCCGGCTTTTGTCAGTACCGATGCTATAAATGCAGATGTTGAGCCTTTGCCGTCAGTGCCTGCAACATGGACAAATTTCAGCTTCTTTTCGGGATTACCCAAGGCTCCCAGCAGCTCTTGTGTACGCAGGAGCCCGGGCTTGCTGCCACGCCATTTTACATTATGAATATATTCAAGTGTTTCTTTTATGCTCATACATCTGATATTATATCACATTATAGACAATATTGAAAAAAACGTGTACAATGTAGCAAAATTTAAGGTGGTAACTATGATATCCGAAAAAATGATAAAGCTTACGCAAAGCAACAGCGTTATCCGTGCCATGTTTGAGGAGGGCAACAGACTCGCTGCAATCCATGGCAGAGAGAATGTTTATGATTTCAGCCTCGGCAATCCCAATATTCCCTCGCCACCCGCGGTGGGCAAGGCGATTATTGACATTGTAACAACCGAGGACTCTGTTTCTATTCATGGCTACATGAGTAATGCAGGCTACCCCGCTGTCAGGGCGGACATTGCAAAATCACTCAACAAGCGCTTTGATACCGCTTTTACCGAAAGCAATATTATCATGTCGGTTGGTGCTGCAGGCGGTTTGAACGTAGTTCTAAAAACTCTCTTAAACCCCGGCGACGAGGTCATTGTAATATCACCGTTTTTTGTCGAATATGGCAATTATGTCAGCAATTTTGACGGGAAGCTCGTTATAATTCCTGCAAGCCGTTTTGATTTCCAACCCGATGCTCAGACACTGCGAGCGGCTATCACGGCAAAAACAAAAGCAATAATAATAAACTCGCCGAATAACCCGACGGGTGTAGTCTATACCGAAGACACAATCAAGCAAATCTCCGCAGTACTTGAGGAAAAATCACGTGAAAACGGCTCACCTATTTATATCATTTCCGACGAGCCTTATCGCGAGCTTGCTTATGATGGTGTTGAAGTGCCGTATATCACAAAGTATTACAAGAACACACTCATTTGCTACTCTTGGTCAAAGTCGCTGTCACTTCCGGGGCAGCGTATCGGGTATATCGTCGTTCCAAGCGAAATCCATGATTATGAGCTTATTTTTGACGCGGCGAGCATTGCCACGCGAATTTTAGGATATGTCAACGCACCCGCACTTATTCAGCGTGTAGTCGCCAAATGTCTTGACGAGCAAACGGATATCGCAGCATATGATAAAAACAGAAAGCTGCTGTATGACGGGCTGAAAGGGTTTGGTTTTGACCCGATATATCCGCAGGGTGCATTTTATATGTGGCTGAAAATCCCGTGTGATGACAAGGAATTTGTCGAAGCGGCGAAAAAATATAATATACTTCTTGTGCCCGGAGCGGCGTTTACATGCCCGGGATATGCGAGAATTGCGTATTGCGTCGCAAAGAAAACGATAGAAAACGCACTGCCTGCGTTTGAAAAATTGGCAAAAGATTTGGGGCTGTGAGGTAACACTATGAGCGAGAAAAAAGTCATTTTATCAGGAATACAACCAAGCGGTTCACCTACGCTTGGCTCATATTTGGGTGCTCTTAAAAATTGGGCATTAATGGCCGAGGAGTATGAGTGCTTCTACTCGATTGTTGATATGCACGCAATTACGGCACGGCAAGACCCGGCAGAGCTTAGAAAGACCCCGTTTTTGCAGCTTGCATTGCTTATCGCATGTGGCATTGACCCCGAAAAAAGCACAATCTTTATTCAAAGCCATGTGCCTGCTCACGCACAGCTCTCATGGGTGCTCAACTGTTACACAATGTACGGCGAGCTATCACGCATGACGCAGTTTAAAGATAAATCTTCAAAAAACGCAGATAATATAAATGCAGGGCTTTTTACATATCCTGCACTTCAAGCTGCGGATATTTTACTCTATCAGGCGGACTACGTTCCTGTCGGTGCCGACCAAAAGCAGCATATTGAACTTACCCGTGACATTGCCGTTCGCTTTAACGGTATTTACGGCGATGTTTTTAAGCTGCCCGAGCCTTATATCCCAAAGGTCGGGGCAAGAATAATGGATTTGCAAAATCCGACAAATAAAATGTCAAAATCGGAAATTGCTGACGGTGGTTGTGTGCTGATTATGGACACCCCCGAGGATATCAAACGTTCGTTTAAGCGTGCTGTGACCGACAGCGAAACGAGTGTTCGCTACGATATTGAAAACAAACCGGGTGTGTCTAATCTAATTTCCATTTATTCGGTTTGCACGGGCAAAACATTTGATGATATTGAGCGTGAGTTTGACGGCAAAGGCTACGGTGACTTGAAAGCAAACGTGGGCGAGGCTGTTGTTGAGCTTCTTCGTCCTATCCGCGAGAGAGCTACAACGCTTCTTGCAGATAAGGCATATCTTGAAACAGTCTTCAAAAACGGCGCAGAAAAAGCGTCTTATACTGCAAACAAGACGCTCAGAAAGGTTTATAAAAAAATCGGGTTTGTTGTTTGATTTTTCGGGTGTCTTAGACTAAGGAAAAATCCTCTGCTTTTACATTTGTTGTTGTTTTTATGCTACGCGCGAACTCCGGTTCGCGCTTTGTCGGTTCATAACGAAAGGCGTCGCAGCTTCCTTCCGTGGACATAATTCCGCGTTTTTTGCATACGACCTCACCAAATCCAATGCCTGTACCAAGTTCGCAATATGAACAGCTCGGCTGAATATTTCGTCGAAATAACATGTAATGTCACTCCTTTTTTGTGCATTATACCACATTTCGTCATTTTATACAAGCTTTCTGCATATTCCCTGTAAGCAGCAGGCATTGCACAAGGGCTTGTGAGCTTTGCAAACCTCTCGTCCGTGCAGAACCAATCGGTGGCAGAAGTCCGATGATTTATCGGGCGGGAGTATTTTACGAAGCTCGGTTTCGATTTTTTCGGGGTTCTTTGTGTTTACCAAACCAATACGATTGGACAGCCTGATACAGTGTGTGTCGACAACTACGGCGGGGTTGTTGTGAATATCACCAAGCATAAGGTTTGCTGTCTTCCTGCCGACTCCCGGCAGCTTGAGCAGGTCTTCCATGGTATCGGGCACTGTACTGTTAAAGTCGCTGATAAGTTTTGCTGCCGCCGCAATGATATCACGGGCTTTCATACGGTAAAATCCGCATGAATGAATAATTTCTTCGAGCTGTGATATATCTGCACCTGCAATCGCTTCTAATGTCGGATAGCGCTTAAAGAGCACGGGGGTCACAGTGTTTACCCTCGCGTCCGTGCATTGAGCCGCAAGCCTTGCCGCAAAAAGCAGTTGATAGTCTTTTTTGTACTCGAGTGCGCAAATCGGCTCCGGATATGCCTTCTCAAGTAATTTTATTATTTCATTAATTTTATTTTTTGTGAACATTCTAACTCCCAAAGCTCTTTATTGAAATATTTCTTCTCTAAAGAGCTGTCAAAATTCTTATCCCATTATATCATATTTTTTATTTGTATTATTTATATATCTTCTGTATAATGGCTTTGCAGTAAAATCTATAACTCGGAGGGATAATTATGATACGCGAAATGATGGACTATATCACAAAATGCGACCCGGAAATAGGAACAGCAATAGAAAAGGAATTTAACCGCCAGCGCAGGCACATTGAGCTTATTGCGTCTGAAAATACTGTCAGTCAGGCAGTTATGCTCGCAGGTGGTACAATTCTTACTAATAAATATGCCGAGGGGTATCCCGGGCGTCGTTATTACGGCGGCTGTGAGGAAGTTGATGTTGTTGAGACCATTGCTATTGAGCGTGCCAAGAAGCTTTTTAATGCTAAATTCGTCAATGTTCAGCCTCATTCAGGTGCTTCTGCCAACTATGCGGCGTTTATGGTGCTGACAAATCCCGGTGATACGGTGCTTGGCATGAACCTCGACCACGGCGGGCACTTAACTCACGGAAGTGCGGCAAA
>WQXY01000051.1 GCA_009781515.1 Oscillospiraceae bacterium
AGTATCAAAATCCCGGATAATTAAGGCCTCGAAGCGGTCATTCGGAAAATCCCGTATGTCGAGAATATATTTAACCTGTATGTCCTGACCTGCATTACGGCTGATTTGTTCGGCGTTTTTGTCAAGCACGCTGACAACACCCGAACCTACCACTCCGTATCCAAGTACCGCGACCTTTATCATGTTTGTTTTTCTCCTACTACGTCATTGCGAGCCACGTAAGTGGCGTGGCAATCCAGAAAATAACTCTTGTGTCTGGATCACCACGTCGCTCCGCTCCTCGTGATGACCGCGTGACCCATATATTATCATACTATGTTTTTAAGTACAATATCAGCATGGTTATACTATAAAGTACCGGTTGGTGCAGAACGTATATTGCAAGTGCATTTCTGCCGATGATTGGAAAAACAGGGATTTTGAAATCGTAAAACCACTTGGGCAGTTTTCCCTCACGTACATATCCGCCCGCCCATGTGCCGAGCAAAAACACAAAAATGTAAGGTAAAATCTCTTGGTGGTCATGGTTGTTCAGGCTTTTCTGCCACCAACCGAGCACCGCATACAAATCACGCAGCACCAAGTTGTCGGGAGGTGTTTCACTTGTTGACACCATCGTCGGCGAGAGCATTGCCATAAAAACAGAACTGATGATTATTAGTGCGATGAATATTATCGGAGCTGCCACCGTGTTAATATTATCCCACAGCTTACGTGTCAACCCGTAGAAAATCATAAAAACAGCAAGCAGGTGGAGTATTCCGAAATAAATCGGCATTTCCATGCGGAGGGTAACATACGTTATTATCATAGCAATGACAAAAAGCTTGCTGCCCCGCTCCACATTGCCCCGCGAAAAACGTGACGATATGCCCGATACAAAGACAAACACTCCGACAAAGAAATATGAAAGTACCGAAAAAACAGGATTTCTATAGAGCCACTCCGGTCCGTCAAGAAATACCCATGTGTTGTAAAAGGCATGGTGCACCACCATGAGTATAACCGCAAAGCCTCTTGCAGCGTCTATGATATCAATACGTTTTTTCTTCTCAGATTTTTCTTCTGTTTCTATTACTTGTTCTTCCACTTTATTTCTCTATCTCAATTACTATACTTCCGCCGCTGTCATCGGATATCTCAACCGTTGTTGTCGCCTTGACCGCATCTTCTATACTGCTCAAGGTTTCGGTGGTTATATGCTCCGCCCACAAAACAGGATATTCACCCTTGATGCAGATTTTTATACGGTCCATAATATCGCAGCCGATTTGTTTTCTCGCTTCTTGAATGTTACGGATTATGTCGCGCGCAAGCCCCTCGTTTCTAAGCTCTTCTGTAATCGTCAAATCAAGCGACACAACCATATCCTTGTTTCCCGCAATATTTGAAGTATCCTTTGATTTGTCATCTTCGCGGGATGTGATATATGTAACAAGTATAATCTCGGAGCTAAAGCTTTCTTTTCCCGTTTCAAGATTTAGCACTGCCTCAGTACCTGAAAGTGTAAACTGACCGCTTTTTACCGCCTTGATTATTTCAGGAAGCCTTTCGGGATAACGGCTTCTTATTTCGTTAAAATTCGGGTCATATTTCAGTGCCGCTATGTCGTTTATATCTTCAAAAATCTCAACCTTTTTAACATTCATTTCTTCGGCTATGATATCGCCAAAGCCTTCGATGAGTGCGTTCCACTGCTTGTTTGTGAACGCAACCTTCATCAAACTGAGCGGCTGTCTGTTTTTAACTCTGTTTTTATTGCGGATTGACCTTGCAAGATTAATAACACTGCGGACAATCTCTACCTGCTGTGTCAGCTTTTCATCAGCATACTCATCTTTTATGCTTACCCAATCCTCGAGGTGAACCGATGTTTCATTTGTTAAGGTTTTGTAGAGCATTTCCGATATTATCGGAGCAACGGGTGCTAAAAGTTTTAGCGTATTTATCAAAACAAAATAGAGTGTTTCGTATGCGTTTTTCTTATCCGCAGTCATTTCGCTGCCCCAAAATCTTCTTCTCGAACGTCTTATATACCAGTTTGTAAGAGAGCCGATGAGCGATACAATCGGCGGGGTGTACAAATCAATTTGATATGCGTCCATAGCCTCTGTAATTGCTTTTGCTTTGCTGTAAAGTTCGGCAAGCATCCACTTATCAAGCTGATTGTCGGAGTTTGGCTCTTTTGCTTCGGCTGTGTAAAAACCGTCGATATTTGCATATGAAATGAAGAAATTACACGCATTCCAAAACGGCAGAATTATTTGCTGGAAAACCTCGGGAATACCGTCTTCATTAAAGAGCAAATCCCCTATAAGCATTGCGTTTGACTGATACATATAAAGCCTAAACGCATCTGTGCCGTATTTTTTCATGAGCCCCATCGGGTCGGAGTAATTCTTTGACGACTTTGAGAGTTTTTTCCCGTCGCCTGCAAGAATTGTTCCGTGCACAACGCAGTTTTTGAAAGCGGGTCTGTTAAAAAGTGCAACGGAGAGCACATGCATGTAATAGAACCAGCATCTTATCTGACCTGTATATTCAACTATGAAATCACTCGGGAAATGCGACTCGAACCAGTCTTTATTTTCAAACGGATAATGCTTTTGTGCAAATGTAACCGAACCGCTTTCAAACCAGCAGTCAAGCACTTCGGGGATCCGCTTCATCTTGCCGTCGCAGTGTTTGCACGAGAATGTGATTTTGTCCATATATTGCCTGTGAAGATTATCGGGGCGAACTGACGACACGGCAAAAATTTCATCTATACTGCCGAGCACAACACGCTCATCACACTTGTCACATTCCCAAATCGGAATGGGTGTGCTCCAGTACCTGTTACGCGAAATATTCCAGTCGCGCGCACCGGCAAGCCAGTTTCCGAACCGCCCGTGCTTGACGGTTTCGGGAACCCAGTTGATTTCTTCATTTTGTTTGAGCAGGTCATCTTTTATCTTTTCAATGCTAAAGTACCATGCGTCCATTGCGCGGTATATAAGCGGCTCGCGGCATCGCCAGCAGTGGGGATAATTATGCTCTACCGTTCCGTCGAGCACCGCTTTTTTCTGTTCATGCAAGTGGCGGATTATATCCGAGTTGGTTTCGATAACATTTTTCTCACCGTTTGGCGAATAAAAATCAGATACCTCTTTTGTGAAACGCCCGCGGTTATCAACAGGATTAACAAACGGCATATTGTACTTTTTGCAAGTCCAATAGTCGTCTTCACCAAATGCGGGTGCGGTATGCACAACGCCCGTACCGTCTTCGGCATCTACATAATCAACAGTGACAACCTTAAAAGCGCCCTGCGATTTATACTGCTCAAAATACGGCAAAAGCGGCTCATAGGATATACCCGCGAGGTCTTTGCCCTTGCTCTCGCTGACTATAACGGGCTGTGACCCGAAAATCTTTTCATACTTCGGCAAGGTCGCTTTGCTTGCAACGTAGATTTCATCGCCCATATCCACATATGCATAATTAACTTCTTCGCCGACGGCAAGGCACATATTTGACGGCAGAGTCCACGGCGTAGTTGTCCACGCAAGAATGTGAACAGGTTTGCCGTCTACTTCTTTGTCTGTTTTGAATTTAACGATAACCCACCTGTCCTGCCTCGGTCTTGTGGAGTCCGACTCTCTGGTGTCCGAAATTGACAGTGAAGTTTCACATTGCATACAGTATGGCGTTACCCTGTAGTCGCGGTAGATAAGCCCCTTGTCGTAACATTCCTTAAACGCCCACATGACACTTTCCATAAAGCCGAGGCTCATCGTCCTGTAAGCACCGTCATAATCAACCCAACGCGCCATTTGCTCGACATATTCACGCCATGCTTCATTGCTGCTTGAAACGATGTTATAACACGCATCGTTAAAGCGTCCGATGTCGCTTTCGATTTCATTTTTACTCTTTATCCCCAAGTCCTTTTCGGCTTGGTTTTCTATGGGCATACCATGACAGTCCCAGCCCCACACGCGCGGCACACTAAAGCCTTTCATCGTTTGATATCGGGCTATCATGTCTTTAATAAACGATACTAAAACAGTTCCGTGATGAGGGCTGCCCGTCGGAAACGGCGGGCCGTCATAAAAAACCACTTCACCGGCTTTTTTCTCACTGACCGACCTTTCAAAGATATTCTCACTTTTCCAGAACGTCAGCATATCCTCTTGTATTTTTGACATATCCGGCTTGCTTGTCAGCTCGGTGTATTTCATTTATACTCTCCTGCCCCTCTAAAGTTATAATTCAATTTCATTGCCTGAGTTGTCAATTTTTCTTGCGTTTTGTGCGAAAAGTGCAATGAGATACGCGAGCACCATAAGCCCCAACGCAAAGCCGATAGTGACAAAAATATCACGCAGCTGTTCACCCGAAATATTAGGCTGCAAAATGATTGTCCCCGCCAAATTATCAAGCGCAAACGGATTAAACATGTAGTCCGATGTTGTAAACGCAAAAATGCTTGGCAGTATGACCGACGCTCCAATGCACACGGCAGCGCTCATGCCCGCTTTGCCCGTTGCAGTGCCGAGTGCAAGGTGGAAGCACACATAAAACATCATACACACACCTGCAAGTGTTCCCGAAAGCAAAACTCCGCCGAAAGTTACATCGTTATAGTCAAAGACAATACTTGATACTCCCCATGAAGCGAACATTGCAACGACTGCCAAAGCAAATGCCGACAGCGGGTAAATTATAAATTTCGGGAAAATGTATCCAAAGCTTCGCAGTCCCGCACTTCTCGGGATAATAACCGCGCGTTTTTTCTGCTCACCGCCTGCAGCCTTATTAATCAAAAGCAAATAAACAATAAGACCAACACCTGTTATATCACCAACAGATGATGACACGCCAATCGAAGCTGATGAGCCGAGCATATCGGTCAAATCCGATACATCCATACCCATTTCATTATACAAATCGCTCATAGAGTCCATCAGTGAACCCATAGCTGTTATGAGCAGAGGACTGAGCATACCAAGCCCGAGAATAACAAGGGCAAGGATTAAAAACCTGCTCGTTCTGAAAAACGCCAATATTTCTTTCTTAAAGCCTGCTTTAGTCTGCATATTCATTGTGCATTACCTCCCGTTTCCATCACGGACGAGGCAGCCGGCAAAAGCTGTCCGTTGTTAATTCCGATATATATTTGCTCAAGCGTCATTCGCTTAAACCAAATGCCCTCAGGCAATATGTGGCTGTTCCCGAGCGCCGTTACAATCTTGTAAAACAGCTCCGCTTCACTGACCCCGTCTTTTGCATGAAATGTAACATCGCCGAAAAATTCTACCTCGTGCTTTTCAATTATGTCTAAATCCTTTGCCGCTTCTACAACAATCTCAGGTCGGTGCATTCTGACCGTAACGGCATTTGTTGCACCGTATTTTTTCTTAATATCGGTTAAAGTGCCCTCAACTGCCATCACTCCGTAACGAAGCATTCCGATTTTATTCGCAACCCGCTCAACATCGCTTAAAATATGTGTACAGAGAATTATTGTCGAGCCTGTGTTTGCGAGGTTACTGATGATATCCATAACCTCTGCGCGCCCCTCGGGGTCAAGCGCGGATGTCGGCTCGTCCAAAATAAGCAAGTCAGGGTTTGCATAGAGCGCCGCAGCTATTCCGATACGTTGGTTCATGCCCCGCGAATATCCCTTAATATGTCTGCCCGCATCGTTATACATGCCCGTTACTCTGAGCACTTCCTCCGTACGCGCTTTAATATCGCCCTCATAATCACAACAAGCTGCAATATAGTCGAGGTATTCAAAGCCGTTCATATATCCGTAGAGTGCGGGCGCTTCCGGCAAATATCCAATTCTCACATTTTCACCGTCAAAGGAAATATCCCCGTCATTTTTTCGGATAATATTGCAGATAATATTCATTGTTGTGGTTTTTCCGCAGCCGTTCGGACCTAAAAAGCCGTAAACATCACCCTTTTCAATGGTCATGTTAAGCCCTTTTAGGACATGGAAGCTGCCGTAATTTTTGCACAGTCCTGTTATTTTTAACATCAACTTTCTCCTCGTATTATATAGTTGTAGTTATTAACGTCCCTCTTCAAGGACAATATGCTACACTGTTCAGGATGCTGTGGATTGGTTACTCTCTCCTACCACTCGATGGTTTTGAAAAGGCTCCAA
>WQXY01000052.1 GCA_009781515.1 Oscillospiraceae bacterium
ACCGCAAACGCCTGAATGTTCCGCAGACAGAACGGTTGCACATAATGTAGTAGGTATAAAAAAACGCTCCCCGAAGGAGCATTTGAAAACACCCTTTACATCATATACCTTTGTGTATGTGGTCTTGACACATATGCAGGGCGGGGAGGGTGGCGACCCTTCTCGCCTGCCGCCGACAAGTCGGCGAGGCACTTTCGTTTCCTGTTATGGATTATAATGTATGATGATTTATTTTGCAAGAATTTTGTTTGAATAATGATATGAAATAATACATATATCTGATATACTTCACTGCATGAAAAGAAGAAACAGCAATCTCAACAATCCCGGTCAACTGATAACTCCTGCCGGTCTTACAAATCCTCCTAAGCAACATGAAATTGATGCTGCTGAAATTTTGGCATTACACTACCGTACTACTGTTGAGTTTCTTAGACCAATAGATGATTTCAAGCGCAAAACACCGGACATAAAAATGCTTGGTGTTGAATGGGAGATTAAAACTCCAAAGGGAAAATCAAAGTCAACAATTGGTACTCAATTTAGCAGAGCTTCAAAACAATCAGGCAATATTATTATTGATACACGGTATACAAAACTGAGATATGAAAGAATTGAAACTACTGTTAAATTGGAAATGAATAAACGTCATGAAGTCAAAAAAGTAATTTTAATCAGAAAACCAAAAATAATTGTTGAGTTTTTCAAGTAACTGTGTTAGAGTAGCGTTGTGGGGAGACCGGGCAGTCCGGATGGATAGCCAAAGGAGTACCCTGCAAAAAGTCTCGCAAGCGAGACTTGGACAAAACGTCTGATGAAAATCAGATGTTTGTTTTTTGTTACAACTCATCCATTTCTTCTATTGCAAAAGCTTACGGGTGCGTTTAGAATGTGAGTAATGAAATTTTAAGGAGCGTTATAAAACATGAAAGCTAAGATGACTGTTAATAAGTGCTTTGAGATTGATGCTGTTGACCCGCGGATTTACGGGTCATTTTTAGAGCAAATGGGCAGAGCCGTGTACACCGGCATTTTTGAGCCGGGTCACAAAACCGCTGATACCAAAGGCTTTAGGGGCGACGTCAGAGATTTAGTCAAAGAGCTGAAAACAACTATTGTCCGCTACCCCGGAGGAAATTACGTTTCCGGCTACAACTGGGAAGACGGGATTGGTCCTGTCGCCGAGCGCCCTGCACGGCTCGACCTTGCATGGAAAAGCGTTGAAACGCACGAGGTTGGACTGCATGAATTTATGTATTGGGCAAATGAGGTTGGTATTGAGGTTTGCATGGCGATAAACCTCGGTACAAAAGGCGTTGATGATGCCCGAAATATAGTCGAATACTGCAACCACCCCGGTGGTACATATTGGAGCGACCTGCGTCGAAAAAACGGTGCCGAGAAGCCTTTTAAGATAAAAACATGGTGTTTGGGTAACGAAATGGATGGGCCGTGGCAAATCGGTGCAAAAACCGCCGAGGAGTACGGACGAATTGCTGCGGAAGCCGCAAAGGTAATGAAACTCGTCGACCCCGATATTGAGCTTGTGGCTTGCGGAAGCTCTGCGAGATGGATGCCTACCTTTGGTGCTTGGGAAGCAACGGTGCTTGAGCATGTTTACGAGCATGTTGATTACATATCGCTACACAGTTACTACGGCAATCAAAAGAATGATGTGCCGGGTTATTTGGCAAAGTCGATTGATATGGACAGGTTTATCGGCAGTGTTTCCGCGATTTGCGATTATATTAAAGCTAAAACACGCAGTGAGAAAACGCTTAATCTGTCATACGACGAGTGGAATGTGTGGTATCATTCAAATGAACAGGACAGTAAAAACGAACCATGGCAAAAAGCTCCGCCGATTTTAGAGGATATTTATAATTTTGAGGACGCACTACTTTTCGGCTGTCTGCTTATCACACTGCTCAAAAACTGCAACAGGATAAAAATTGCCTGCCTTGCCCAGCTTGTTAATGTCATAGCTCCGATTATGACCGAAAAAGGCGGCGCAGCGTGGCAGCAAACGACCTACTTCCCCTTTATGCAAGCTGCGAGCCATGGGCACGGAGTTGTGCTTCGTCATAATATTGATGTTTCGGCTTATGACTGCGAGGAGTTTAAGGACGTGCCTTATGTCGAAGCTGTCGCCATATTTAACCGTGAGGAAAACGAGATTGTGGTTTTTGCCGTGAACCGTTCTATGGATGAACATGCCGATTTTGACATGGAACTGCAGGGCTTTGACCCGAAAAATATTATAGAGTTTACCGAAATTTGCGATTATGATGTGAAGCAGGTTAATTCGAGCGCGGCTATCCCCGTTTCACCGAAAACATCACAGGCGGCAAGCGTAGCTGGCGGTAATATTTCAGCGACCTTAAAACCCCTATCATGGAATATGCTTCGTATAGGTTTGAATTAAGGTTGCAGTTTTGATAATTTTCGCTTGAATGTCGTTTTTATGTGTGATAAAATATACCTCAGTAATTTTGGAGGATAGTATATGGCTACGTTTGAGAACATTAATGAAATACATCTTGACGTTTTGAAGGAGATTGCAAATATCGGCAGCGGCAATGCGGCGTCTTCTCTGTCGCGTATGATTGGCAGCACCGTCGATATTAAAATTCCTGAAATCGATATTAAGGGTTTTAACGAGGCAACCGAAGCTCTCGGCGGTCCTGAAACCATTATGATGGGAACGCTGCTGTTTTTGTCCGAGGGCATCAACGGTATGATGATGTTTCTTCTGCCTGTCGATGTCGTGTGTGATTTGGTCAACATGCTTATGGGTACGGATATAAAGAGCCATGAGGAAATCGACGAAATGGGTGAGTCCGTAATTATGGAGTGCTCCAACATTATGTCGGCGTCTTTTGTTACGGCTGTCGCCGAAATGACAGACATGGTGATTGACATTTCGCCACCGCAGATAACTCTTGATATGCTCGGTTCAATTATGAGCGTACCTTCGATATCTTACGCAAACATCGGCGACTCTTTGCTGTTTATGAAAAACGAGCTTGAAATTGAGGGCAAGAAAACAAACGCAAACGTGCTGCTTCTTCCCGACATGCCGTCACTCGGCAAGCTCATGTCAGCCTTGGGCATTGATTTTTAGATAGCCCTCTTTAGAACTATTGTGGGGACAGGCCTTTAGTCCTGTCCCCTTTTGGCTTTTCGGGGACAGGGCTAAAGACCTGTCCCCTTTTTTGTTTTTTTATATAAACATCACCGGATATATACAGTTCCTCTCCGCCAGAGAGTGCATCCTGCAGTCACTGGCGCGCTCCACCATCCATGGTTGCGCTTATCGGAACAATATATATCCGGTTTTTATTTTACGCTATTTATCCTTCTACGGGTGGGATTGCTGCGAAGCCGCGTTCGAGTTCTTCGTCTGTCGGGATTTGGTCTGTCATTGTACCTTCGTTGTAATTCATGTATGCACCCAAGTCAAAGTAGCCCGTGCCTGAGAGTCCAAACAGTATTGTCTTGGCTTCGCCTGTTTCTTTGCACTTGATTGCTTCGTCAATTGCTGCCTTGATTGCATGTGCAGACTCCGGTGCGGGAAGTGTTCCCTCGTGACGTGCAAACATTGTGGCTGCCTTGAACACATCGGTTTGCCCGACTGCTCTCGCCTCGTCGATAAATCCGTCATGATAAAGCTGCGATAAAATCGGAGCCATGCCGTGGTAGCGAAGTCCACCCGCATGGTTTGACGACGGGATAAATGTTGCTCCGAGGGTATACATTTTTGCAAGCGGTGTAACCATTCCCGTGTCGCAGAAGTCGTAAGCGAATTTGCCGCGTGTCATTGACGGGCATGAAGCAGGCTCAACCGCGATGAAGTACGGAGCTTTTTTACCTGCGAGCTTGTCTGCCATAAATGATGACATGAGCCCTCCAAGGTTTGAACCGCCTCCCGCGCAGCCGATAACGAGGTCGGGATAATCATCAATCTTTTCAAATGCTTTTTTCGCTTCCTGACCGATAATCGACTGATGAAGCAGCACTTGGTTAAGAACACTGCCGAGCGTGTATTTATAGCCCTCAGTTGTGACTGCAACTTCAACCGCTTCGGATATCGCCGTTCCCAAGCTTCCGCCTGAGTTCGGGTCAGCTTCTAACATCTTGCGCCCAATGTTTGTTGTATCTGACGGCGAGGGTGTGACCTTTGCTCCAAAGGTTTCCATGACGGCTTTGCGATACGGTTTTTGCTCTGCCGAAACTTTGACCATAAAGACCTTGAGGTCAAGACCGAAGTAACCGCACGCCATTGAAAGTGCCGTGCCCCATTGCCCCGCTCCTGTTTCGGTTGTTATGCCTTTAAGCCCCTGCTCTTTGGCATAGTATGCCTGCGCTATGGCGGAGTTGAGCTTGTGGCTTCCCGATGTGTTGCCGCCCTCATATTTGTAATAGAGCTTTGCGGGGGTTTTTAGTGCTTCTTCAAGACAATACGCTCTGACAAGCGGCGAGGGTCTGTACATTTTGTAGAAATCGCGAATTGCTTCGGGGATTTCGATAAATCTGTCCTTGTCGTTAAGCTCCTGCTTAACAAGCTCGTCGCAGAAAACTGGTGCGAGTTCTTCGGCTGTCATCGGCTGGAGCGTACCCGGATGAAGTATCGGGCGGTGGTCTGTTTTCATGTCTGCGCGAATGTTATACCAACTGCGCGGTATCTCGTCTTCCGTTAGATAAATCTTGTAGGGTATTTGGTTCTCTGACATTTTCTTTTCTCCTTTTCCGGCAAGAAAAATACTCTTGCCTCTACAAAACTTTGCAGGGACAAGAGCTTAAAAACTCCTGCGGTACCACCCGGCTTGACGCAAAATACGCCCACTCGTTCTATCAAAAACCTCCCGGGTCCATTCACCAGACGGCTCTTGTGCCGCTTACCTTCCATGTGCTGCGATTACACCGTCCGCAACTCTCTAAAACACTTCGGGTTCTGACTACTTACTCCCATTCATCGGTTTACGCTGTGAATTATACAATTACATTTTCTCATTTGTCAAGTTTTTTTGCATGAATTTTCGCTGCAATTTTTGAAAGTTGACAAATCGGGATAAAATCATTTATAATCAACCGAGCTAAAATTAATATGCCGCTGTGGTGGAATAGGTAGACACAAGGGACTTAAAATCCCTCGGGAGCAATCCTGTGCCGGTTCAAGTCCGGCCAGCGGTACAGAGGAAAAGTCTTGTGATATCAACGGTCACGAGGCTTCTTCTGTTTTCCTCACTTTTTGATTAAACCCCGAGTTCTCTTATGAGTTCTCTGATTTTTCCAAGCGGTAGTTTTATCAGACTATCTTGGATTACTCCAAATAACGCATTGACTTCATCTACATCATAAAACTTGCCAATATATTTCTGTACTTTCGGTCTTTGGATTTTATCTGCCGGATTTGTCAGTATGAGGTCTGTGTCTACATAATGAGTATTATCAACGAATTTTAGCAATGCGTTGCTATTATTTGTGCGGTAAAAGGTTAAAGGTGTTTAGGGTTTCGGGTTTGCTATGTGTCCCATGCGGAGACGTTTTTTGAGAGCAGATTTTTCTTGACATTCTCAACCGCTTAAAATAAAATGTAAATACAAAGATTCACCACTCGAATTGGCGTCGTATGGCGACACTTTCCGGGTGAGCATATCTGCAAAGCTATGTAATAGCTCGGATAGATGGTGATTCGCATGTAAAACTCCTCTATTTAGAGGCGTTTTGCGTTTATAGAAATTTCTTGACAAATGCATAGTCTTATTATAGAATAATTACAACAGGGCCCCGCACACCTATGTCAAGCTTTCGGGCTTGTTATGTGTCCCACGCGGGGACGTTTTTTATGGACA
>WQXY01000053.1 GCA_009781515.1 Oscillospiraceae bacterium
AGGCGTTATGGGGCGTTGTCAAGGTAGTATTTTCTGCGAAAATCTCCACCTTGACAAAATATGTGTATTAAAATTTGTTAGTATAACTTATGTGAAACTTTGTAGTATCAGTCGCTTTGTGTTGTTAATACAAATAACAACTCTTAATTTTTCAAGAGTTGTCATTTGGTGACGTGTGGTGACCCGTACGAGACTCGAACTCGTGTTGCCGGCGTGAAAGGCCGGAGTCTTAACCGCTTGACCAACGGGCCTTGTGTGACGCGAGCGTCACGGTAGTAGCTTGGTAGCGGCAACTGGATTTGAACCAGTGACCCTGCGGGTATGAACCGCATGCTCTAGCCAACTGAGCTATGCCGCCGTATGACGCTTATGGCTCGCGAAGCGAGACCATGCGGATTATGATTATAACTTTACAGACCCCTATTGTCAACATCTTTTTCATATGCAATAATAGCAGGCAGGGCAGGTGAAAATAATATGTATACATTGACACCAAAAAAAGTGGCACAAATAACAGGCGGCAAGTGCGTCGGCAGCAGCAACGGGTTTGACACACCCATTATCGGCGCTGTTCGCGATAACCGTGATGTCAAGCCGGGAAATCTGTTTGTGTGTATAAAGGGCGAGCGGACTGACGGGCATCTTTATGCAAACGACGCTTTCAACGCGGGAGCTGTATGCTGCCTCACGGAGCAGGAGCTGCAGGGCGCAAACGGAGCTTATGTAATAGTCGACTCCACGACCGACGCTATAAAAACTCTCGGCGAGTATCACCGAAGTATGTTTGACATACCCGTCATCGGCATCACGGGCAGCGTCGGGAAAACAACAGCCAAGGAGCTTGTCGCAGCGGTTTTGGAAGCAAAGCTGTGCGTATTAAAAACTGAAAAAAACTTAAATAATGAACTTGGTGTCCCTTTGACGCTTATGTCTATTAACGAAAAACACGAAGCCGCCGTCATTGAAATGGGTATAAGCGGTTTCGGCGAAATGAGCAGGCTCGCAAAAATGGTTCGTCCCGATATTTTTCTCATGACAAAAATCGGCTATGCACACATCGAAGAACTCGGCGACCTGCAAGGTGTGCTTCGGGCAAAAACCGAGGCTTTTGCATATATGAAATCAGACGGCGTTGCCGTGATGAACGGCGATGACGAGCTGCTGCGTACATACGATAGCAAAATTAAAACCATAACATTTGGAATTGAAGCTTCTAATGATTATCGTGCGGCAAATGTAAAAACACTCGGCACTTCATCAATTTCGTTTGATATCGTAAGCAGCAAGGGTCAGTTTCCTGTAGAAATACCCGCATACGGCAGTCATATTGCAGCCCTTGCCCCTGCGGCAGCTGCCGTCGGTAGTTTGCTCGGACTGACACAACGCGAGATACAAAAGGGTTTTCTTTCATATGCCCCTGTTGAGGGCCGATCCAATATATCAGATGTAAACGGCATAACACTTATCAACGACTGCTACAACGCAAACCCGAACTCGGTGAAAGCAGCTCTTATATCAATGTCTCAGCTGCCTTGCAGGCATATTGCAATTCTCGGCGATATGTTAGAGCTTGGGAAAAACACGAAAGACATGCACCTTGATGTCGGCGCTTTTGCAGCTGAAAACGGCGTTGATGTTTTGCTTTGTCACGGAAATGAAGCGACGCATATTTACGAGGGTTACAAGCTCGCCGAAAAAGGCGAGGCGGAGCATTACTGCGACATTGAAGATTTAATGGGTGATATTCCAAACAAAATAAAAAAAGGCGACGCCGTTCTTGTAAAAGCATCGCGCGGTATGCGTTTTGAAAGGCTGCTCCCTGTTATTTCAGCACAGGAGCAACATAAAAAGACAGTTTAACCTCAAAGTTACTTTCGGTAACTTCTGTTCTGTTTTTAACATATACAATATCACTTGTTTTAATGTTGTAATTTGAGAAAGCTTTAGTAACTGCGGATAACAGCAGCGTAGTTTCATCTTCGGACAGGTCGGGCATTTCAACTTGCACCTGAGCATTTGCTGTATTCTTTGGCGATGACAAAAAGTCGCTGAGCATTGAAACCGTTTCTTCATCAAGCAAATCTTGATAAGCCGGGGAAAACATAAACAGCATTGTACCCTCTGTTATGTTTAATCCAACAGGTCCAAACTCGGGAACACGATCACCATACCCGTCACCATCACCATTGCCTCCGTGCGGCGGTGTTGGCGTCGGCGTCGGCGGCTCGGGGGTTGGCGTCGGCGTTGGGTCAGGAGTTGGCACAGGGGGGTCAAAACCGCTGCCGGGCGTCGGCAGCGGTGTGTTTGATACTACAGGGTCTTCATCTTGAGGTGTCGGTGACGGCTCATGTGCCGCAGGCGGGTCATCGGGTGGCGATGAGCCGGAGCACGAGCCAATCGCAAGTATTACAGAAGATAGTATCAGTAAGATAGCCACAAGAATGACGGCAATAAAAATCTTGCCGCGTTCTGTAATTTCATAGCTGTTCACGTTCACCACCTCCTCTCATTATCACCGGGGACAACTTAGTTGCAAACAACGCGAAGTAGTTAAACCTCTCTTCGCGTTTCTTCGCGTTTGCTGCTATACAATCAAAAATTAGCCGGATATAAATGTAAGAATTTCTTTTAGTCTTTGTGCTTCTGCTTCGATTGTTAAAAATTGCTTTTTGTGCAGTTCTTTGCGGTTTTCAATAAGCCTGCGTGTTCGCATTATCTGCTGATCAAGCTCGTCTAATTCTGCTTGTCTGGCAGCGATATAGTCATCGGTATGGCGTGCAAATCTCTCGGCATATTCCTTTAACATCTTTACGCGCAAAACACCGTCGCCCATGAGCAGGTCAAAATCAAAGCCCGAGGCTGCCAGCAACTTGCTGACGATATCACGGCGCGATGAGTCCGGAAGCGAGTCCGGAAGTGTTTGCAGATAATCTTCAATGAGGTATATTGTGTCTGTTTTTTTAGAACGCAGTGCAAGTGCGTCATATAACTCGTTTACGTTTAAGTACCTGTCGGTATAGTTTTCCGGTCTTGGTTGGGTTTCGCGTTGGACAGCCTCGGCAGGCGGTGCTTCTGCAGCGCCGTTACCGTTTTTGCCAAATATGTTCAAGCCACCAAACGGTGATGCTTTTTGAGCCTCGGCTTGTGGCACGGGGGCGGGGGGCGGCGCAGTCGGCAGGGGTGACGGAGCTGCTGATGTCGGCACTTGCACTTCAGGCTCTTTCGGCGCTTCCTCGACCTTAGCCGGCGGCGGAGTTGCCAAATCGACTTTTTCGGGTTTAGCCGCTTCTGCTTTTTCTTTGCCTTGCTTTGTATCCGATGATTTTTCAGACGGAAACACAGGTGTCGGCATACCGGGGACAGGCTGTCTTGCAGCTGCCTTTACGGTAACGGCATCATCCGCTTGATCGAATATCGGTTTTATGTCTTTGTCATAGCCTCCGGGCTTCGCTGATGAAGCAGCATCTGATGCATCATTTCCTGCTCTGCGAATGATGCCCTTGCGTTCCAACATCGACATTATTTTGCTGTCTTTTTGTTTATCCGGCATGTGTTAAACCTCCCGGTCGCTCAATTATCATCAATAATATGCAAATATGCACTGTCTGTCAAGGATTATTTGCAAATAATCCAATATTTTATTATTTCTGTCCTTACTTCCCTTACTTCAAAAATTTATTGTAATTACTTGAAATTATTTGTAACTTATGCTATAATGTGGGTTCATAGCCTCGCGATTTTGCGAGAGAGGTGATTTTTCTTGAAAAGAACAATTTCAATTATACTTGTTTTGACAGTGCTGTTCAGTATGGTTACTGTGCTTGCAGCGGGCACTCAGGCAGACCCGCTCATTACACAAAGCTATGCAGAGGGTGCTTATCTCGCTTCATTCAAAGATAGTATCAACAGCTTATTCGCTCCTGTTATAACATCTCCGTTAGAGCGCATTGCTGCGTTGGACGAACAGGTCGGCTTTAGTTTTGCCCCGAGTCCCTTAAAGGTTGCACTTGCTGTTCAAGACAGTATAACCCTTAAAGCGGGAACGAGCTTCACCATGACGTCGGGAACAGCTGCACTCATGTATGGCGTTGGCACTGTTCTTAATGTCACAACCGGTTCAATAGTCGGCTCGGGAACACAACTCACACGTAACCACCGCTATATATGCGCAGAAAACACAACAGCTATTGTTCAAGCAAGCTCAGAGCTCACCGGTTATGTAGACGGCTACTATAAAACAACACAGTCGCAGATTACACTCTTTGTTGAACGGCTGTACAATATTGTGCTGCGACGCCCGTCTGATGTTTCGGGGCTTCAAAACTGGGTAGGTCACATTGTAAGCGGCAGAATGACCGCAGGACAGGTTGCCAACAGTTTCTTCTTTAGCAATGAGTTTATCAGTTATAATGTCAGTAACGAAGATTTCTTAGACAGGCTCTACGGAGCACTGATGAACAGAGCTCCCGACCCCTCAGGTTTTGATAACTGGATGAGGCATTTGCAGGCAGGCATGACGCGCCAAAACGTGTTTAATCTGTTTGTTGCTTCTCCCGAATTTACAAATCTGTGCAGGTCATACGGCTTAACGCCCGATAGTGCCACACCGCCTATCGGAGTCCGAATGTTTGTCACTCGTTTATATGCAGAAGCACTAAACAGGCAGCCCGATGCATCAGGCCTTCTCAACTGGTTGGGGCATATGCAAAACGGTATGCCGGGAACGGCTGTAGCCCGCTCGTTTATTTTCAGCGTTGAGGTGGCAAATCGTAACCAAACAAACGACCAGTTTGTAGAAATGCTCTATAGAACACTGCTCGGACGAGACTCTGAGCCTGCGGGCAAGGCAAACTGGCTGGGGCATCTGCAAAACGGCATGACACGCGAAACAGTGTTTAACCATTTCGCGGCATCGCCTGAGTTTATCGGTATTTGTAACGCACATAACGTGCGAAGATAATTATACTATTACGGCTCTTTCTTCATCTTAAACGGCAATCTAAAGCGGAAGAACGTACCAATCCTTTTGAACATACGCGATATCCAAGACGGTTTTTTCACGGGCGGCTCGGTGCGGATAAGCAGGGTTTGAAGCGAAGTCACAATACTATCAAGCAGTAACAAACGACGTGTGGTTTCATGTTGGAATTTATCCAACTGCCGCGTCGTTTCGCTATACATTTCGCCCAAACGTTTTTCTGTTTCCGCATGCAGCTTTGCAAAATTTCGGGACGAATTATCAAGAGCCTCTTGAAAAATTGCGGGCTGCTTTTGTGCCTGTGCATAATATTCGTTTGAAACCTTTTCGTGCACGCCAAGCCGCTCATCCAGCCCGATGAGTTTTTGGTTGGTGACATCAAGTGCATATGCCGCTGTTTTAACAACCTTTTCAAGGTCATCAATATTTTTATTTATTCTATCTTGTTCATTAACAAGGCTGAGCATATCGGAACGGTAATCACGGGCGGGGTCATTACTCTGCGCCGCACCTGTTGCTTTAGAGAGCGCATCTGTACGCTTGAGCAGGTCTTCAAGCATGTCGTCTTGATCTTGCATTTCAGCGGCAAGCCGCTCCAAAATTCCTATAAGAGCTTGGTCGCGCCCTGTCATTTTTGCTTCCTCTGCCATAAACATCACCTCAAAAAGTATTATAGCCTTTTGTTGATATGTTCGTCAACAGATGATATACTACGTGTCACAGTTTATGTGATAGCTCACAAGCAGGCAGTTTAGACCGGTTTTTTCGCGTACCAAGGGCGACAAGACCCGTGTTAGCGAAAAAATTGGGATAAATTGCCTGTTGTGAGCTGCTTGCAAAAAAGGAGCAACA
>WQXY01000054.1 GCA_009781515.1 Oscillospiraceae bacterium
AATGGATAAACCTTTTTGGGGTGAATGTGATGTAAAAACCTGCTGTGAGGCTAAAGGGCTGGAACATTGCGGGCTATGTTCCGATTTCCCGTGTGAGGATCTTAATAAAATGTCATACAGCGGTGATGAACATGCCGACAATGGCGCAAGAATAGAGCAATGCAGAAAATGGGCAAGTGCATAATACAATGCAAATAAACAGATTACTTGAAATTGTATATGTTTTGTTAAATCAGAAAAGCGTAACCGCAAAGCAGTTTGCGGAGCGTTTTTCTGTTTCTCCGCGTACTATATACCGCGATATTGACACCCTTAGCCTTGCGGGAATTCCGGTGTACACAGAGAAAGGAAAAGGTGGCGGTATCAATTTGCTGCCCGAGTTTGTGCTGAGCAAATCAATCCTCAGTGATAAGGAGCAAAACGAAATTCTCTCTGCACTTCAAGGGCTTACAAACATGGGAACAGTCGACTCTGACCATGCCTTGCAAAAGCTATCAGCAGTGTTCAGCAAATCGGTGACGAACTGGTTGGAGGTGGATTTTTCGGATTGGAGCTATTCCAATGCAGGTATCTTCTACGACTTGAAGACTGCAATTCTTGAACATCGGATTATTGAGTTTGAATACTATGGAGCTTCCGGTGAAATGACACAAAGACGCATAGAACCCATTCAATTATGGTTCAAATCAAAAAGTTGGTATATAAAAGGGTTTTGCCTGACGCGGCAGAACATGAGGCTTTTTAAGCTGACACGCATAAGAGAGCTGCAAATAACAAACGAAATTTTTGAAACCCGAAATCTGCTTTCAATATTGCCCGAACCGGAACCTGACGAAAATCAAAAGCAGTTTATCGAAGTTGTGTTGAAGATAGACAAGGAAATGGCATATAGGGTGCTTGATGAGTGGAGTGAACGCAATACAGTAAAACTATCGGACGGCAGCTATAAAATTATCGTAACACTTCCGGAAGATGAATGGCTGTATGGAACTATCTTGGCGTATGGTGAGTATATAGAGGTTATTCACCCTGCATCACTACGCGAAAAAATCAAAGAAAAAGCAAAGCAAATAATTCGTAATCATAAGTAATAACTACATGTCGTAAAATAACATGTAGTTATTATTAAATTATATTTACTATCAGTCTGTCAGTGAGCGCCGTGGCATTTTAACTGCTAAAAGCAACGTTTGTGACCTTCTTTTTTTACACATGCAGTGCCGCACCTGTAACAAACTTCGTTTTCGAGTGTTTCGCCATTTTCAAACGCATGTATATTTTTCATTGTAACGGCAGCAATTTCCTGCATTGCCTCCCTCGTAAAAAATCCCTGATGTGATGTTATTAAAACATTTGGAAAACTGAGAAGCCTTGCGAGGTCGTCATCTATCAGCACTTCATTTGAAAAATCCTCAAAGAAATATTCTTCCTCTTCTTCGTAAACATCAAGACCCGCACCCCCGATTTTACTTGCTCGCAATGCTTCAATAAGAGCATGCGTATTTACCAATGCACCGCGTGATGTATTAATCAAAAGTGCTTCAGGCTTCATCCTTGCTAATCTATCTGCATTAACCAAATGCTTTGTTTCGGGAGTAAGCGGACAATGCAGGGAAATAATGTCAGATAATTCAAATAAATTATTAAGAGAAACATATTCAAAATCCGGATTGTCAACGGGATATGGGTCATAAGCAATGGTTTTCATACCAAACCCTTTGCAAATGCCGAGGAAAACCTGCCCGATTTTACCTGTTCCGACAATTCCGGCGGTTTTTCCATTTAGGTCAATACCCATTAAACCATTGATGCTAAAGTTGTTATCACGTGTCCGACCGTAAGCACGATGAATTTTACGGTTTAATGAAAGCATCAATGCAGCGGCATGCTCGGCAACCGAGTGGGGTGAGTAACTCGGAACACGCACAACGTTAATTTTATTATATGCAGACTTAAAATCAACATTGTTGTATCCTGCGCAACGCATAGCAATTAGCTTAACACCCATGTTGTATAAAATATCAATAACATCGCTGCTCAGCGTATCGTTTACGAATGCACAGACTACATCATAACCTTTTGTAAGCGCTGCGGTATCAACGTTGAGTTTGTGTTCGAAAAATTTGATTTCATATCCGTACTGTGCGGATAAAGGTACGGTCCACGTTTTGTCATACGGTTTTGTGTCAAAAAAAGCAATCTTCATAAAATCATCCTTTATGTCCCTGTATAATTGTGTTTTTTCAATCTTTTAATATAGTAACATAATACAAGAAAGATTGATACATTGCTATGCACTCCTTTATCAGTGACAATGCCTGTCTGCTATGGTATAGTGTGCGAAGTATGCAATGTAAAATAAATTGGAGGTTTATATGTCTTTTAATTGGATAAACCCGAATGATTATTCATTCGCTAGTTTTCTGCTTTTAGAGCGTTTTCAAATCCGTCTGATGATGGGTTCATGCGGTTGGTTTAGCGACAAAAAACTGTGGAAAACAAATATGGGTATCGCACTTAATGCAAATCCTGTTGTAAAATGGTATTTAGCTCGTCGCTCCCCTGAGAGCGCTGAGCTTATTACCGAGCTATGCAAAGACGCTCCCGCTGTTACCGATGAAGATGAAATCAGAAATGCCGAAATTTTCACGCTGCAAAGTGTTGAGGATTTCGTAATTCACACTACGCCCGAACATATGTCAGCTAAATGCGATTATATAAAAGGGTGGAGTGAAGAGCGACTGTTTGACTTAGCGGACTTTTCAGACAAAACAGTTCTTGATGTGGGAGCAGGCAGCGGGCGCTTGACCTTTGCTGTTGCAGATATTGCAAAATGGGTTTATGCAAGTGAACCGGTTGGAACGCTCCGCGAGTTTATGCGAGATAAAGTCGAAAAAGAAGACATTAAGAACATTCGCATACTCGACGGGTTGGTTACCAAGCTGCCTTTTCCTGATGATACTTTTGATATAGTAATGTCGGGTCATGTGCTTGGTGATGAATGGGATAATGAAATTAACGAAATAACAAGAGTATGTAAAAACGGTGGTTGGCTGCTTAACTGTCCGGGTGATAGTGAGCATGATATGAAGCCGTGTGCACAGCTCACATCACGAGGGTGGGAAGAAATACATTACATCGGCAGCTACGGAAAAGATGTATACATTCATCGCAAAAAGGTAGATAAGTAATCGCATAGGGGAGAAATCGATAATGACCCTAACTCATATACAACCAAAATTACAGGAATACCCCGCTGAACTGCATAATGTTATATCCGGCGCGGATCTGTATGACAGCAGTTGTTCGCAGGAAGCAAAGGTCGTTTTCATAGACAAAGAGCAGGGCTTTTTCTTGAAATCCGCACCGAAAGGGTCACTTGCACGCGAAGCGGCAATGACACAGTATTTTCACTGTAAGGGATTGTCGGCGGAAGTGTGTTCTTTTATTTCCGATGAACGTGATTGGCTGCTTACAAGAAAAATCCACGGTGATGACTGTACAGCGGAAAAATACCTCGAACAACCGGATCGGCTTGCCGAAACTCTCGGTGAACATCTTGCTTGTCTTCACGGATTGGATTATAAAGATTGTCCCGTTCTAAACCACACGGAGCAGTATATTAAAAGTGTGGAGTTTAACAAACGCTCGGACAATTATGACAAGAGCCATTTTCCCGACAGTTTCGGTTATTCAAGTGCAAACGAAGCGTGGGCGGTAGTGGAAAATCACAGTGACTTATTGAAAACAGATACACTCTTACACGGCGATTACTGTCTACCGAATGTAATTTTCAATGATTGGCAATTCAGCGGGTATATCGACCTTGATAACGCCGGTGTCGGCGACCGGCATGTTGATTTGTTTTGGGGAGCATGGACATTGTGGTTCAACTTGAAAACAGACAAATACCGTCAAAGGTTCTTTGACGCTTATGGACGTGATATAATAGATGAAGAGGTGCTGCGTGTTGTAGCGGCAGCAGAGGTGTTCGGGTGAATAATAAACTGATGATTGCAAAACAAGAAATTATTGCATTGTTCCAAAGAGAACTTCCGGAAATCTTAATAGGTGAACATTCGGTTGGGGATGTTCTCTCCGATGCTGATAATCATTTTATTTATCGCAGGGAGAAAGATAGACTGACCGGTGTTTCTGTTATCAATAAAAATACGATATATTTGCTTCTTGTTGATTCTCAATTTCAAGGACATGGAACAGGAATATCATTATTGAAGGAGTCTGAAAACTATATAAGAGCAAAAGGATATAATAAGGTGACGCTCGGTGCCGGTGACAGTTACATCATGCCCGGTGTGCCAATGAACAGAAATGCACATGTGTTTTTTGAAAAGTACGGATATATTCATTCATGGGGAGAAGAAGGTTGTTTTGATCTGAGCATGCCGCTCTGTGATTTTACGTGTAAGCAAAATAAACCCGGCAATATAATCGACGGAAATTTGTATCGCTTTGCACAAAAAGATGATATTGAAGGAATAGTCCGGTGCTGCAGTGAAGGTGCATGCGGGTTTGCCGTTCATTATAAAAACGACGGAATATATAAACCCGGAGCTAAAAATCCTGTTTTTGTTGCCGAAAGTAACGGCGAGATTCTTGCAGCAATCATGGCAGGTATCGAATCTGAAAAGAAAAGCGTCGGATTCTTAGGCTGCCTCGTTACATCGCCGAATCACAGAAACAAAGGCTTGGGAACAAATCTCGTCAAACTTGGCACGGGTTACCTGAAAGATTCAGGATTAAAAACATCATGGCTCAGCTATACATATACTTCAATAATCGGTATGTATGAAAGAATCGGCTATAAAGTGTGTATGAAATATTACATGGGTGAAAAGCTATTGAAATCGAGTATATCAGCTCTTTGATTAGTCATATTATCTGATATATAGTAGCAAAGGATATATTAGCAAACCTAAACGATGTAATGCGACTACCCCGCCCTTCGGGCACCCCTCCAAGGAGGGGAATAGTTGCTTAATAGTCATTATCTATTTAAAATAATTTAAGGATAGTTAGTTTAATGGAGAGATTTTTTATTGAAACCGAGCGGTTATATATAACTGAGTTTGACGAAAGTATGATTGAAAGCGTACATAAAAACTCACTGGATGATGACATTCGTCGTTTTGTGCCTGATGAAGTGTTTGAAACTGTAGATGAAGCACGCGAAACAGTTCTGTTTCTTATAGATTGTTATGATAAGGAAACAGGTCCTTTCGTTTATCCGATATTGTTAAAAAACGGTAGTAATATCGGATATGTACAAGCGATTCCGACTGAAGAAGATGATTGGGAAATAGGATATCACATAGCTAAAGAGCACACAGGGAATGGATATGCTACAGAAGCTGTGCAAGCGTTTTTACCGGCAATAATGACCCGATTGGGTATAGAAAAAATAGAAGGTATTTGTCTGCTTGAAAATCCTGCATCCTGTTCTGTCTTGGAAAAATGTGGTTTTGTTTTAGAATTTAATGG
>WQXY01000055.1 GCA_009781515.1 Oscillospiraceae bacterium
GAGACGGTTGCTTCGGCGACATGGTCTGCGGCGCAACGCTGAATAGCGAGTGAGATTTGCTCCCTCGCCATATTGTCGGCTTCTTCTTTAAGGCGTTCTTCGATTTCTTTGATTTTCATTGCCGCCTCATGCGTAACCTCTGATTCGAGGTTCTTTATGAGGTATGCTTTTGCTTCCGCAACCGTGTAACCCGAGATTTTTTCAAGCATTTCGAACTGGCTGCGCTTAACCGCATTGACCTCTTCATGTGCTTTTTCAAGGTCTGCTTGCCTTTTCTCTATCGCTTCTGTCTTTCTCTCGATTATCTCGGTCTTTTTATCCAGCATTTCCTCTTTTTGCTGGAGTCTGCGTTCTTGTTTTTGGATTTCTGTTCTGCGTTCTTTGACTTCGCGCTCGTACTCGCTGCGGTTTCTGTGTATTTCTTCCTTAGCCTCGAGCAGTGCTTCGCGCTTTTTGTTTTCTGCACCTTTGATTGAGTCGTTGATTATTCTTTTCGCTTTTTCCTCTGCGCTTTGAATCTCGCGTTCTGATACTTTTTTGCGGTAGACGATGCCGAGGAAGAAGAAAACTATCGCGGCTACGACTGCAACAGCCGCGGAAATTCCATAAAATAATACTGATTCAGGCATTGCGTATATAGACACCTCCTTATCGGAAAGATTATAGTGTGGACCGTAAGCGCTGTTATTAAATAAGGTGCGCTTGTGGCCCTATGATGAAACCTTGTGCGACGGTAATTATATTATTGTATATATTATAGGCACAAAGGCTCTTAAAATCGTGAAATTCCCCAAAATATTCCACTATCTCATCCAAAGCATTTTATTACTCAGCACTCCCCATGTCAAGAAAAAAAGAGTCCGTGTTGAATATAAAGTAAGGGTTTGAGCCGTGCGGTGTCGGGCAAACCTTTGCGATTAGGCTTGACTTTGCATTTTGGATAAATTATTATAATATTTCATATACGGTACTTCATATGAAGCGATGATGGTCACCGTGTTTGATTTGGAAGAGTGTCCGAGTGGTCGTAAGGTGCAGCATTGGAAATGCTGTGTAGGGCAACCTACCGAGGGTTCGAATCCCTCCTCTTCCGCCATTAGGAACAAATGCGAACTCTCCCCGATGCATTTTCATCGGTGAAGTGTTTGCGTTTGTTTTTACGCTAGCGTAAAAAATGCAGTTATAAAAAATAGATGGACTGCTTTTATTTGCAATCCATCTATTTTACTAAAAACACTCGTCGCATAGAATATCTCTCCGTGTCAAGAGCGCCGTCAGGCGTTCATCTCGACTCTTGACACCGCTAAAATAGTATAATATAGCTAGGCTGTTCGGCACAAAATGACGAACAGCCTTAGTTACTCTACTATATTTTAATATGAACGAATTACCTTGTTTTTTGCCGTTTAATATATTTTATCATTACAAAGGAAATTAAAGCACCCATTGCCGACAACATCATTAGGCTTATTAAAAGCATTATATTGCTGTCTATCCCTGTTTTTGGTAAGCCAGATTGGTTGATGTTATTATTACCCGGTGTGTTGTTTTCATTGGTTGCGTTTATTACTAAAGTATATTCTGCGAATCCTGTTGTAAACTCTGCACGGAAAAGATGTGTACCAACAGGAAGGGTTTTCAAGAAGCCTTCATGTTTGGTGATTATTGTACTTCCAGCTGTTACAGTATAATTGCTTGGGTCTACGACAACATTATTATGTGTCAATCGTATGAAATCATTAGGAGTTGCATCAATACGAGCGAAAGCGTTTCCACTGCCTGTCCATGTGTCTGTTTGTTCTATGATTGGCAGCTGCATTGATGGTGGTGTTGGCGGCTCTTCACGTGTTATTGTTACTTCATAAAATAGTTTTGCTCCGTTTTCTGCTGTTACTTCTATTTTAACCGTATTTTCACCCACTGATAGAGTGCCATCTGTAACCACAACAGTAGCGTATTGAGATACCGTTACATTAGCAGAAGTTATAGCAGTAACATTATTTACCACGTTAATTGATGCGGTTTTTTGTGTTGCTGCTGTTAAGCCATCGCCACCGCCCCATGTTGAAATCGTCTGCCCTGCGATAGCCGTAATATCCGCAGCACTAGACAACGCTCTCCATTTCACCCAAAACTCTTTGTTTCCTGTATCAGTCGCAGAAATTGTCGTTACTGCTGAGCCTGTCAGTCCTACATTGTCATACCAACCATCGAAAACAAATCCGTCTTTTGTTGGAGCAGTCGGCAGAGCAAATGCCGTGCCAAAAGTATATAGACTCCACGTTCCGGCTTGCTGTGTTCCGCCGTCAAGGTTATATGCTATCGTGTAGGTGTTTGGTGTCCATTTCGCCCAAAACTCCTTATTCCCTGTATCGGTCGCAGAAATTGTCGTTACCGCCGAACCTGTCAATCCTGCATTGTCAAACCACCCACCAAACGTGTAACCCGTCTTTGTCGGGGAAGTCGGCAGAGCAAGTGCTGTGCCAAAAGTATATGAACCCCACGTTCCGGCTTGCTGTGTTCCGCCGTCAAGATTGTACGTTATCGTGTATGTGTTTACTGTCCACTTCGCCCAAAACTCCTTATTCCCTGTATCAGTCGCAGAAATTGATGTTACTGCTGAACCTGTCAAGCCTACATTATCAAACCACCCGCCGAACGTGTAACCCGTCTTTGTTGGAGCGGTCGGCAAAGTCCGCTCCATTCCGTCAGAATAACCACCCCATATCCCGTCTTGTTGTGTGCCGCCGTCAAGGTTATATGTTATGGTGTAAGTAAAGGCGCGTAATACACCATCAGCGTTTATGAAGTGCGTAAGGGCTATGGGTTGAGCGGCATCCAATGTTGAGGAAACAAAGTACCCGAGTGTAATACTGTTAATTAGGTCAGGAGTAACTCCATCGCCTTGTATGACTTGTTGATTGTTCCAATAACCGATGACAGTTTCCATATTAGCGTCGGTTCCGCGCAAGTTAATACTGTCTATGCTACCACCAAAACTATCCTCTACAGTAAAATTACCCCTGCTTGCGGTACTAACCGCACCTATTGTGATGCCACCGATTTCGGCATCTCCCGAAAGAGTTAATGCTCTTCCTGCTTGGATTAGAATATCGGTATTAAGACCTGCGTTTCCTATAATTCTCCCGCCACGGATAGACGCACTCGAACCGGGCGCCCATATATTCAAGCCACCCGTTGCCAAAGCGGTTTGGACTGTTGTTGCGTTATCTGTGATTTCACCACCTTCCATGATGAAAGTTGAGTTATTGCTGAGTTGAATTGTATTAACGCTAGTGCCTTCGCCTCCGCCGATAGTTGTGTTTCCGATGATTTTTGAGCCATCGAGCATTATAAATCCGGCATTTTGCACATGGATGAGGCTATTTGTGTTATGCTCCGTTGCACCGTTTATACCCTGTGTGCGCCCTACGAGCGTGATGTTTTTGTCGAGTGTCAAACTTGGTCTGTTAAATGCACCCGGGTCGCTAGAAGCACCGACAACAAAAAGTCTGCTGTTTTCGGAGAGGCGAATTTGCCGTTCACCGCTTGAGGTTGTGTCATTACTGATTAATCTTATATGTTGTACAGGTGCGGAAATTTGGTGGCGGACTAGTTCTTGGTCGGCATAGAGCGTAATTGTAAATGTTCCGGCTGTCGTGCCGATGAATGTAAAAGCGGCGACGAGGTCTGCGTGGTTTGTCGTTGTAGTGCCGTCGTTGACGGTAACGGTGTTGTTGTTTGTCACACCGACATTCATACCCATCGCGGGCGCAAGTACATTAACAAAACAATCATTAATGCAAACATACATACAGGATACAGCATCTATGCTATCGCAATCATCATTGTGTGTGTGGTCGCAGGATACGGCATCGGCGTAGCCACAATCATAGTCGTGTGAGTGGGAGCAGAGTGTTGACTCTACTGCAGGAATGTAAGTGCACTCAAAGTCGTTATCATCCTCAATATCGCAGTTGCAGGGAACTTCAGGTGTTCCTTCGGAATATCCGCAATCATCATTGTGTGAATGAACACATGGAGAGCTTTCTATATATCCGTATAAGCCGTTATGTTCATATTGACACTCGTTTTCATAAGCACCTACAACACCGGCGCCCATGCCGAAAGTAAATATAAACACCATTGTCAGTGCAATAATCCTATTGATTGTTAGATTCTTTTTCACTTCTTTTCCTCTGGCTTTTTCATAGTAAGGTCATAAAAAGAAAGCGCGCAGGGGCAAAATTGCCTCACCTACGCACTAATAATAGTGTTGTTACAAGTAACCCTAACCATCACAAACAATAAAATCAGCTTGAAAAAACCTGTTA
>WQXY01000056.1 GCA_009781515.1 Oscillospiraceae bacterium
AAATCAACAGGATTTGAGGTAATTTTCCCCATGCTCCGTGCATACTTCAAGCTTGCATTAAGAGCGTCATATATCTTTTTAACAGAACTATATGCAAGTGTTTTTGATTTATCGGTTAGTAGTTTTTGGATTATCTCAACTTCAAGATTATCGAGATAATAAAAACCTAATCCGCTCTTTCTGTCAGCCTTGTTTATTATGTTTGTATAAACGGTACTCTCTAATCTGTCATAGGATTTAGGCTTCATATTTTGTCTTTTCGTACTCAGCCAAAATTCCAAGAAATCTTCATAAAGCATACGTTTATAATCCGTTTGCCCTGCTCTAATCTTATTCTTAAAATTAGTGAGCTTTTTTGCAGCTTCTTTTTCGCTCGTACCATAAAAAGAGAACTGTTTACCGTTAAGTTTTATTCTTGCAAGCCATTTTCCTGATTCATATTCAATTATTGTTCCCTCGCCTTTTCTCCGTCTTTTTGTACCGTTTTCCATTATCTTCACCCCGCTTTCATATACCCTATTTATACCCTATTATACCGATATATACCCTATTGTCAATAATAATGCAGTAATTTAACGTAAAATAGAGATATGGGAAAGCATAAGAAAAGAACCGCACAAGCTTGTTGTATCAACGCTTGTCGGCTCTTTCTTTTGGCAGGGGCAGAAGGATTTGAACCCTCGGCCTACGGTTTTGGAGACCGCCGCTCTACCAGCTGAGCTATACCCCTATGTAAAGTGCATTATGACAGGGGGACGGGGGTTTGTCAACTAAGATATGGCAATACCCAGCTCCTGTAACTGTTTGTCATCGACAATGTCGGGGCAGCCTGTCATAGGCTCTGATGCGTTTTGCACCTTTGGAAATGCAATAACATCACGAATGGAACTAAGCCCTGCAAGATGCATGACAATACGGTCAAGTCCGTATGCAATACCGCCATGCGGAGGAGCACCGTATTTGAACGCTTCGATTAAATGCCCAAAACGCTCCGTGGCGTCCTCGTCGGTAAACCCAAGAGCACGAAACATGTTTTGCTGCAGCTCGGGGGTATTTATACGAATAGAGCCGCCGCCAAGCTCGGAGCCGTTGAGAACAATATCATATGCTTTGGCACGGCAATTTTTTTTGTCCGTTTCAAGCAGTTCTATGTCCTCGCCCATTGGTGCTGTGAACGGGTGGTGCTTGGCAACAAAGCGGTCTTCCTCTGCGGAGTATTCAAAGAGAGGAAATTCGGTAATCCACACAAATTTGAACTCATTTTCCGGTATCAGGTTCATGCGTTTGGCGCACTCAATACGAAGTGCCCCCAAAGCTGCAAACACCACGTCATCATCGGTGTCGGCAACAATAAGAATAAGACCGTTCGGCTTTGCGTCGGCGCGCTCCAAAATCGCCGCATTTTCTTCTTCTGTCAAAAACTTGGCATATGATGAAGAAAAGCTTTCGTCGCCGTTTGGATATGCTTCGCCGAGCTTTGACCATGCAAGCCCTTTTGCACCGTATGTTTTAACAAATTCAACAAGTGCGTCAATCTGCTTGCGTGGCATGGTGCCGCCGCCCGGCACAGATATCATTCTGACACTGCCGCCGGAAGATGCAGGCTCTGAAAACACCCTAAAGCTGCAATCTTTGACAATATCGCTGATATCACAAAGCTCGAGTCCAAACCTTAAGTCCGGCTTATCCGAGCCAAACCTGTTCATAGCGTCCTTATAATTTAGCCGCTCAATAGGCAGATTAACATCAACGCCAACAGTATCCTTAAATAACCGCCGCAAAAATCTTTCGTTTATTTCAAGAACGTCTTCAATGTCAACGAAGGACATCTCAAGGTCAATTTGAGTAAACTCGGGCTGGCGGTCAGCTCTTAAATCTTCATCTCTGAAACAACGGACGATTTGCATATATCTGTCAAAACCCGCAAGCATTAAAAGCTGCTTGTATTGCTGCGGGGATTGAGGCAGCGCGTAGAATTTGCCCTCGTGAACACGGCTCGGAACGAGGTAATCGCGCGCACCCTCGGGTGTGGATTTTGTGAGCATGGGGGTTTCTATCTCGTAAAAGCCGTTTTCGTCGAAAAAGTCTCTTGCAATTTTGACCGCTCTGTGACGAAGTGCGAGATATCTTTGCATATCGGGGCGTCGCAAATCAAGGTAACGGTATTTTAAGCGAAGCGTATCATTAACGTCGGTGTCTTCTACAATTTCAAAGGGTGGTGTTTCGGATTTTGCAAGTAAACTTAGCGATGTGACCTCAAGCTCAACTTCGCCCGTAGGCAGGTCGGAGTTTTTTGACGAACGCTCACGCAATGTACCGCAGGCATGTATGACAAATTCGCTGCGAAGAGTCATAGCCAAGTCGAAAATATCTCTGCTTGTGTTATCGTCAAAAGCAAGTTGAAGAACACCTGTGCGGTCGCGCAAATCTATAAAGATAAGCTGCCCTAAGTCGCGCCGCCGCTGCACCCACCCGCAGACCGACAGTTCGCGTCCGATATCTGCACTGCGAGGCTCCCCGCAATAAATGTTTCTATGATGCTTAGTTGATAAAGTCATTTTTATTGTTGCTCCTTTTTTGCAAGCAGCTCACAACAGGCAATTTATCCCAATTTTTTCGCTAACACGGGTCTTGTCGCCCTTGGTACGCGAAAAAACCGGTCTAAACTGCCTGCTTG
>WQXY01000057.1 GCA_009781515.1 Oscillospiraceae bacterium
CCGGGTGGGGAAGGGGCGCGAAGCGGGGCAAATGGTAAGCTGTGATTTTATCTTGTTTGTGCAGTTCGGCTCTGCCGCTTGCAGCGGCACCCGCTGCTACCGCCCTACGCTACGCTCCGGTTGGTCTCTTCTATTTTCTTCTTTCTATACTTTTCTGATAGATTACACAGTTTTTTCTGATTGTGATACCCATGATTATTTTACACTAAGTGCAGGTACACATATTGTATTAAAACTTTGGAGGAGCAGAGCCATGGGAACTTGGGGAATAATACTAATCGTAGTCAGTGTAATGTCAGCTACAATGATAGGATTCGGACTGTATTTCTCCGTTGCCGGTCCGAAGAAAATCAACTATATATTCGGTTACAGAACACCAATGTCGATGAAGAACCTCGACACATGGAAGTTCGGGAATACCTATGCAGGCAGATGCATGTGGATTACGGGAGCAGTCTTACTTGTCGGTTCTCTGGCAACACTTTTTGCCATAATGAACAGCGACGATACTACAATTCGCACCGTCGGAATTATTATCATTATAGCGCACGCCGTGATGATATTCGGCTCAATAATTTCTACAGAAATAGCACTCAGAAGAAACTTCGACGGAAGCGGCAACCGCAGGGTGTGAACACAAAAAAATAAAAGGAGAGCGTTTTATGCATTTTACGAAGAAAATCACTAATGACCTCATTTGGGTTGGTGCTAATGACCGGCGTCTTGCGATGTTTGAGGGTGTATACTCGGTACCAACAGGCGTTTCATACAACTCGTACCTGCTGACAGACGAAAAAACCGTGTTGTTTGACACCGTTGATAAAGCTGTGTATCACAGGTTCTTGGAAAACGTTGCGTTCGCGCTCGACGGAAGAGCGCTTGATTATCTTATAATTCAACACATGGAGCCTGACCACTCCGCTGCTATTGAAGACCTGATAGTCCGATATCCAAACATAAAAATCGTATGCAATGCCAAAATACAAACAATGATAAAACAGTTCTTCAACCTCGACCTACCCGACGCGATTATCGTCAAAGAAGGCGACACCTTAAACACCGGCAGGCATACATTGCATTTTGTTATGGCACCAATGGTTCACTGGCCGGAAGTTATGGTGACATATGATTCAACAGATAAAATCCTATTCTCCGCCGACGGTTTCGGAACATTCGGAGCGCTAAACGGCGCGATTTTCGCCGATGAAGTGGACTTCAACAAAGACTACATGAACGAAGCACGCCGTTATTATACAAACATTGTCGGTAAATACGGCACACAGGTGCAGGCATTGCTAAAAAAAGCGTCATCACTCGAAATCAAAATGATATGCCCTCTCCACGGTTTTGTATGGCGTGAAAACCTGACGGATATCATTGAAAAATACGTACTCTGGAGCACATATCAGCCGGAAGAAAACGGTGTAATGATTGCATACGCTTCGGTTTACGGCAATACTGAAAACGCCGCTGAAATTCTTGCGGGAATGTTAAGAGACAAAGGCATCAAAACAGAAATGTTCGATGTTTCTGTAACCCCGGCGTCTGAGATTATTGCCGCGGCATTTAAGTGGAGCCACCTTGTTTTTGCTTCCACCACATATAATGCGGGAATTTTCGTTTCCATGGAAGCGCTTATAAATGACCTCGTCGCACATAATATTCAAAACCGTACGGTTGCGATTATCGAAAACGGCTCCTGGGCAGCAACCAGCGGTGGTTTAATGCGCGGGCAGATGGAAAAGTGCAAAAACATCAACATTCTTGAGCAGGCAGTCAGTATAAAATCCGGCGTTAAGGCGGAGCAAATTGAGCAGCTTGAAGCTGCCGCAAACGCCATCGCATCAAACCTGACAAATCTAGCCACTATCGCAACCGCCGCAGCAGGCACCCCTGGAGCAAACAGCGGCACCACAGGAGCAACTCCCGGCGCCGCAACCGGCGCAGGAGCAACCCCGGCTACCACCGCCATAAACCCTGAAAACATCGACCCTGCAGCAATGTTTAAACTGTCATATGGCCTGTTTGTACTAACGGCAAAAGACGGTGAAAAAGATAATGGCTGTATTATAAACACAGCAATACAAATAACAGCAACACCTCTCCGGCTGTCTATAGCGGTCAGCAAAACAAACTTCACACACGACATGATTATAAAAACAGGAGAGTTTAACGTCTCAATTCTTGACACAAGTGCTCCGTTCGGTATTTTCAAGCAGTTCGGGTTCCAAAGCGGGCGCGACACAGATAAATTTGCAGGAGCAGCTTACACTGATCGCACAATCAATGGCATACGTTACCTCCCAAATAACACAAACTGTGTAATATCCGCAAAAGTGACCGGCACATATGATTACGACACACACACCCTGTTCATAGCGGACATCACAGAGACAAAAGTGCTCTCGAAAGAACCGAGCGTAACATATCAATACTACTTTGACAACATAAAGCCGAAACCGCAACCAAAAGCCGACGATGAACCCAAGAAGAAAGGATTTGTCTGCAAGATA